>NZ_JAVACL010000023.1:0-121672 GCF_032658145.1 Streptomyces sp. MK7
CTGTCGCGGGCATACGGCCGCACGGTGGCACGGGTGGGGGCGGCGGCACCCTCCGAGCGGGGCAGGCGCATTCGCCCACCCGCAGCGCCCGCGGGCACCGGTCGCTAAGGGACCAGGTGCCCCAGATCGTTCCAGCTCTCGATCGCCGGCTCCCCGTACGCCCACCCCAGCACCGACAGCGACGTCGGATTGAGCCGTATCCGTGCCGCGAAGTCCAGCGGCAGCCCGAGCCAGCGCGCCCCGATCGACCGCAGGATGTGCCCGTGGGCGAAGACCAGCACGTCACGGTCCTCGGCCCGGGCCCAGGCCACCACCTGGTCCGCGCGGGCGGTCACCTCGGCGAGCGTCTCTCCGCCGGGGACGCCGTCGCGCCAGATGAGCCAGCCCGGCCGCTCGTCCTGGATCTGCTGCGGCGTGAGGCCCTCGTAGGCGCCGTAGTCCCACTCCACGAGCGCGTCCCAGCGCGTCGCGCGGTCACCGAAGCCGGCCAGTTCGCACGTCTCACGCGCGCGGGACAGCGGACTGGTGCGGACCTCGACGCCGGGCAGGCCGTCGAAGGGCGGCCGGTGCAGCCGCTCGCCGAGGAGCTTGGCGCCGCGCCGGCCCTCCTCCAGGAGGGGGACGTCGGTCCTGCCGGTGTGCTTGCCGGACAGCGACCACTCTGTCTGTCCGTGCCGGGCCAGCAGGATGCGCGGTGCCATGGGGAGCCTTCCGGGAAAAAGTACGATCTTCAGGCGGAACCCTTCCATCATCGCGCACCCTTGGCGGGAGCAACCCGAGGGTCGATCTCTGCGTCTTTGAGGGCCGGGGCGCCCCATGAGGGCGGGCGCATACACCGTAAAGTGGCACGACCGGCCGGACACCACCGGAGATCACCGGGAGCCGCAGCACCGACAAGAGCGACGAGAACGGGGAGGGGCATCGGATGCCGCAGACGGAGGCACCGGCACCACGCACCGAGGCGGCCCCGCGGACCCGGCTGCGCTGGTGGACGGAGCTGCCGCTGATCCTGCTGGTGTACGGCTGCTACTCGGCGGGCCGGCTGCTGGCCCGCGGTGACGTCTCCAGCGCCGTCGACCACGGACTGGCGATCCTGCGCCTGGAGAAGCTGCTGCGGCTCAACGCCGAGCACCCGCTCAACCGCCTGTTCACCCGCGAGCCCTGGCTCGGCGTCCCGGCCGACTTCTGGTACGCCTCACTGCACTACGTGGTGACGCCCGCGATCCTGGTGTGGCTGTTCCGGACGCGCAGCGCGCACTACCGCGCGGCCCGCACCTGGCTGATGGGGTCCACCTTCATCGGGCTGATCGGCTTCACGCTGCTGCCGACCTGCCCGCCCCGGCTGCTCTCCCCCGACCACGGCTTCGTGGACACCATGGCCCACTACAGCTCGTACGGCTGGTGGGGCGGCGAGGCCAGCGCACCGCGCGGCCTGGGCGGCATGACGAACCAGTACGCGGCCATGCCGAGCCTGCACGTGGGCTGGGCGCTGTGGTGCGGGATCATGCTGTGGCGCCACGGCGGCACGCGCTGGGCCAAGACGGCCGGCGTCGCCTACCCGCTGCTGACCGCGCTGGTGGTGATGGGCACCGCGAACCACTACTTCCTGGACGCGGTGGCGGGCGTGGCCGCGATGGTGGTCGGGCTGCTGCTCGCGCCGTACCTGATGCGGGGCATGGACCGGGCCCGGGCGGCGCTGGCGGCCCGCGCCCCGGCCGTCGCATGGCGCACGAGCGCCGCGGGTTCCCCGATTGTCAGTGGTGGATGCCAGACTTCGGCGGGTGAGCGAATTCCACGGCAGCGCGAAGCACGGTTCGGTTCCGGAGCCGAGCCGGGTGCCTCCTCCCAGGACGCGGGGGACGGCGCTCCGGCACCGGCTCGCTGAGCTGCGCGGCCCCGGCGTGCCGGCCCGGGCGCTGGACGCCCGCGCGCTGGCGGCGCTGGCCGCGAACCCGGGCTGCAGGCGGCGCGCGATCCTGGACGGCGCGGGCGTGGACAAGGCGGCGCTGGCGGGCGCGCTGGGGTCGCCTTCGGCGTTCGGCCAGTCCCAGTTCGCCTTCATGCGGGGCAACGCGTTCGAGGCGCGGGTCAAGGCCGACGGCGGTGCGGAGCTGCTGCGGCTGGCGCACCAGCGGCTGGACCCGGGCGCGGAGCCGCCGCGTCAGGCCCAGCTCCCGGACCTGACCGCCGCGGGCCCCGAGGGACGCGCGGAGCGTACGGCGATGGCGCTGCGCGAGGCGACGGCGGCGGGCGGCTGGACGCTGCTGGACCACCCGATGCTCGCCCTGGAGGTGGCCGGCTCCCCCGCCTACCTGGAGCCGGACGCGGTGGCGGTGCACCCGGACGGCAGCTGGACGGTCGTGGAGATCAAGTCGTTCCCGATGCTGGACGGCTCCGCGGACCCGGCGAAGGTCGGCGCCGCGGCGCGCCAGGCGGCGGTGTACGTGCTGGCGCTGGAGGACGTCGCCGCCCGGATCGCCCGGGACATCTCCGACCAGGACGGGGCGCCTGTCCCGCGCGTGCGGCACCGGGTGCTGCTGGTGTGCCCCAAGGACTTCTCCAACCTGCCCACCGCCTCCGCCGTGGACGTGCGCAAACAGCGCGCGGTGACCGCCCGCCAGCTGGCGCGCCTGACCCGCATCCAGGACATCGCCGACACCCTCCCCGAGGGGGTGTGCTTCTCCCCCGAGCTGCCCGCCGAGGAGCTGACGGCCGCGGTCGAGGCGGTCCCGGCGACCTACGCGCCCGAGTGCCTGGCCGCCTGCGAGCTGGCCTTCCACTGCCGGGCACGCTCCCGCGACCAGGGCGCCGTGACCGCCCTGGGCCGCTCGGTCCGCGCCGAACTGGGCGGCCTGACCACGGTGGAGGACGTCCTGGCGGCGGCGCACGGCGAGGCCGGCGACCCCGACGACCCGGCCGTGGCCGCCCTGCGCAGGGCGGCACGGCTGCGGGCGGAGGCGCTGAGCGGCCACCAGGACGCACTCGGCGGCCGCCCGGCCCCCAGGGACCACGCCCACCGGGACCACGACCACGGGGACCACCGGGAGGCGGCGTGTCGCTGATCGCCACCCTCGCCCGGCTGGAGGCCGTGCGGGACGGTCGCGCCCGGCCCGCCGCGACCGTCCGCCACCGGCATGTCGCCGAGCGTCCGCTGGTGTTCGTGCCGCTCACCACCGCCGGTGAGGCCGGCGCCCCGCTGGGCGCGCTGATCGGCACCGACCGGGACGCGCCCCGGCTGCTGGCCGTGCCGCAGCCGCGCGACCGGGACCTCAGGTTCGCGTTCCTGGCCGAACTGGCCGATGTGATCCTCCCGTACATCGACTCCTACGCCGACACCGTGGAGGCCGCCGAGCGCAGCGAGACCGACCCGGAGACCGGCAAGCGGGTCAAGGTCGAGGTCGAGCTGTGCGCGGACGCACCCCAGCTGATCGTGCCGAGCCGCGCGGGCATCGACTTCGTACGGCTGCTCGGACGCTCCACGCGGTTCCGGCGCACCGCCGAACAGGACCCCGAGGCCCCGCACCCGGCGCCGCCGAGGGTGCCGCTGCTGGGACGGTGGCTGACCCACTTCGGGGAGCGGGCCCGGGTGCCCGGCTCCTCGCTGCTGCTGGCGCTGAGCGATGTGCTGGCCCGGCACTGGACCACCGGCCAGTCCAGCCTGGAGGACCAGCACCTCGGGGCGCTGCTGGCGTGGATCACCCCGCCGGTGGGCGTCCCGGGCGCCGAGGCGGCACTGCGCGCGGAGCTCGCGCGGGACGCGGCCGGCCAGCTGGAGTGCCCGCCCGCGGGCCCGGCCACCGACCCGGCGTTCGACAACAAGCTGCTCGCCCCCGCCATCGAGCGCTACGACCGCGCCCGTACCGCGCTCGCCGCCGCCGAGGACGGCTTGGAGGCGGACGACCGGCTCGGCGCCCTCACGGCGGCCGAGCGGCACATACGGGCACTCGTCGAACAGTGCACGCGCCCCACGTGGGAGAAGGTCTGGGACGGTCTGGACCTGCTGCGGACGCTGCCCGAGGGCGGGCACGTGGCGGAGCGGTGGACGCGCGACCGCTGGTCGTTCACCGGTCACCGCGACCGGGTGCTGGCCGGCGAACCGCCGCAGCCGCGCCGCGACGACGCGGTCACCGCCGCGAACAAGCTGGCCACCCGCGAGCGCGAGCAGGCCCGGCTGGAGGCCCAGGAGGCGCTGGACGACCCGCTGGTCATGGCGGGGCGGCGGCTGGCCGGGGAGGCGTTCGCGGGCGAGGTGACCGATGTGACCATGGCGTACAGCGAGGGCAGGCGGCCCAGCCCGCGCCCGCTGGTCACCGTGCGCACGGACGACCGGCCGCACCTGGGCGAGCGGGCCCGGGTGTACCGCTCGCTGGGCGGGAAGCCGCAGTCGGCGGAGTTCGTCGGCTTCGCGGAGGACGGCGGTCCGGAGGACGGCGGTTCCGAGGCGGGCGGTCCCGAGGGGGGCGGTCCCGAGGCGGGCGGGGCGCTGATCGTGCTGCGGATCCTCGACAAGATGGGGCGCGGCAAGGAGCCGGAGGCCGGTTCCGTGCCGGAGAAGGGCGACCACGTGTGCTTCACGCTGTTCGAGCACGAGCAGCGCGGCGGGGCCAAGCTGCCCGACCCCGAGCAGACCCCGTGGACGCACGGCGGCCCGCCGGGCGAGGAGAGCGTGCCGGAGATCCCGGACCCGGTGACGGAAGAGGATGTGTTGTGACCGCCCCCGCGCACCCCACCCGGGCAGTTCCGGACGGCGCCGCCTTCGATCCGGGGGCGGCGGCCGCCCGCGCCACCGAGGCGATCCTGCGCGACACCCTGCACGGCCCGCACCGCGGTGTCGTCGTCGACTCCCCGCCGGGTGCGGGCAAGTCGACGCTCGTCGTCCGCGCGGCACTGGAGCTGGCCGAGGCCGGGCGGCCGCTGATGGTGGTCGCGCAGACCAACGCGCAGGTCGACGACCTGGTGCTGCGGCTGGCGGAGAAGAACCCCGAGCTGCCGGTGGGCCGGCTGCACAGCAGCGACACCGACCCCTACGACAAGGCCCTCGACGACCTGCCGAACGTACGGAAGTCGGCGAAGGCGGCCGATCTCGCCGGTCTGGACGTCGTGCTGTCGACGGCCGCGAAGTGGGCGCATGTGAAGGTCGACGAGCCGTGGCGGCACGCGATCGTCGACGAGGCGTACCAGATGCGCTCCGACGCGCTGCTCGCCGTGGCCGGGCTGTTCGAGCGGGCGCTGTTCGTGGGCGATCCCGGTCAGCTGGACCCGTTCTCGATCGTGGGCGGCGAGCAGTGGGCGGGGCTGTCGTACGATCCGTCGGCCTCCGCGGTGACCACCCTGCTGGCCCACAACCCCGAGCTGCCCCAGCACCGGCTGCCGGTGTCCTGGCGGCTCCCGGCGTCGGCGGCACCGCTGGTCTCGGACGCGTTCTACCCGTACACGCCGTTCCGCAGCGGTACCGGGCGCGGTGACCGGCGGCTCACCTTCGCGGTGCCCTCGGACGGCTCGGGCCCCGACCGGGTGATCGACGAGGCCGCCGAGTCGGGCTGGGGCCTGCTGGAGCTGCCCGCGCGGCACACTCCGCGCACGGATCCCGAGGCCGTGCGGGCGGTGGCGGCGGTCGTGGCGCGGCTTCTGGAGCGGGGCGGGGCCGCCGTCTCGGAGCGGTCCCCGGATCCGGCCCCGCTGACCGCCGACCGGATCGCCGTCGGCACCGCGCACCGGGACCAGGCGGCGGCCGTACGGGCGGCGCTGGCGGACCTCGGTGTCACGAACGTCACAGTGGACACGGCGAACCGGCTCCAGGGCCGGGAGTTCGACGTCACGGTGGTCCTGCACCCGCTCTCCGGCCGCCCCGACGCCACCGCCTTCCATCTGGAGACCGGCCGCCTGTGCGTCCTGGCCTCCCGACACCGGCACGCGTGCATCGTGATCTGCCGCGCGGGAGTCAGCGAACTTCTCGACGACCACCCCTCCACGGAACCCGTCCAGCTGGGCGTCACGGTGAAGTTCCCGGACGGCTGGGAGGCGAACCACGCCGTACTGGCCCGGCTGCGGGAACATCGAGTCGGGTGGCAGCCATGAACAGCGGCCCGCAACCCGTCACCACCACCCAGCCCGAACCACCCCCACCGCCGGACGGAGTCCGGCACGCCGCCGCAGGCGGCAGAGAAACACAGCCCGGACGGCTGGGAGGCGAACCACGCCGTACTGGCCCGGCTGCGGGAACATCGAGTCGGGTGGCAGCCATGAACAGCGGCCCGCAACCCGTCACCACCACCCAGCCCGAACCACCCCCACCGCCGGACGGAGTCCGGCACGCCGCCACAGGCGGCAGAGAAACACAGCCGGACGGCTGGGAGGCGAACCACGCGGTACGGGCCCGGCTGCGGGAACATCGAGTGGGGTGGGCGCCTTGAGAACCTGTGGGCCTTGAGAACCTCCGGGGTGGGTAGGAACTGTCTCTGTCCGGTCCGCCGGGGTCCGTGTGATCCCAGGGAGGGGCAGGCGCCGTGAGGCGACCGCCCCCCTTGCGTGGGCGCGGGACAATGGAGGGTGGCCCTGAAAGAGGTGGCACCGATCCGAACCGTACGAGGAGGACACGAGATGGCGGAGCCCGAGCCGCGTCGGAACGAGCAGCGGCTACGCCCCGCGCCCCTGATCTTCGAGCCCGCGGAGGCCGCTGCCGACCCCGAGCACTTCTTCGACCTGGAGTCGATCGAGGACCCCGGGGCGCTGCTGGCGCGGGCGACCGAGCTGACGCTCGCGTTCCGCGCGGCGGCCGACCGTGCCGTGGAGTTCCAGGCGATCGCGGCGGCGCAGCTCGCCGACCCGCGGCGGTTCGACCGGCTGAGCCCGGCGGACATCGCCGAGCGGGCGGAGTGGACCGAGGACTACGCCAAGAAGATGGTCGAGTTCGGGCGGGACCTGCTGCGCGGGGCCGAGGGGCTGCACGCCAATCCGGCCGACCCCGTCTGACGCTTCGCCCCAGGCGCTTCACCGGCGTCCGACGCCGCCTCGCCGTCCGACGCTTCCCGCCCGATGGGCTGGCATATGCCAGGCGGGCAAGATACTCCTCACCTTCCCTTTCTGTCCCGGTTTCCGGCAACCCTGGGAAAGTGCCCCCTCACGGTCGGTAGACGTATCCGACATGAGCCGCACTGGGAAGCAACCGCTCGCCGACCGCCTCGACCTCGCGGCAGGCCGCCGTTCCGACACCTCCGACGCCTCCGGCGTCACCGCGGACGGCGCGGCCTGGCTCGCCTCGGCCGGCCCGTATCCCCGCAGCACGCTCGCGTTCTGGCGGGAGCGGCCGGACGCGCCGGTCGTGCTGCCCTGCGGCGCCGCCTTCGACGTGGTCAGCGCACCGGCGATCTTCGGCCGCCGGATGCTGGACCGGCTGTGGGAGGAGGGCCCGGGGACGGGCCCGGTGGCCGTCCACCGGGGGCGGACGCTGTTGTTCGCCGCCCCGGGCACGGCGCAGCGGCTGCCGTCGCTGCTGGAGTGGGAGGAGTGGGGGTCCCGGGGCCGGCAGGACCGCTCCGGGCGCGCCGGCGGCGTTCCCCCGCTGCTGTGCCACGGCAACGGCGACGCGGTGACCGTGCCGGCCCCGGCCGGCGGCCCTGGGCTCATGCGGTCCGCGTCCCGCTGGCTGGTCGCCCCGGACACCCGTCACCCGTGGCTGCCCGGCCCGGAGATCCTGCTCTGGGCGGCCGTGCGGGCGGCTCGTGCGGCCGTACGGATTTCGATTTTTCCTCCCGCCGACCAGGATGCTAATGTCTACGACGTCAGCAGGCGCCGCTAGCTCAGTTGGTTAGAGCAGCTGACTCTTAATCAGCGGGTCCGGGGTTCGAGTCCCTGGCGGCGCACGATGGCGATGGCGAGGCATGTTCGCGGAAAACGCGAATCGGCCTCGCCATCGTCGTTTCCGCACGGTTTCGCTCCCTCCGCGCCGCCCATCATGCGGTCAGCCCGCTTGGGCCGTGGGGTAGCCGGGTGTGATCTTGACCGTGTACGCGCCCGAGGGCGTACGGTCCTCCACCTCCACACGGACGCCGTCGCCCGGCACCGTGAAGCTCTCCCCCACGCCGATCGGCGCGTCCGCGAGCGGCGGGTACACGGAACTCTCCGGGCAGGCCGAGGTGTGCGGATGGGCGTCGATCACCTGGACGGGGCCGCCGCCCGACTCCATCTCGCTGCGCACCCGGTACACCAGCACCCCCTCCCGGCATCCGGCGATGTCGCTCCCGAGCGACTCCCGCACCTCGAGGGCCAGCACGCTGTCGTTCCCGGTCCGCACCACCGCGAGCTTCGTGCCGCCGCCCAGCCCGAACATCGGCGACCCGGCGGCACCCGTCGCCGGCGACCGCGCGTCCGGCACGTCCGCGCCCGCCGGGCCCACCTCCACCGGTTCCAGCGTCAGCCGGGTCGGCCCGGTTCCCCGCACGCACGCCACCTGGCGCGGGTCCAGCCAGCCGAGTTTCCACTTGTGCCAGGCGAACAGATCGGGCGAGAGCGCGAACTGGCTCCCCATCAGGTCCCAGTCGCCCACATAGGTGTCCCAGTCGCCCTTGCCGTCCGAGGGCCGGTGGTACAGGTCCGGCAGGTCGAAGACGTGCCCGGTCTCGTGGGCGAGCACCAGCCGGTCCGGGGGGTGCCGTTCGAACACCGTCACCACCCGCCGGATGTCCGTGTGGTCGGCCCACAGCGGGGTGTCGAGGTTGACGACCTTCGTGGCGTCGGAGTCGACGCCGGGCGCGTCCGGGTCGGCGACGAAGTAGACGACGCGGTACCGCGAGAAGTCCACCTCCTTGTCGGCGGCCGCGAGGGCGTCGTGCAGGTAGGCGGCCCGGTCGGCGGGGTTCCAGTCGCGGTGCATGGCGTACGCGGTGGACGGCCGCGGCATCCGGATCCAGTGCTTCAGCGGATGCGGGCGCAGCACGAACCTGCCGTAGGACGCCCGTGCGTAGAACTGGCTGGTGGCCGGGAAGTGGTCGGCGGCGAGTTCCGCCGGGGTGGTGCGCGGGGTCGAGTCGGGGAAGGACAGGAAGATCATCACGGCGTCGATCGGCTTGACGGGCCGGGCGTAGGCGGCGTTCCAGGTGTCCACCCCCTCCGAGTGGTGCGCCTCGGTCCGCCGCAGCGCGCACGGCGCCGGTGAGAAGGGCTCGGCGGCCGAGGGACCGCTCAGGATCGAGGTGGCGGCGACCGCCGACAGGACGCTGAACACGGCCGTGGTGCTGCGCAGTCGGGGCCGCGCCGCCGTCCCGGTCAGCGCTTCGAGGGCGTCACGGCTGAGCGCCTTCAGAGCGAGCTGACGCGGCACAGGGACCTCCGGGTGCGGTTCGCGGGGACACCGCACCCAGCCTGTGGCAGTTTGTAGGTGTACGCCCTGTTTGTCTGCACCGGAAGGGTGAGGGACGGGTGAGTGGTCCGAGTTCGCGCCGCACCAGGCCGTTGCCTGCCCCGAGTTCGCGGCCGCTGGCCGCACGGAGTTCGCCGCCGTGGCGGATCCGGACGGCGACACCCCCGAACCGCTCACGGAACGTCACAAGTGGTCGGCCGTCAGAAGAACCCGTCCAGGCACGAGCAGAAACGATCTGGCAGAGGGACCCGCCGCACGGCAGGACCGGCAAGCGGCTGGAACGGGTCAGGCGCCGGCATCTATGATCGGCACACTTTCCTGGCACTTCCTGCGCGGGCACGGGCCCGGCGGCCGTGCGTCACCCGGCCGGCCACCCGACGAGACCGATACGAAGACCGAGTGCACTGCGGGAGCGAGCGGTGAGCGGAACGTCCGAGGGGCCGACGCCCACGGCAGACCTCATCCGGCCGAAAGTCACACAGAGTGATGTTACGAAGTCGTCCGGTGCCGGACCGCTCGTGGCCGCCGTCCACGAGGGGGCCGTCGCCGCCACCGCCCCGGCCCCTCCCGCGCCGCCCGGGACCGGCCCCTGCGCGCCCTCCCCGACCGGCCTGACCGGCCCCTCCGACCCGGCCCCGGCGCCCGCCCCGACGCCCCCGCCGGCCCCCCTCCGCGCCCCCGGCCTCACTCCGTTGGCGGAACCGGCCCCCACTCCGCTCGAATTCACCGACTTGGCCCAACCCGCGCAGGACCCCCGACTCCCGCAGGACCCCGGATCCGCGCAGGACCCCCGACTCCCGCAGGACGCCTGCTCCCCGCAGAGCCCCCACCCCGCCCCCGCCGGTCAGCCCTTCCGCTCGGTCTTCGACGCCGCCCCCCTCGCGATGGCCGTTCTCGACGGCGACGGGCTGGTCGTCAGCGCCAACGACGCCTTCGGCGCGCTGCTCGGCACCGGGCCCGACGAACTCGCCGGACAGGTCGCCGCCGACCTGGTCGACCTGGCCTCCGACGCCCGCACCTGGCACGCCTACCGGGAGGTCCTGCGCGGACGGCAGGCCCGGCTGCGCTGCACCCGCCGCCTCAAACACGCCGACGGCCGCTCCCTGTGGGTCCAGGTCACGGTCGCCCCCCTGCCACCCGAGAGCCCACCAGGAGCGGCCGGACCCCCCGGCGTGCTGCTGTCCGTCGCCGACGTCAGCGCCCGGCGCGAACTCCAGGCCCGGCTGCGGCATGTGCGGATGCACGACCCGGTGACCCGGCTGCCCAACCGCACGCTGTTCTTCGAACGCCTGTCCGCCGTACTGGAGGCGGAGCCGACGGCGCCGGCGGAGTCGTACGACGAGGAGCGCGGCGGGACCGGCCGGATCGGCCTGTGCTACCTGGACCTCGACGGCTTCAAGGCGGTCAACGACACCCTCGGCCACCACGTCGGCGACCGGCTGCTCGCGGCCGTGGCCCAGCGGCTGACGAACTGCGCCGACGCGGCCGCCCACGGCCGGGCCGGCGCCCCGCTGGTGGCCCGGCTCGGCGGCGACGAGTTCGCGCTGCTCGTCGAGGACTCCACCGGCACCGAACAACTCGCCGGCCTGGCCGAGTCGGTGCTGACGGCCCTTCAGACGCCGTTCGAGATCTCCGGCAGACGGCTGTCGGTGTCGGCGTCGATCGGCGTGGTCGAGCGGCGGACGGCAGGGACCTCGGCCACCGCCCTGATGCAGGCGGCCGACACCACCCTGTACTGGGCGAAGGCGGACGGCAGGGCCCGCTGGACCCTGTTCGACCCCGAGCGCAACGCACACCGCATGACCCGTCAGGCGCTGGTCTCCACGCTGCGCGCGGCCGTCGAGCGGGGCGAGTTCACGCTGGAGTACCAGCCGCTGGTCGGCATGGACGACGGGCGGCTGCGCGGGGTCGAGGCGCTGGTGCGCTGGCGGCACCCGCAGTTCGGTGTGCTGACGCCGAATCGGTTCATCACACTGGCGGAGGAGGACGGCTCGATCGTGCCGCTCGGCCGCTGGATCCTGGCCACCGCCTGCCGCCAGGCCCGGCGCTGGCAGCTGGACCACCCGGACGAGCCGCCGATCTTCGTCAGCGTCAACGTGGCGGTCCGTCAGGTGTGGGACTCCGACCTGGTCGCGGACGTCGCCCAGGTGCTGGCGGAGACCGGACTGGCGCCGCATCTGCTGCAGTTGGAGCTCACCGAGTCGGCGGTGATGGGCTCGGCCGGGCGGCCGCTCCAGGCCCTGCGGGCGCTGAGCGACATGGGCGTGCACATCGCCATCGACGACTTCGGCACCGGCTACTCCAACCTCGCCTACCTCAGCCGTCTGCCGGTGTCGGCGCTGAAGCTGGACGGTTCCTTCGTGCGCGGCTTCCAGTACGAGGAGCGACAGACGCGCGAGGCGGAGGCCCGGCAGGCGGAGAACCCGCAGGCCGCGGTGAACCGGCAGGCGGAGACCCCGCAGCCCGCGGCGGACCGGCCGAGCCCCGCCGACGAGGTGATCGTGGAGGCGATGATCCAGCTGGCCCACCGGCTGGGACTGACCGTCACCGCCGAGTGCGTGGAGACCTCCGACCAGGCCAGCCGGCTGCGCCGGATCGGCTGCGACACCGGGCAGGGCTGGCTGTACTCCCGGCCGGTGCCGCCGGACCGTATCTCCGAACTTCTCGACGGCCACGCCTGCGGCCGCCGGTAGCGGCGTCAGGCCCAGGGCGAGACGCCCCTAGGACGCGCCGGGCAGCCCGTAGGCGTCCGCGATGAGTTCGTAGCTGCGCAGGCGCGCGTCCCCGCTGTGGGCGTTGCTCGTGATCATCAGCTCGTCGGCGCCGGTGCGCTTGTGCAGGTCGTCGAGGCCGGAGTGGACCTCGTCGGGCGTGCCGTGGACGACGTTGGCCGTCCAGGAGGCGACGAACTCCTCTTCCATCGGGCTGAATTCGTACGCTTCCGCCTCCTCGGGGGCGGGGACCAGGCCGGGCCGGCCGGTGCGCAGCCGGACCATGTTCAGCGCGGCGGCCCGCACCTGGCGGCGGGCTTCCCGCTCCTCGTCGGTGGCGAGGGCGGCGACGCCGATCAGGGCGTACGGGGCGTCGAGCACCGCGCTGGGCCGGAACGACTCGCGGTACAGGTCCAGGGCCGGGACGGTGTTCTGCGCGGAGAAGTGGTGGGCGAAGGCGAACGGCAGGCCGAGCATGCCGGCCAGGCGGGCGCTGAAGCCGGAGGAGCCGAGCAGCCAGATCGGCGGCCGGTGCGGCGACTGCACCCCGCCCGGGGAGGTGGCCTGGACCGGGCCGGGGACGGCGTGGATACGGCGGTAGGGGTGGCCGTCGGGGAAGTCGTCGTCGAGGAAGCGGGTGAGTTCGGCGAGTTGCTGGGGGAAGTCGTCGGCGCCCTCGTTCAGGTGGTCGGTGCGGCGCAGGGCGGCGGCGGTGGCGCCGTCGGTGCCGGGGGCGCGGCCGAGACCGAGGTCGATCCGGCCGGGGGCCATGGCCTCCAGGGTGCCGAACTGCTCGGCGATGACCAGCGGGGCGTGGTTGGGCAGCATGACGCCGCCCGAGCCGAGGCGGATGCGCTCGGTGTGGGCGGCGAGGTGGGCGAGGATCACGGCCGGTGAGGAGGAGGCGACGCCCGGCATGGAGTGGTGCTCGGCGACCCAGTAGCGGTGGTAGCCCCTGGCCTCGGCCAGGCGGGACATCGCGACACTGGTGCGCAGCGCGTCGGTGGCGGTGCGGCCCGCCCCCACGGTCACCAGGTCCAGTACGGAGAGGGGTACGGGTGCGATGCAGTGGGCTTCGCCGCGGATCTCGTTCGCCAACACGGGGGCGCCTCCTGTGTGTGCCGTGCGCTGTCCTGCCTGCCCGGCGTTAACAGGAGACGCTCTCCGCTTATTCCCTCACCCCGTCTCTCACCCTCTCTCACCCCGTCCCTCAGGCCGTCTCTCTCCGGTCTCTCAGGCCGTCTCTCTCCGGGTCTCTCAGGCCGCCAGCGCGTGTCCCGGGTGCAGGACCACCTTCGTGTAGCCCTCGATCCGCTTGTCGAACTTCTCGTACGCCTGGGGCGCCTGCTCCAGCGGCAGCTCGTGGGAGACCACGAAACTGGGCTTGGCGCGCCCGGCGATGATCAGGTCGCGCAGCTGGCGGTTGTACCGCTTGACGTTGCACTGGCCGGTGCCCATCTGCTGGCCCTTCTCGAACATCCGGCCGATGGAGACCAGCAGCTGGCCGTGCTTGGCGTGCTCGTCGGGGCCGCCCGGGTCGGAGGGGACGTACAGACCGGGCACGCCGAGCATGCCGGTCGGCCGTACCGTCTCCACGAGCGTGTTCAGGACGACGGCGGGCTCCTCGTGGCTGACGTCCTTGTGCGACTGAGCCTGGTAGCCGACGGCGTCCACGCCCTTGTCGGTGCCCTCGCCCGCCGTCTGCTCCTTGATCTGCTCGGCCGGGTCGCCCTTGGTGAAGTCGATGGGGATGGCTCCGATCTCCTCCGCCTTGGCGAGCCGCTCGGGCACGCGGTCCACCGAGAACACCTTGGACGCGCCGCGCAGCAGCGCCGAGTAGGCGGCCATCAGGCCCACCGGTCCGGCACCGAAGACGGCCACGGACTCACCCGGCGAGACCTGGGCGAGCTCACAGCCGTGGTAGCCGGTCGGGAAGATGTCCGCGAGCAGCACGAAGTCGGTCTCGTGCTCCTCCCCGGGCGGCAGCTTCAGGCAGTTGAAGTCGGCGTAGGGCACACGCACCCGCTCGGCCTGGCCACCGAGGAACGGGCCCATCGCCACGTATCCGTACGCACCGCCGGCGAAGCCGGGGTTGACCGTGAGGCAGAACCCGGTCTTCTCCGCCAGGCAGTTCTTGCAGAACCCGCAGGCGACGTTGAACGGCATCACGACCCGTTCGCCCTCGGACAGGGCGGTCACGCCGCTGCCGACCTCCTCGATGACACCGAGGTTCTCGTGGCCGAAGACGATGCCCGGCTCGGCGGCCGTGCGGCCCTCGTACATGTGCAGGTCGGAACCGCAGATCGCGCTTGACGTGACGCGTACGATCACGTCGTTGGGGTGCTGGATCCGCGGATCGTCGACGTCCCGTACCGCCACGCTGTAGGGCTTCTCGTAGACGACGGCTTTCATGGGTCACCTCCGCGTCGAACGCTGGACGACGACGGCGACGACGGGCCGCTGCCCGGGGCGGGGGCACACAGACACACGACCCGCCGGGTGCTGCCGTGGGCGGCCCCGGGGCGTTCTCGCTGCACCGCCGGATACTTCCAGGGAACGCCCCCGCGACGGGGGCCGCAACCGCGCCCCGGCACACCTGGACATCCCCGGGCGGCCTCACACCTGGACGATCGGCTCCCGCATGAACAGCGCACCCAGGTCAGGTGCGTTGACCCGGCGGTCGGTGAGCCTCAGCCCCTCCCACACGGTCACCTGGTTCGCCGTGAGGACCGGCTTGCCGAGCCGCTCCTCCAGGGCCGGGATGTGGGAGGCGGTGTGCAGGGCCGTGTCCGGCAGGAGCAGCGCCCCGGCCCCGGTGGTGTCCACGGCCCCTGCCAGGGCCAGTACCTCCGGCTCACCCCAGCCGGCCACCTCGGCCGCGGTGGCGGCACCGGCGCTGTGCGCGGCGACCACCTCGATGCCGCCGGCCCGCAGGAAGTCCGCGAACAGGGCGGTCACGTCCTCGGGGTACGGCGACGCGACCGCGACACGCCGTACGCCGATCTCGCGCACCGCGTGCACGAAGCCGAAGGAGGTGGAGGAGGCCGGCATGCCGGCGGCCTGGGCGAGGGTGCGCACCTGCGTGTGGGCGTCGTGCCGGCCGGGCCCGAAGCCGCCGCTGGTGCTCGCCCACACCACCGCCTCCGCGCCGGCCAGCCGCAGCCCCTCGACGTTCCGTGTCAGCCGCTCGGCCGGGACCGTCTCGCGCACCGCCGCCGCCCGGTAGGCGTCCTCGCAGCCGACGTGCACCAGGTCCACTCGAACGTCACTGCCCAGGAGTTGCTCGATGCGCGGATAGTCGTCCTCGGCGAAGTGGCCCGGGTAGAGGACTCCGAGTGCGGTCATGACCAGCCTTCCTGCTGTTCTTCGGGGCAGTACGGACACGGCGCTCGCCGAGTCGTCCGGCAGCGCCCGGCAGGTTCCACCGCTCGGGTACCCAGCCGTCGCGACACCGCTCCACCTGGTGACCTGGTCGGCCGAGACGACCGGGATGCGCGGTGAGGCCAGTGCCTCCGCTCCCCGGCCTCCTGAAACGGAACCGTCTCGCCCACGTCACCGTTCCATCACGTCCGACGGCAGACCCGCATAGTTCCCGTGAGTCGGGAAGGGGCCCTCACTGGCCGCATTTGGCCCGTCCGGCAAGGCTCCCTGGAGGTTGCACGTCCATGACCGAGTTCCCGAACCTGTCCCGCAGGGGCTTCCTCACCAGAACCGCGGCCGTCGGCGGGCTGCTCACCGTCCCCGGACTCCTCAGCGCCTGCAGCAAGACGGACAGCGGTGACGGCAGCGGGAAGCTGGCCCAGCTGAAGAAGCAGGGCTATGTGAAGGTGGCGTACGCCAACGAGGCGCCCTACGGCTACAAGGAGAACGGCCAGCTCAAGGGTGAGGCGCCCACGCTGCACCGGGAGATCTTCAAGGCGCTCGGCGTGCCCGAGCTGCGCCCCACCTTCTCCGAGTGGGACGGCCTGATCCCGGGCCTGCAGGCCGGCAAGTACGACGTGATCAGCGCCGGCATGGCGATCATCCCGGACCGCTGTGCGAAGGCGCTGTTCTCCGAGCCGGAGTTCGTCTCGCCGACCGCGATGATGGTGAAGAAGGGCAATCCGAAGAAGCTGACCGACCTGGCGTCGGCGAAGAAGGCCCAGGTCACCATCGGCGTGATGTCCGGCGCGGTCGAGAAGGACTACGCCACCGGCGCCGGGATCTCCGCCGGCAGCATCAAGACGCTGCAGAGCCCGCAGGACGGCGCGGACGCGGTCAAGGCCGGCCGGATCGACGCCTTCCTGCTGACCAGCATCTCGCTGAACTGGCTGGCCAAGACCAACAGCGGGCTGGAGGTCACCCAGCCGTTCATCCCGGAGATCGACGGCAAGAAGCAGTACAGCCCGGGCGGCGCCGTCTTCCGCAAGGGCAACGAGGAGCTGCGGGACGCCTTCAACGAGCAGCTGAAGAAGATCACCTCCGACCAGGCCCGCTATGTGAAGCTCATCGGGCAGTACGGCTTCGGCAAGGAGACCATCCCGCCCGCGAACCTCAAGACCGCCGACCTCTGCAAGGGCTGACGGGGACGCCTGCCCATGGGTGACTTCTACTCCTACTTCTTCGGCCACTTCTCACAGGTGTGGTCCGGACTGGCGGTGACGCTGGAGGCCACGGTGCTCGGCGCGGCCGTCGCGCTCGCGCTGTCCTTCGTGTTCGGCTTCATGGCGGGCAGCCGGTCCGTGCTGGTGCGGGGCGTGTCCCGGGTGATCGTGGAGTTCTTCCGCGGCACCTCCCTGTACGTCCAGCTGTTCTGGTTCTTCTACGCCTTCCCCCTGCTCTTCCAGTACCAGCTCACCCCGCTGTTCTGCGGAGTGCTGGCCTTCGGCATGAACTACGGCGCCTACGGCTCCGAGGTCGTGCGCGGCGCGCTGAACGCCGTACCCAAGGCGCAGTGGGAGGCGGCGGTCGCACTGAACATGACGCCGCTGCAGCGGATGCGCCGGGTGATCCTGCCGCAGGCGTGGGTGCAGATGATCCCGCCGTTCACGAACCTGCTGATCCAGCTGGTGAAGTGCACCCCGCTGCTGTGGCTGATCCAGGCGGCCGACCTGACCACGGTGGTGCAGCAGATGCGGACCCGCACCGGCGAGACGACGTGGGCCTATCTGACGTTGCTGGTGCTGTACTTCGTCATCGCCTACGCCCTGACCCTGCTGATGAACGCCCTGGAGCGGCACGCGAAGGCCCGGCTCGGCCAGCACGATGACGCCCGCTCCCTGCTGCGCACGCGGAGCGCCGAGTCGCCGCGCAGGTCCGAACTGGCGGGAGGTGCCCGGTGAACTACCAGTGGGACTGGGGCGCGATGGGGGACGCGCTGCCCCTGCTGCTGAAGGGTTTCGAGACCACGCTGCTGGCGACCGTCCTCGGCATCCTGCTGGCCGCCGTGCTGGGACTGGTCGTCGCCGTGCTGGGCCGTGCCCCGACCCGGCTGGTCACGGTGCCCGTGCGGGCCGTCACCGAGTTCGTGCGGTCCACGCCGATGCTGGTGCAGCTGGTCGGCGCCTACGCGATCTTCCACACGGTCAAGCCGCTGGTCATCGGCATCGCGGTGCTCGGCATCCACTACGCCTCATACCTGTCGGAGGTGTACCGGGCGGGCATCGACGCCGTGCCGAAGGGTCAGTGGGAGGCCTGCCGGGCGCTGTCGATGTCGACACGGCGCACCTGGCAGGCGGTGGTGCTGCCGCAGGCCGTGCGCAACGTGCTGCCCGCGCTGGGCAACTACGGCATCTCCATGTTCAAGGAGACCCCGTTCCTGGCCGTCATCACGGTGTCGGAGATGGTCTCCCAGGCCCGGGAGTACGGGGCCACCCACTTCGTGTACGCCGAGACGTTCACCCTGGCGGGACTGATCTTCCTGGCGGCTAGCTATCCGACCTCGCTCCTGATGAGAAAGCTGGAGAGGCGCCTTGGCCACTGATCCCCTGCAGAAGACGAGCCCGGCGGACGCGGTGCCGCAGGCACCCTCCGACCTGGTGCGCTTCGACCATGTGGTCAAGCGCTTCGGTGACCACGTCGTGCTCGACGAGCTGGACTTCACCGTCCGGCGCGGAGAGCACGTGACTCTGATCGGGCCGAGCGGCTCCGGCAAGACGACCATCCTGCGGCTGCTGATGACCCTGGAGCGCGTCAGCGACGGCGTGATCTGGGTGGACAGCCAACCGCTGTCCCACATGCCCGGTCCGGACGGCCGGCTGAAGCCGGCCGACGACAAGCACCTGCGGCGGATCCGCAAGAAGATCGGCATGGTCTTCCAGCAGTTCAACCTGTTCCCGAACATGACAGTGCTGCGCAACATCACGGAGGCACCCGTCAACGTGCTCGGGCTGAGCCGCGAGGAGGCCGAGCAGCGGGCGCGCGAGCTCCTGGACCTGGTCGGGCTCGCCGACAAGGTCGGCGCGCACCCGTCCCAGCTCTCCGGCGGCCAGCAGCAGCGGGTGGCGATCGCGCGGGCGCTCGCCATGCGGCCGGAGATCCTGCTGTTGGACGAGGTGACCTCGGCGCTGGACCCCGAGCTGGTCGCCGGTGTGCTCGACCTGCTGAGGGAGATCGCGCACACCACCGACATCACGATGCTCTGCGTCACCCATGAGATGAACTTCGCCCGCGACATCTCCGACCAGGTGATGATGTTCGACTCCGGACGGGTGATCGAGTCCGGTCCGCCGGACAAGATCTTCGGCGAGCCGGAGCAGGAGCGCACCCGGGAGTTCCTCAGCGCGGTGCTTTGACTGCTCCCCTCCCTGATGGGAGGGGATTCCTGGCTCAGGCCGCCTCCCGGAGCAGCGCTCCGGGAGGTCTTGTGCCCTCGACACCAGCCGGGTCCAGACCTGCCCGGAGGAGCATCACGCGCGCGGAGTTCTTGTCCCTCGGGGAGACGGCTCCGCACGCGGTGCAGGTGTAGGTGCGTTCCGACAGCGGCAGGGCGTGCTTGGTTCTCGCTCCGCACCGGCCGCAGTCCATCGTGGTGTGCGCGGGATGCACCAGACGCACGTCCCGGCCGTGTTTGCGGCCCATCTCGATCAGGGCCTGTTTGGTGGCGCCGATCGCGGCGTCGGCCGCCTTGCGTGCCATCGACGTCCGGGCCAGGAACTTCGGCCGGAAGTCCTCCACCGCGATCACGTCATGGTCGCGGACCACCTTCTTCGCCCACTTGCGGGCCGCATCCTTCCGCTGCCGGGCGATCTTGGCGTACGTCTTCGCCCGCCAGTGTTTCGCCTCCCGGTAGCCCTTCGACGCCGACTGGCCTTTCTTCGGCTTGCGGCGGGCCATCATCCGGTCGTAGCGGCGCAGCTTCTCCTGCCCCTTCCGCCCGTGCTGAGGGTGCGGGAAGTCGTGGGGGTCCGAGGTGGTGGTAGCCGTCTCCTTCACGCCCCAGTCGACACCGAGCACCCGGCCGGTCGGTGGCAGCGGCTGAGTCTGGGCAGGCACGACGAACGAGCAGTACCAGTGGCCCAGTCGGTCGCGGTAGACCCGTACCGAGGAGGGTTCGGCAGGCAGCGGCCTGGACCACACGACGGTCAGGACGATCCCGCCCGCCAGATGCAGCCGCCCGTCCTTGAGACGGAAGCCGCGCCGGGTGTAGTTCAGCGTCGGCCGCGCCCGATGCTTCTTCCTGTGCCGGGGCATGCCCGCCCGCCGTTTTACCGGCAGCCGGTCCTTGATGTCCTTCAGCGCCTTCACGCGGGAGGCAGCGAAGTCGCGGATGGTCTGCTGCTGCGGCACCGACGAACCGGCGGCCAGCCACGGTGTCACCGCCCGCGCTCGGGTCAGCATCCTGTCCAGCAGGGCAGGCCCGCACGCCTCCCTCTCGGCGTGGGCCCTCTTGGAGCGGGCCACGCACTCGTTCCACACCCAGCGGCAGCGGGCCCATTCCGCCTCCAGCCCCGCACGGGCCGTCGACGACACCCGCAACCGGTACGTGTAGCGCGCGTGTCCCGCCGCCTCCCCGGCCTCCCGCACCGCCCCCGCACCCCCTGCCTTGCCCCGGTCAGCCGACTCCCACCGCCTGACCGTACGTACGAGTCCCGCACGCCCGCACGCCCTTCCCTCACACTCACCCCGACCGGCGAACAGGGGCACACACGTTCACCTTTGCCCGGCCCCGCCGGGCCGGGTCGGCGGTCAGGGCGCTCCGCGCCCCCGGGGCCTGGTGCGGCCCGCGCGGCCATGCCGGTGCCCCGGGGTGGTCACGAGCACCCCTCGGGACCAGGTAGTATTTTCTTCGTCGTCGGCCGCGTGAAGCGGAAGGCGAGAGTCATGCGCCGCTAGCTCAGTTGGTTAGAGCAGCTGACTCTTAATCAGCGGGTCCGGGGTTCGAGTCCCTGGCGGCGCACCGGAGGAAAGGCCCCTCGCGCGAGCGGGGGGCCTTTCGCATCCCCCGGGCCGCTACGGCAGCACCTCGTCCGCCGCCGAGAAGATCAGGTACGCGATGCCCATGAACGCGAGGCAGAAGACGATGAAGACGCCGAAGAAGGCGTAGGCGCAGCCCTGGCCCACCGCGAGTCTGCCGGGCGCCGGAGCGTGGGCCGTCGCCCGCTCCGGGTGCTCGGCCGTGTAGTGCACGGTGACGATGTCGCCCTCCACGGTCGTCACCGGACCGTCGCTCTCGGTGAACCGGACCCCGCGGCCCTCGCGGGTCGTGAACTCGTACACGTGGTGCACCGTCGCGCTCACTCCACCGCGGTGCCAGTCACCGGTCCCGTCGTACGTCCGATGCGTCTGGTACGTCTGATACGTCCGCAGGCACCGCCCCTCGGCCGTGAGCCCGCTGCTCCAGGCGCCGCGCACCTCGCGCGAGCGCCGGGTGACCCGCACCAGGAGGAACACCGCGCCGCCCATCATGAGCGTCGGCACGAGACAGAACAGTGCCGGTACGGCGTAGGTCAACGCCTCCATGAAGCCCCCCGAACTCCGTGCGGCCGTGATCGGCCGGCGTGGGTGGGAAGCTACCCACACCGGCCGTACCGGTGACTCAAGGGATGCTCAGAACTGCCTTCGGAGCCGTTCAGAAGGTGACGTCGGAGCAGGCGTAGAACGCGTTGCCCGTGTCGGCGATCGTCCAGACGGCGAGGATCACGTGGTGGCCGCTCAGCCCGGTGGGCAGGGTGCCGCTGTGGCTGAGGGTGGACGGTGGCTGCTTGCCGCCGTAGGGGACCGTCAGGAACGGCGTCGTGTTCAGGTCGGAACGGGTCAGGGCATGGTCCTGGTTCCAGCCCTGCCGGGTGACGTAGTACTTGAAGTCCGTCGTCGCGTGCCTGGCCGTGAACTGCCAGCGGAAGGTGTAGCTCTGGCCGCCGGTGACCCTGGTCGTCGGCCAGGCACCGCCCGAGGGCGTCCGGGGGCTGTCGAGCTGGGCGAACCGGGTGTTGCTGCCGGAACAGATCCGCCCGTCCGCCGGTCCGGCCGCCGGGAAGCCCTTGGGCCCCTCGACGCTCTGCGGCTCCCACTGG
Source organism: Streptomyces sp. MK7 (assembly GCF_032658145.1). Lineage (NCBI taxonomy): Bacteria > Bacillati > Actinomycetota > Actinomycetes > Kitasatosporales > Streptomycetaceae > Streptomyces > Streptomyces sp. MK7. Next base: position 21,564 of record NZ_JAVACL010000023.1, read on the forward strand.
ATGTCGCCGCAGTCGGTGACCGTGCCGTTGGCGCAGAGCTTCTGCCTGCTGATGGGGAGGTCGGTGTAGCCGTGGCTGCTGGCGCCGCCGGTGGAGAGCACGAAGGCTCCGGCGGTGGTGAGGCCCAGCACGGCCGCGTACAACTTGGCCTTGGTGCCCATGCTGCCGCTCCTGAGAACGCGTGGGGAGGTTCGATGAGCTGTACTGTGCGTGTGCTGTGCATGCTGGTCTAGACCAAGCTCCAGGCTATTGCGACTACTTGAGCATGTCCATACCAATTACAGGACGGCTTCCGGGCGCCCGGCGGTCAGGACCACCCCTCACCGTCCTGTAAAGTTGTCCACGTCAGCAGGCGCCGCTAGCTCAGTTGGTTAGAGCAGCTGACTCTTAATCAGCGGGTCCGGGGTTCGAGTCCCTGGCGGCGCACGGTGACGATGGCGAGGCATGTTCGCGGAAAACGCGAACCGGCCTCGCCATCGTCGTTTACGGCGCGAGGTCGCCGCGCGCCGTAGAGGCTTCGCCACCCACACCCCCACACCGGCCCACCGGCACCCCTGCTCGCACGGATGCGCCGCCATGAAACTTACGTGCGTATGAGTGGTCAGCTCCGTTTTTCACACCTTGTGATCATGATGAGCCCCGTAGAACCCTGGATGCGGAGATGCCGCATGTACGCGGCAATTGGGGGGTTGTCGGGGGATTTCGAAAGGTCGTTTGAGCCTGTTGCCCGATGTGCGGGGAGAAGGGGGTTCCGTGCGTCGACGGCTGCCGAGGGGGGCAGCCATGCAACCGGCACGAAACCGATGACACGCGCGTGACCTGCGTGTGGGGGGATGACTCATGACGTCGACGCCGACGGGCGCCCGGCACCAGTACGACCACACCAGCCGAACCGGCCGCACAGGCCGCGACAGCCACACAGGCCGCTCCGGCCGCACAGGCCACAGCGGGAGTCTCCGCAGACTCCGGAAGACCCTGCCGAGATACGACTACGAGCACTACAGCCGCCTGGCCGGTCCCCTCACCCAGCCCGATCCGGACCGGCCGTACCGGGTGCAGTACCGCTCGCTGCTCTCCCGGGAACCGCACCGCCTCCGGGTCGCGCTGATGCTCGTCGCCGCGCCGCTGCTCTCGCTGGTCCTGCTGGCCTGGCTGCTCCAGCCCGAGCACTGGACCGAGCGGGACCACCCGGCGTACGACTTCCTGCCGGTCCTCGACGTGGTGATGCTGGTCTCGATCGGCCTGATCGAGTTCTTCCGCTGTATGAACGTGCTGTCCAACGCGCACGCCACCCTGGTCGCCCGCGACCCGGTCCCGGTGGTGCCCGAGACCGGCACCCGCGTGGCCTTCCTCACCACCTTCGTACCCGGCAAGGAACCGGTGGAGATGGTGACGAAGACCCTCCAGGCGGCCGTACGGCTGCGCCACCGGGGCGTGATGCACGTCTGGCTGCTCGACGAGGGCGACGACGACGAGGTGAAGGCGGTCTGCGCGCGCCTGGGCGTGCACCACTTCACCCGCAAGGGCGTCGAGCGCTGGAACCAGCCGAGGGGCCCGCACCGCGCGAAGACCAAGCACGGCAACTACAACGCCTGGCTCCAGGCGCACGGCGACGAGTACGACTTCTTCGCCTCCGTCGACACCGACCACGTGCCGCTGCCCAACTACCTGGAGCGGATGCTGGGCTACTTCCGCGACCCGGACGTCGGCTTCGTCATCGGCCCGCAGGTCTACGGCAACTACGACACGTTCGTCACCAAGGCCGCCGAGTCGCAGCAGTTCCTCTTCCACGCCCTGGTTCAGCGCGCCGGCAACCGCTACGGCGCGCCCATGTTCGTGGGCACCTCCAACGCCGTACGGATCAGCGCCGTCAAGCAGATCGGCGGGCTGTACGACTCGATCACCGAGGACATGGCGACCGGCTTCGAGATGCACCGCGCCAAGAACCCGGCGACGGGCCGCAGGTGGAAGTCGGTCTACACCCCGGACGTGCTCGCCGTCGGCGAGGGCCCCAACGCCTGGACGGACTTCTTCACCCAGCAGCTGCGCTGGTCGCGGGGGACGTACGAGACGATCCTCAAGCAGTACTGGAAGGGCTTCGGCTCGCTGCCGCCGGGCCGGCTCTTCAACTACACCATGATGATCGTCTTCTATCCGATGTCCGCCCTCAACTGGATCCTGGCCGCGCTGAGCTGCGCGCTGTTCCTGGGCCTGGGCGCCTCGGGCGTGGACATCGACCCGACGGTGTGGCTGATGCTGTACGGCAATGCCTCCGCGCTCCAGATCGGCCTGTACATCTGGAACCGCCGGCACAATGTCTCCCCGCACGAGCCGGAGGGCTCCGGCGGTGTCGCGGGCATGGTGATGTCGGCGCTGTCCGCGCCGGTCTACGCCCGCTCGCTGATGGACGCGGTGCTGCGCCGCGGGAGCAGGTTCGTGGTGACCCCGAAGGGCGAGTCGGCGAGCCCCGACACCCTGTTCGGGACCTTCCGCGTGCACTGGTTCTTCATCCTCGTCTTCGCCGGCTCCCTCGCCACCGGCTTCGTCCGCGGCCACTCCCACCCCGCGATGATCACGTGGGCGGTTCTCGCCCTGCTGATCACCGCCTCGCCGATCCTCGTCTGGCGGTGGACGCTGCGGCGGGACAGGCGCGCGCCGGAGCCCGCTCCGGCCACGCCGTACGCCGACCCGCAGGACGTCGCGCTGTCGGCGCGCACATCACCAGCGCAACCCAGGCCCACCTGGGCCGGGTCCGGCGCGAGGAGCTCGGAGGGGACGGGCGAGCACACCATGCGGATCGCCCTCGGCGGGCTGGGGGAACGTAAGGAATGAGGGAGCAGCAGGCCGGCCTCCGCCGTGTCCGCCGGCTCGGGATCGGCGCGGTGGCGGTCCTCGCCCTGGCCGGGATGAACGGACCGTGGCTCTACCGCTTCGGCACGGAGCGCTACCACCAGTACACGATCAACAAGCCCGAGTACAAGGCCGCCCACGGCCACTGGGACATCATCGAGTTCCCCAGGAAGTACCGGCAGGACACCATCCACGCCGTGCTGCTGCACACCGGGAAGGTGCTGCTGGTCGCCGGCTCGGGCAACAACCAGGAGAACTTCGACGCCAAGAAGTTCGACTCGCGGATCTGGGACCCGGTCAAGGGCACCATCAAGAAGGTGCCCACCCCCAACGACCTGTTCTGCACGGGCCACACCCAGCTCTCCGACGGCAAGATCCTGATCGCGGGCGGCACCAAGCGGTACGAGAAGCTCAAGGGGGACGTCACCAAGGCCGGCGGGCTGATGATCGTGCACAACGAGAACCCGGACAAGCCCATCACGCTGCCCGCGGGCACACGGTTCACCGGCCGGGCGAACGGCAGGACCTTCGTCTCCAGGGACCCGGTGCTGGTCCCGCGCGCGAAGAAGAACTTCGACAAGAAGACGGGGAAGTTCCTCGGCAACAGCCCGGGGCTGGGCCGGATCTACGTCGAGGCGCTGAGGAGCGGCGCCGCGTACGAGACCGGGACCCAGGACAACTACCGGATCCGGGGCCTGACCGGCACCGACGCCCGCAACACCTACGGCATCGCGCAGAAACTCGCCCTGGACAAGAAGGACTTCCAGGGCATCCGGGACACCTACGAGTTCGACCCGGTCGCGGAGAAGTACATCAAGGTCGACCCGATGCACGAGGCCCGCTGGTATCCGACGCTCACGACCCTGAGCGACGGCAGGATCCTCGGCGTCTCGGGCCTGGACGACATCGGCCAACTGGTCCCGGGCAAGAACGAGATCTTCGACCCGCGGACGAAGAAGTGGACGTACGCACCGAAGATCCGTCAGTTCCCGACCTATCCGGCGCTGTTCCTGATGCAGAACGGCAAGATCTTCTACTCGGGGTCGAACGCCGGCTACGGCCCCGCCGACGTGGGCCGCGACCCGGGCATCTGGGACGTGGCCGGCAACGGGTTCAGCGAGCTGCCCGGGCTGAGCGACCCGGACATGCTGGAGACCTCCGGCACGGTGCTGCTGCCGCCGGCCCAGGACGAGAGGTACCTGGTCATCGGCGGCGGCGGGGTCGGCGAGTCCAAGCTGTCCAGCAGGAAGACCCGGCTGATCGACCTGAAGGCGAAGCACCCGCGCTTCACCGACGGCCCGTCCCTGGAGAAGGGGACCCGCTACCCGCAGTCCTCCATCCTCCCCGACGACACCGTGCTGGTCTCCGGCGGCTCCCAGGACTACCGGGGTCGCAGCGACTCCAACATCCTCCAGGCCCGGTCGTACGACCCGAAGTCCAACACCTTCAGGCGGGTGGCCGACCCGCTGGTGGGCCGCAACTACCACTCGGGCTCGATCCTGCTGCCCGACGGCCGGGTGATGTTCTTCGGCTCCGACTCGCTCTACGGCGACAAGGCCGACACCAAGCCGGGCACGTTCGAGCAGCGCATCGAGATCTACACGCCGCCGTATCTCTACCGGGACGCGCGGCCCTCGCTCTCCGGCGGCCCGGGGAGCATCGCGCGAGGCGCTTCTGGGACGTTCACCTCGCAGCACGCCACCGCGATCAGGAGGGTCCGGCTGATCCGGCCCAGCGCCTCCACGCACGTCACGGACGTCGACCAGCGCTCGATCGCGCTGGGCTTCAAGGCGTCGGGGGACAAGGTCACGGTGACGGTGCCGAAGAACCGGAACCTGGTGCAGTCGGGGTGGTACATGCTGTTCGTGGTCGACGACCAGGGGACGCCGAGCACGGCGCGGTGGGTGAAGGTGCCGTAGCCGGTCCGGTGGCTGGGCCTGGCCCGGTGGCCGAGCCGGCCCGGTGGCCGAGCCGAGCCGGTGGCTACCGGCTGGCCCTGGCGAGGGCGAGCGCATAGCTCGCCCACCACTGACCCGCCTTCGGCCCGCCCTTGCACTCGCCGTCCGACTCGCCGGGCCGCTTCACCCAGAGATAGGCGTCCACCAGCGGGTCGGCGGTCCTGGTCGTGGGCGACTCGCCCAGGGCGCGGCCCGGCGGGTTGCACCAGCGCTCGTCCGGGTCGCCGCCGGTGTAGGGGCCGTTGCCGTTGCGGCTGGTGTCGATGACGAAGTGCTTGCCGCCGGCCGCGGCCGACAGCTGTTTGCCGTAGGCGAGGGAGTCCGGCGTGGAGTAGAAGTTGGACACGTTGACCGCGAAGCCGTCGGCCGGGCCGACGCCCGCCCGCTTCAGCGGCTCGACGACCTGGTCGGGGCGGCCCCAGCCGGCGTTGCCCGCGTCCAGGTAGACCTTGGTGTTCTTCAGGGACTTGAGCGCGGTGACGGCGCCCTCGAGGAGGTCGTAGCGCTCCTCGTGGAACTCGTCCGGGGTGCAGCCGTCCACCAGGTGCAGTACGGCGTCCGGTTCCAGGATCACCGTCGCGGGGCGGTCCCCGATGCCCCGGGCGACGGCGCCGATCCAGGCGCGGTAGGCGTCGCCGTCGGCGGCGCCGCCCCGAGAGTACTGGCCGCAGTCGCGGTGCGGGATGTTGTACAGCACCAGCAGGGCCGTGCGGCCCGCGCGGTCGGCGGCCTCGGTGAAACCGCGGGCCTCCCGCTCGGGGTTCTCCGGACCGATCCACTCGCCGGTGGGCTGCTCGGCGATCTTGCGGATCTGCTCGGCGTCGTCCTTCCTGCCCGCCTTCTCGTACGCCGCGACCTGCCGGGCCGCGGTGCCGTCCGGGTTGACCCAGAACGGGTCGGCCTCCTTCGGCTGCTGGGTGATACGGGCGCCGGCCCCTTCCTTCCGATCGCCCCCGTCCCCGTCCCCGCCACCCGATGAGCACCCCGCGACGAGCAGCGCCGCCCCCAGCAGCGCCGCGATCACCGGGGCGCGCCGGCACCGGGCCCCCCTCCTGCCGTCCATGCGACTCCCCCTCGGTGCGCTCGGCCACCTGGCCCGCGTTCCATGCTGCCAGGTGGCCTCGGTGCCCGGGCCGGTTCCGGCGAGGCGGCGCGTGGACCGGTTGCACGAGGTGGGACGGGGTACGCGGACACGCTCCGGGCGCCGGGCGGGCGTGCCTCAGCGACCGGGCGCCGGGCAGGCGTGCTCAGCGGCCGGGCGCCGGCCGGGCGTGCCTCAGCGGCCGGGCGCCGGCCGGGCGTGCCTCAGCGGCCGGGCAGCACAGCCGGCGGGCTGTCCGTCACGGGCCGGCCGACCGCGGCCATGTCCCCGGTGACGGTGACCGGCTGGACCGGTCCCTGCCGCACCTCGGCCCGGTCGCTTCCCCACTCCCACACCCCGAGCAGCAGGACCAGCCAGGCGAGGCCGGCCAGCAGACGGCCGGTACTTCTCAGACGTTCGGTGTCGGACATCGTGATCGCATCCCTCAGACCTCTGTCTCGGACTCGGACTCGGACTCGGTCTCGTTCCGGGCTCGAGCCTCGGTCCTGGTCTCGCTGTCCTCCCGGGTCCGGTTCGCGCCGAGCGCCCGGGGCAGGAGGAGGACGGCGGTCGTCGCGGCGCCCGCGAGGACCAGGCCGGTCACCGCGTGCGCCGTACCGGGCGGGGCCGCGACGCGGTGAAGCTCCGCACAGAGCGTCATGCGCAGTGAACCCATCGTGACAACCTCCGGGTACCAGGAGACGCCCGGTGGACCGGCCCCGCATCCGCGGCGGAGCCTCACTGCTCCGTTCGGGTGACGAGGAGGGTCGCGGCAGGTCAGACCAGGTCCACCAGGTCGGCGATCGAGTCGACGACCTCGGACGGCCGGAACGGGTAGCGGTCGACGTCCTTCGGCTGCGTCACCCCGGTCAGCACCAGGAACGTCCGCATCCCGGCCTCCAGGCCGGCGAGCACATCGGTGTCCATGCGGTCGCCGATCATGGCCGAGTTCTCCGAGTGGGCACCGATCGCGTTCAGCCCGGCGCGCATCATCAGCGGGTTGGGCTTGCCGACGAAGTACGGCTTCTTGCCGGTCGCGGCGGTTATCAGGGCGGCGACCGAGCCGGTGGCCGGCAGGTCGCCCTCGACGGACGGACCGACGTTGTCGGGGTTGGTGGCGATGAACCGGGCGCCGCCGTTGATCAGCCGCACCGCCTTCGTCAGGGCCTCGAAGGAGTACGTCCTGGTCTCGCCGAGGATCACGAAGTCGGGCTCGTGGTCGGTCAGGATGTAGCCGACGTCGTGCAGCGCGGTGGTCAGGCCCGCCTCGCCTATGACGTAGGCGCTGCCGCCCGGCCGCTGGTCGGCCAGGAACTGGGCGGTGGCCAGCGCCGACGTCCAGATGTTCTCCACCGGCACGTCCAGGCCCATGCGGCTCAGCCGGGCGTGCAGATCGCGCGGGGTGTAGATGGAGTTGTTGGTGAGCACCAGGAAGGGACGGCCGGAGTCCCGCAGCTTCTTGAGGAAGGCGTCGGCGCCGGGAACCGGGACACCTTCGTGGATCAGGACTCCGTCCATGTCGGTGAGCCACGACTCGACGGGCTTGCGTTCTGCCATGTGCGGATCTCCTGCCGTACGCGGGCCTGCGTGGGCCTCAGCCTAACGAGTGACCCGATCTTGCCGGAACGGTTCGGCTTCCTGTCGTCCGCTTCCACGATCCGGCATCCGCGGTGCCGGACGGAGCAGGGCGGCAGGGCGGGCAGGGCGGCGACCGAGTCGAGCTCGCGGACGAGGCGGACGATCCTCGACTTCGCCGGTAGTACTCGGGGATCCGGCCGTGTTCCGGGATGCCGGAGCGGCCCGGGGCCCCGGGGGCCTGGTCGTTCGGGTGGTCCCCCCAGGGATCACCGCGGACTCGGGCCGCGCCTTCAGCGGCGCCGCCAGGTCAGTACGAGCGTGCCGCCGGCGGCCAGCAGCAGGGCGGCGGCCGTGATCACTCCGAGCGGGGTGGCGAGGCCCGTGCGGGCGAGCTGGTCGGCGAAGGGGAGGTCCTCGTCGGGGGCGGCGGGGTCGGTGGCGACGGCGGGGCCGGCGGAGGCTGTGGGGGTCTGGGAGGAGGTGGCCGAGGGAGCGGTGTCCGTGTCCGAGTCCTTGTGCGTGTGGGCGTGGGACCGGATACGGAAGCGGTAGTCGTTGGACTGCCCGACCCAGTCGCCGTCGTCGTCGTGCCGCTGTACGACGGCGGCGTTCACGGTGACCTCGTTCGCCACGGCGTCGGAGGTGAACGAGAGCCTGACCTTCACGGTGACGGTCTTGCCCGGCCCCACGGTGAACCCGGGCAGCCCGGCGTCGAACGGGCCGACGAGTTCGTCCTGGTCGGTGGACTCGAAGCGCACGGGGTGGAGGCGGGCGCCGGCGTAGAACTCCAGCCGGGCCTGGCCGGCCTTGAGGGCGCGCTTGCCGTCGACGAGGACGACGACGGGGTGGACGGCGGCGCAGGTGCCGGAGGTGGTGTTGGTGAGGTCGAGGGAGAAGGTGCCGTACCCGCCGCCCGCGCGGTAGGCGGCGGGGCCGCCGTGGATACGGCTGCTGATCGGGAAGTGACGGTCGTCCGGCCCGGCACAGGCGGGACGCGAGTCGGCCCGGGCGAGGGCGGGACCGGCCAGAAGGAGGGCGGCTGCGGCAAGGCAGGGGGACAGGGACGTGCACAGTCGCATGACCACGTGACCTTCCCGAACCCCACCCCTTTCCAGGAAGCCACCCCGAACACACCCCTCGAACAGCCGCACACTTCCGCCCGACCAGCCCAGTGCAGACAGCTGACGCAGCCGTGTGCCTCGTAGCTGCGCGCAGCCGCGTGCCTCCGTAGCCGCGGGCAGTCGTGCCGCAGGGCGGCACGGGTGGGCGCTGGGGGCACCCCCTCTGGGGGAGGCACCCCCACGCGGGGCAAGCGCCCCGATCCACAGCAACCACGCACCGCCCCCACCGGCACGCTCACCCCTCCCCCCGCCCGAACAACGGCGCCAACAGCAACTGCGCCGCCCCCACCGCAACCCCCCACCCCCCTCCCGGCGCCACCCGAACCGGCACCCCGCAAGCAGAACCCCCACCCCGCCGAGCCCGCGCGGCGACCCCCGCCCCCACCCCCGCCACGAACACCTCCGGCGCGGCCGCGACCGTACGCCCACCCAGCAGCACCAGATCGATGTCCAGCAGCCCCACCAGATTCGCCGCCCCCGCCCCCAGCACCCTCGCCGCCTCCTCGACGTCCCCCCGCTCCACGGCCGCCAGGCACAGCGCCTCGACGCACCCCCGCTCACCGCACCCGCACAGCGGCCCGTCCAGCTGGATCACCTGGTGACCGAACTCCCCCGCCCCGGTCCGCGCCCCCCTGTGCACGCTCCCGCCGATCACCAGTCCGGCCCCGAGGCCCGTACCGAGATGGAGATAGGCGAAGGAGCCGCCCTCCCCGGCGACGGCGAGCCCCAGCGCGGCGGCGTTGGTGTCCTTGTCGACGACGACCGGCAGGCTCAGTCGCGCGGCGAGCGCGTCCCGCAGCGGAAAGCCGTCCCACTCCGGGAACCCGGTCACCCGGTGCAGCACCCCCCGCGCATGGTCGAGCGGCCCGGGCAGCGCGACGCCCACGCCGAGCACCGAGCCCGCCGGAACCGACCCGGCAGGCGGCCGCACCGACCGCTCCACGGCGGCCAGCAGCGACTCGGCGCCCGCCCCGAGATCGAGCGGCGCGCGCCGGCGCCCGACGACGGCACCGGTGAGGTCGACGAGGACCACCCGCAGTTCGTCGCGGTCCAGGTGCACTCCCACGGCATGTCCGGCGTCCGGCACCAGCCGCAGCACCGTGCGCGGCTTGCCCCCGGTGGAGGCGCGCCGCCCGGCCTCCGCGGCCAGTCCCTTCTCCCGCAGCCGGGCGGTGATCTTGCTGACGGCCTGCGGGGTCAGCCCGGTGCGCTCAGCGAGTTCGAGCCGGCTGATGCCCCGCTCGCCGGACGTGCGCAGCAGGTCGAGCACCAGCGCGGTGTTGTGGCTGCGCACGCCCAGCAGGTTCACGCCCGCCGCGTCGTTCCTGATCCCGCCGATGCCACCCACGCCACCCACGCCGCCGACTCCGCCGCGTCCGCCGTCTCCGCCCACCCTGCCGTTCGTACCGCTCACAGCCCCCATTCTCCCCGCCGCTTGCACTTTGGCAACAGCGTTGCGAAAGTGGCAGCCATGACAGGTACGACAGGCACCCCCCTCCGCGTGGGCCTCATCGGCTACGGCCTCGCGGGCTCCGTCTTCCACGCCCCGCTGATCGCCACCACCGGCGGCCTGGTCCTCGACACGGTCGTCACCTCGAACCCGGAGCGGCAGGAGCAGGCCCGCGCCGAGCACCCGGGCGTGCGGACCGTGGCCGGCCCCGACGAGCTGTTCGCCCGCGCCGGCGAACTCGACCTGGTCGTCGTCGCCTCCCCGAACAGGACGCACGTCCCGCTCGCCACGGCCGCGCTGAAGGCCGGACTGCCGGTGGTCGTGGACAAGCCCGTCGCGGGCACGGCGGCCGAGGCGCGCGACCTCGCGGCCCTCGCCGAGGAGCGCGGACTGCTCCTGTCCGTCTTCCAGAACCGCCGCTGGGACAACGACTTCCTGACGCTGCGCCGGCTGATCGCCGACGGCGAGCTGGGCGAGGTGTGGCGGTTCGAGTCGCGCTTCGAGCGCTGGCGGCCCAAGCCCAAGGGCGGCTGGCGCGAGTCAGGCGACCCGGCGGAGATGGGAGGCCTGCTCTACGACCTCGGCAGCCACGTCGTCGACCAGGCCCTGGTCCTCTTCGGCCCGGTCACCCAGGTGTACGCCGAGTCGGTGATCCGCCGCGCGGGCGCCGAGACCGACGACGACACGTTCATCGCGCTCACCCACGCGAACGGCGTCCGCTCCCACCTGTACGTCTCCGCCACGGCCGCCCAGCTCGGCCCGCGCTTCCGGGTGCTGGGCTCCCAGGCGGGCTACGTCAAGTACGGGCTGGACCCGCAGGAGGACGCGCTGCGGGCGGGGACGCGCCCGGGTCCCGGGGGCTGGGGCCGGGAGGAGGAGTCCCTGTGGGGCCGTGTGGGTGCCGGGGAGTCCCCGGTGACCGGCGGCGGCCGTGCGGTACCGACCCTGCCGGGCGACTACCCGGCGTACTACGCCGCCGTGGCCGCCGCCCTGCGCGAGGGCGCCCCGAACCCGGTGACGGCCCGTGAGGCGGCCGCCGCGCTCGACGTCCTGGAGGCGGCACGCCGCTCCGCCCGCGACGGTGTGGCGGTGCGGCTGTGAACCCGGAACCCAGCCCCACCATCGAGGAGCTTCAGGCGCAGGAACGCCGCCTGGTCTTCAGCCGGTTCAGCCACGAGGACGCCTGGGTGCTGGGCTCGCTGCTGGTGGAGCTGGCGCGGGAGCGGCAGGCGCCGGTGGCCATCGACATCCACCGTGCCGGCCAGCAGCTCTTCCACGCGGCCCTGCCCGGCTCCACCCCCGACAACGACGCCTGGATCGCCCGCAAGCGCCGGGTGGTGGAGCGCTACGGCTCCGCCTCCTACCTGGTCGGCGCGCGCTTCCGGGCCAAGGGCACGACCTTCGAGGACTCCTCCCGCCTGGACCCCGACGCCTACGCGGCCCACGGCGGCTCCTTCCCGATCAATGTCGAGGGCGTCGGCGTGATCGGCGCGGTCACGGTGTCGGGCCTGCCGCAGTTGCAGGACCACCGGCTGGTGGTGGAGGCGCTGGAGGCGTTCCTCGACCGCTAGTGCCCCAACAGGCACCGTCTGCCCCGTCGCGACGCCCCGCACGCACTCTCGCCGCACCGGACGCCACTCCTTGACGGGCAAACGTTGCCTGCCGGGGCACTGGCCGTAACACCCCCGAGGGACCCGTAGTCCCCTCGGGGGATTACCGGCGAGGCCCCGCGGGTTGCGGTGCGTGTACGCGAGATGATCAGCGCACCCCGCCCGGAGGGATCGGAACCGATGAGCGACACGGCAGCCCCGCTGCAGGAAACGGCCGCGCTGAAGGAGAAGGTCGGACGGTACGGCGTCTGGAGCATCGGCCTCCGCTCGGAGGACCCGACCCGGCGCGGCGAGATCGCCGAGGCCGCCGCCGAACTGGAGGAGCTCGGCTACGGCGCCGCATGGCTCGGCGGCAGCAGCGCGCCCCGCAACGCCGCCCCGCTGCTCGAGGCGACCTCGACGCTCGTCGTCGGCACCAGCATCCAGAGCATCTGGCAGCACGACGCCGAGGCGAGCGCGGCCGGCTTCGCCGAGCTGGAGGCGTCCCACCCGGGCCGGTTCCTCCTGGGTCTGGGGGTGAGCCACGCCAGGGCCACGGAGCAGTACCGGCGCCCGTACTCGGCGCTGGTCGCCTATCTGGACGGCCTGGACGCCGCCGGCGTGCCCGCCGGACGCCGGGTGCTGGCCGCGCTCGGCCCCAGGACGCTGCGGCTGGCCCGGGACCGGGCGGCGGGCGCGGTCCCCTACCTGGTCACTCCGGAGCACACCGCGCAGGCCCGGGAGATCCTGGGCGAGGGCCCGCTGCTGGCCCCGGAGTTGAAGGTCGTCCTGGACGAGGACCCGGACCGCGCTCGCGAGACCTCCCGCGACTACCTCGCGATGTACCTGGAACTGCCGAACTACACCAACAACTTCCTGCGCCTGGGCTTCACCGAGGACGATGTGCTGCACGGCGGCAGCGACCGCCTGGTCGACGCGGTGTTCGCCTGGGGCGACGAGAGCCGGATCCGCGCCCGCGTCGAGGAGTTCCGGGCGGCGGGCGCGGACCACATGGCCCTCCAGATCGTCACCGGCACCGGCGACCGCGACGAACTCCCGCGGGAGCAGTGGCTCAGGCTGGCCGATCTGTTGAACGGCTAGGCGTCCTTCAGTTCCTGGCGCTGGCGCCCAAGGCCCTCGATCTCCAGCTCGACCACGTCGCCGGAGCGCAGGAACGGCTTCGGGTCGGGCCGGCCGAGGGCCACGCCGGCAGGGGTGCCGGTGTTGATGACGTCGCCGGGGTAGAGCGTCATGAAGTGGCTGACGTAGCGCACGACTTCCGCGACCGGGAAGATCTGCTCGGCGGTCGTGCCGTCCTGCTTCAGCTCCCCGTTGACCCACAGCTTGAGGGAGAGGTTCTGCGGGTCGGGCACCTCGTCGGCCGTCACCAGCCACGGGCCGAGCGGGTTGAACGTCTCGCAGTTCTTGCCCTTGTCCCAGGTGCCGCCCCGCTCGATCTGGAACTCGCGCTCGGACACGTCGTGCGACACGGCGTACCCGGCGACATGCGCGAGCGCCTCCTCGTGCGACTCCAGGTAGCGGGCCGTGCGGCCGATGACGATCGCCAGCTCCACCTCCCAGTCGGTCTTGGTGGAGCCGCGCGGTACGAGCACGGTGTCGTTCGGCCCGACCACCGTGTCGGCCGCCTTGAAGAAGATGACCGGCTCGGCGGGCGGCTCGGCACCGGTCTCACGAGCGTGGTCGTGGTAGTTCAGCCCGATGCACACGACCTTGCCGATCCGGGCGAGCGGCGGCCCGATCCGCAGCCCGGTCGCGTCCAGCGCGGGCAGCTCCCCGGCGTCGGCGGCGGCCCGGATCCGGCCGAGCGCCGCGCCGTCGGCGAGCAGCGCGCCGTCGATCTCCGGGACGATTCCCGACAGTTCACGCAGGGTGCCCTCGGCGTCCAGCAGCGCGGGCCGCTCCGCCCCCGCCGTACCGACTCGCAGCAGCTTCATGTTCCCCATCTCCCTCGATCGCGGTCAGCCCGGCCGAGCGACGCGACCTGGGTGCGGCGGACGCAGCCGTCGGAGGACTGGTCGATCCTCCAAGGTCGATATCCAGTCTGCAAGACCCCGTTCACGTACTGGACCGTAGCCAGGCCAGGCCCACGCGCAGGGTCACCGGTAGAGCACCACCCGCTCGACGGCGCTCCACGCCGTACTGGTCACCACGTACAGCGCGGCGGCCAGCGGCACCACCGCCACGGTGACGAGCGTGAAGTAGGACATGAACGGCATGGCCTTGCTCACCGCGCCGAGCCCGGGAACCCGCTCCCCCCCGCCTACGGCGACCCCACCGCTTTCGGCCGTGCTCCGCTTCGCGCGCAGGAAGTTGAGGGTGGCGACGGCGGCCACGACCGCGAACAGCGCGACGTACACGAGTCCGGCCACCCCGAAGACCTGGCCGTCCGCCAGGACGTCCGCCCACCGCCCGCCGAGCGGGGCGGCCAGCAGCCGGTGGCCGAGCAGCCCGTTGCCCTCGCCGCCGATCGTCGAGCTGGAGAAGAGTCGGTAGAGCAGGAAGAAGGCGGGCAGCTGAAGCAGGCCGGGCAGGCAGCCCGACAGCGGTGACACCTTCTCCTCGGTGTGCAGTTCCAGCACCGCCTTCCGCAGCCGCTCGGGATCCTTCCGGTACTTCTCCCGCAGCTCGGCGACCCTCGGCCGGAGCGCGGCCCGGGCCCGCTGCCCGCGCGCGGCCGCACGGGAGAGGGGAAGGACGAGGAGTCGTACGAGCGCGGTGAACAGGACGATCGCGGCGGCGGCCGCGGAGGCGTGGAACAGCGGCTGGAGCAGGTCGGCGAGTCGCTCGACCAGGCTCGCGAAAAGGGACAGCAGTGCGGACATGGGTGAGCCCTCCGGGGGTCTCTCGTCGTGCCGGGTTGATGACATGGCGGCATGACGACCGGACCCGCGCAGGGCCGAAGAGGGGAGGGAAGAGGTGCGCCCTACGCGACGGCGGTCGTCGGGAGGGCGTGTCCGGGTGCTCGGGGCCGCCGCCGGCCGGCGGCGTCGGGATCGCGCTGCGGCAGGAAGGCCGTACGGCGCACGCGGTCGCGGATGGCCGTACGCACCCGGGTGGGCGGCATGACCGGCACCGAGCGCGCCGCGAGCAGGGCGCAGGCGACGAGCGCCGCCCCGGCCGCGACGGTGACGGAGAGGCTGCCGGTGTCGAGCAGCGAGAGCTGGAGGACCAGGACCAGCAGGGACAGCAGCACGGGAGCGAGTCGCGCACCGACCCGGTGACGGATCACGGGCGACCCCCTTCCTCGCGTACCAGCTGTCGTCGTCATACAGGATCGGTCTGGAGCGGCTGCAACAGCCTCTTCGGCCGCAGCAGCGCCCGGCTGACCGGATCCGCCGGGTGGGGATCGAGTCCGGGTCCCGGCACCATGATGACGTCCCGGACGGGCACGACGGTTCCGCAGGCGGGGCACTCGCCGTACGGCCCGAGTTCGGTACCGCAGTCGGCGTGCCGGAAGCTGCGCAGCTGCTCCTCGCCGAAGTGCTCGCGCCCCCACAGGCCGAGCGCCCGCAGGGCGGGCCACAGGGCGATCCCGCGCTCGGTGACGACGTACTCGTCCCGGGGCGGCGACTCCTGGTACCGCCGCTTCTCGAGGATGCCCTCGGAGGTCAGCGTCTGGAGCCGGGCGGCGAGGACGGCGCGCGGGACGCCGAGGTGGACCAGGAAGTCGTTGTAGCGCCGTACGCCGTAGAGCGCGTCGCGGACGACGAGCAGCGTCCAGCGCTCCCCGACGATCTCCAGCGCGCGGGCGATCGAGCACTCCTGCGTCGCGTAGTCCTTGCCCAGTGCCATGAGACCCACTGTAGCCACTTTTCGACATCTTGGTTCAGTGAACGAACTGACGGTGTTACGGTGGCGGCAGGCGCTGAGTTCAATCAATGAACCAACACGCAGACCCAAGGCTCGACCAACGGACCCGACACACGGAGACCGTGGATCCCCCCCCGTCCGGAAGGACAAGGTCATGACCGGCCTCGACTCCCCCACCACGGCACACGCCACCGCAACCGCGACCGCACGCGGCACGGAGCGACCCCGCGAAGAACGCCGGGCCTCGCCCCCACGCCCGCGGGCCACCCTCGCCGTGACCAGCACCGCCACCGCCGTGGCCCTGATGACGTACACGGCGCCGATGGTCACGCTCCCCGACACCGCGGCCGCCCTGCACACCTCCCTCTCGGCCCAGGCCTGGCTGCTCAACGGCACCCCGCTGGGCCTGGCGGCACTCCTCCTGGTGGCCGGCAGCCTGGCCGACGACCACGGCCGCCGCCGCGTCTTCCTCGCCGGCACGCTGGCCCTGGGTCTGACCACGGCCCTGGGCGCCTTCTCGACCTCGACCTGGCAGTTCACGCTGGCCCGCATCGCCCAGGGCGCGGCGAGCGCGGCGCTGCTGGCCAGCAGCCTGGGCCTCATCGTCCACGCCTTCCCGACCCCCCGCGGCCGGCTCCACGCGACCGGCGTCTGGGGCGCCTTCGTGAGCGGCGGCATCGCGGTCGGCCCCCTGGTCTCGGGCGCCCTGCCGAACTGGCGGATCGGATACGGCATCCTGGGCGCGGCGGCGCTGGTGGTGACGGCGCTCGGCGCACGCGCCCTCTCCGAGTCGCGCGCCCCGAGGCCCGGCCGCCCGGACGTACCCGGCGCACTGGCCTTCGGCCTGGCCCTGGTCGCCCTGGTGGCGGCCCTGACCCTGGGCCGGGACGGCTGGATCCGGCCCTCGGTGGGCATCCTGCTCGCGGCGGCGGTGCTGCTGGTCGGGGTGTTCGTGGCGGTGGAGCGCCGAACGGCCACCCCGATGATCGACCTGTCCCTGCTGCGCCACCCGCCCTTCCTGGCGTCCTCGGCGGGCGGCCTGTTCACGGGCCTGGCGGTGATCGGCCTGTTCAGCTTCCTGCCGGCCCTGTTGCAGCAGGTGCTCCACCTGTCCCCCATCGCCACGGCCTGGCTGTTCCTGCTCTGGTCGGGCCTGAGCTTCGCCGTCGCGCTCCTGGCCAGGCACCTGGCGGGCCGGCTCTCCCCCCGCCCGCAACTGGCCCTCGGCTTCGCCCTGCACGCGGCCGGTGTCCTGACGATGCTGGGCGCGATCGGCTCCGGTTCCTGGGTACGCCTGCTCCCCGGACTGCTGGTGGGCGGCGTCGGCAGCGGACTGCTGAACGCGGCCCTGCCGCTGGTCGCGGTGGAGTCCGTACCGGCCGAGCGGGCGGCGATGGGCTCGGGCGCCCAGCAGACCTTCCGCTACATCGGCTCCTGCGCGGGTGTCGCCCTGACCATCGCGATCGCCACGTCGGCGGCGAGCCCGGCACGCGGCGCGAACATGGCGATGCTGGTGTCGGCGGGACTGGCCGCGGCGGGCGCGCTGACGGTGGCGGCGGCACGGGGAGCACGGTGACGGTGACCGCGACGCAAGGAGGACGGTGAAAGGCCACAGCGGTCGTGCGGGGCGCGCCGGTCACGGCGGCCTCGCGGTCACGGCAGCCTCGCCAGTCACGGCGGCCTCGCCGGTCACGCCGGTCGGCGGCACGCGAATGGGACACATCCCCGCCCGCGCGGCCGACGGACCCCTGCCGGCACCCTGGCCAGCAGATACCTCACGTTCGTCACCGCCCGGCAGTACGGTGTCCCCCATGCGCCCCGACACGCCGCCCGCCGACAACGCCGACACCGTCGACCACGCCGCCGAAGCGGCCCGCCTGGAGCGGACCGCCGGCCTGTACCCCGAGGACGCCGAGGCCCTGCTGCTCCGGGCCGCGGCCCACCTGGAACTGTCCGGCGACCGCCCCGCCGCGACGGCCCTCTACGACCGTCTGCTCTCCTCCGGCGACGGCCTGGAGAACCCCCACCTGGTCCGCGCCCTGAAGGCCTCCAACCTCTGGGAGTACGACCACGAGGCGGAGGCGAGGGCGATCATCGAGGGCATCCGCACGGCGGCACCCCGGGACCCGGCCCCCTGGGTGATCATCGCCGAGTCCCTGGAGTCCCACGACGAGCTGGAGTCGGCGCAGAAGACGTTCACGGAGGCGGTGGACCTGCTGCTCAGGGACGTCCCGGAACCTCCGTACGCCACGCACCCCCTCCTCTTCGGCCGCCACCGGGTCCGCCGCATGCTGGGCGCGGCCCACGACGCCTGGGACTCCCTGGCCGACACCCTGCACACGGCCCCGGTCTCCCTGGACGAACTCCACGACCCCAAACGCGTCTGGTCCCTCGGCTCCGACAACCCGGCGGAACTCCAGGCCGAACTGGTACGCCTCCGCGCCGAACTCGGCACCTACCGAGAGGCCCTCTCCCGCCCCTTCCCCGTCGCGGTCCTCCACTGGCCGACCCGGGAACTGCGAGAACTGCTCACGGCCTACCCGGACCTCACCACGGAGTACCCCTCCCACGAGGCCCACCTGGCGACCATAGAGGCATCCCTGCGGGAACTGGCCGCCTCCGGCACCCAGAACCTCGGCATCGTCTCCGGCACCCTCCCCTCCTACGAGGCCTTCGCCGCCTCGGAGGGCTCGTCACCGGCGGACCCGACCCTCCTCCCCCAGTACGCGACAACTCTCGCGGCCAGGGGCCGAGCGGTGGCCTGGCCGCCGCAGCAGGGCACTCCGTGCTGGTGCGGCTCGGGAGGAACGTACGAGACCTGCCACGGCACACCGACCCTCTGAGCCGAAGCACACCTACCAGACCCAGAGTTGGCCAACCCGGCACGCAGGAGGCCCCCGCACATTGCCCCACCCCTGGCCCGCCGTCTCGCTCCTCCTCGCCGTCTTCTGGGTGATCGTCGGCGCGCACGGCACCCGCGCTGCCCTGCGTGCCCGCCGTTCCTTAAGCCTGCTGGGCACGCTCGGCGTCGAAACGGTGGGCGAGGTGGCCAACGACGCCCGCCGGGTCGGCAGCTCCTACCACCCACCCCAGATCCGCTACCAAGCCCCGCCCCCAGGCCACCCCGCCGCCCCCGCCACCCACACCTACCGTCAGGTCCCCCTCAACCTCGACGCTCCCAACGCCCTTCACCGCGGCACCCCCGTCCTCCTCCGCTACGACCCGAAAGACCCGCGGCGCGCAGTGATCGTCCGCACGAAGAAGGCGTACTCGCCCACGGCCAATGTCGTGTGGTGCGTGTTCTGCTTGGTGGTGGGGCTGGCGCTGAGTGCGGCCGCGCTCCTGTGACCGGTCCGGTTCCGGCCCCCAGGCCGGTTACTCCACTCCGGCCCCTGCCTCCCTGCACCACCCCGGGAACGCATCCAGGATCTTCGGACGTATTTGTTCCTGTCCGGTTACTCCTTCACGTCAGGCTCACGCTAACGTCACATGGGAACCAGTCGCACTGGCATGTCCGCACACACCTGGACATGCCCCGGCCCGCGAGGAACACCCGTATGCCGCCGTACCAGCCCTCTTCTGACTGGCAGTTCGACGTACCCACCAGCGGAAGCAAGCGGCTCCCCCCGGCGGCCAGGTCGTTCGAATCGCTCGCTCATCAGGGCTACGGCTTCGAGGCGGCCATCGCCGACCTGATCGACAACTCGATCGACGCAGGAGCGCGCAACGTCGTCGTCAGCTTCCTGCGGGACACCGGTGAGCGGGGTGGGCGGGACCGGCTCGTCGGCTTGCTCGTCATCGACGACGGCCATGGCATGGACGAGACCGGTCTGGACACGGCGATGACCGTCGGGGGCCGTCAGGAGTACGCCATCGGCGCCCTCGGGCACTTCGGGGCCGGACTGAAGGCTGCTTCCCTCTCGCACGCCGACGCGCTCACCGTGATCAGCCGCACCAAGCGCAGCCCGTCGGCCGGCCGCCGCTGGCTCACCGCCCGCGCCCAGGCCGACTTCACCTGCGACATCGTCGATGCGGCGTACTGTCAGGATCTGGTCGACCGCTACGACGGGATCATCGGCTGGCACGGGACGATCGTGCGCTGGGACCAGGTCCGGACGTTCGAGACCATCACCGTCGGCCAGACCGACCGGTACCTCGACGACGCGATCGAACGGCTCGAGACCCACCTCGGACTTCATCTCCACCGCTTCCTCGCCCGCGACGGCTTCCACATCGACATCGTCGTCGAGGACGTCCACACACGGGAGGAGCTGGACCACCGCGGCGTGGAACCCATCGACCCGTTCGGCTACCGGGTCCCGGGCCGCCCCGGCTATCCCCGCGCGTACACCGCGCCTGTGGAGGGCGTCGGCGACGTCGAACTCACCGCCCACATATGGCCGCCCAAGTCACCCCTCGTCGCCTACCGCGGCATCGGGCCGCTCGCCGAGCGGCAAGGCTTCTATCTCTACCGCAACGACCGGCTCGTCCAGGCCGGCGGCTGGAACGACACCCGGAGTCCGGAGGGTCACCTCGCCCTGGCCCGCATCGCCGTCGATCTGCCGCCCGAACCCAACGACGTGTTCGCCCTGACCGTCAAGAAGGACGGAGTCCAGGTCACCCCGGCGTTCGCCCGGGGCCTTGAGAAGGCGGCGGCCCCGAGCGGCCACACCTTCGCCGAGTACGTCCGCGAGGCCGAGGTGACCTACCGCGAGGCCGCCAAGCGGCGTACGGAGGTCAAACGCGCGGCTGTCATCCCGCCTGGCAAGGGCATCGACCCGAAGCTGAAGCGGACGCTGCGGGACGAACTACCGCAGCTGGAGGGCGCCGACCCCATCACCTTTACCTGGGCCAGGCTCGATGTGCCACCCGGCGTCGACTCCGCGGAACTGCTCTTCACGATCGACCACAAGGAACGCCGGGTCGTCCTCAACAAGGACTATCGGCACGCCTTCAACGGTGACCGGCGCGGGGGTTCCAACGACGCACCGGTCCTCAAGAGCCTTCTCTATCTGATGCTCAACGAGATCTTCCAGAAGGAACGCGTCTGGGCCAACCAGACCGACAAGGTCACCCTGTGGAACAGCGTTCTCGTCACCGCGGTGCGTGCCGAACTCGCCCGCGCAGAGGGGTAGTCACGCCTCTCGCCCGCGCCCTCCCGTATCTCCAGAAAGGCCGCCCAGTCGCCGTGACCGCCGTGAACACATCCGCTCCCGACCACCTCACCGACCTGCACGGCGAGGTCCTCGACGCGATGAGCAGGCGTGGCCCCAGGCACTTCGCCAAGCTCGCCTTCGTGCTTGCCGACGCGGACGATCCGGCGGACGCGGACATGACCCGCTTCCGCGACCGTCTGCTGGCCGCGGACCCCGGCGACGCGCTGATCGCCCTCTGGCGCCGGAAGCTCACGGCATGGGACTTCGAACAGTCCCCTACGTGGTCGGCCACCACCGCGCCTCGCACCGCGGAGCGGCGCGCCGAGATCTACGACAAGCTCGCGTTCGGCGCGGATCTGCGCAAGGCGCTCGACGCGGCAGTCCCCGTGCACGAAGAAGCGGGCCCCGTCACCATCAGCCGCGAGTTCGAGCCCTGGTACACCCGGGAGCAGGCGGCGAACCGCTCCTTCTACTGGACGTCGTACGAACGGCTGCTGCGTCGCAAAGGCTGGAGCGACGCGGCGGTCTCCAGCCTGGACGAGGCCGCCCACGCGGTCGTCGAGCGGCTTGCCGACCCCACCCGCGACACCCCGTACGGCGCCCGCGGACTCGTCGTCGGCTACGTGCAGTCCGGCAAGACCGCCAACTTCACCGGCGTCACCGCCAAGGCCATTGACGCAGGCTACCGCCTGGTCATCGTTCTGGGCGGCACCTTGAACCTGCTGCGCGGCCAGACACAGCGCCGGCTCGACATGGAGCTGATCGGCCAGGAGAACATCCTGGGCGCCGCCGACCCGAACGACCCGGACGCCCTGGTCGGCATCGACTACCAGGACGACGAGGACTGGCCCGCGAAGTTCGTCTCCTTCGGCGCCCGCCCCTCCCTTCTCGGCGCCTTCGACATCGAGCGTCTGACCTCTCGCGACCGTGACTACATGGCGCTGGAGCGCGGCATCAGCGCCCTGGAGTTCGAGAAGCCGGACCGCACCCGCCCCCTGTACGAGCCGGCGAACCTGCACGCGGCCCGCGCCCGCGTCATGGTCGTGAAGAAGAACAAGTCGGTACTGGAAAAGCTGGTCACCGACCTCAAGAAGATAGGCCCGATCCTCGGCGAGATACCGGCCCTGATCATCGACGACGAGTCGGACCAGGCCTCGGTGAACACGACCGACCCGAAGAAGTGGGAGGACGGGAAGGTCACCCGCACCGCGATCAACGGCCAGATCAGCAAGCTCCTCAAGCTCCTGCCCCGCGCCCAGTACGTCGGCTACACGGCGACTCCCTTCGCCAACGTGTTCATCGACCCGGGTGACGAGGAGGACCTGTTCCCGCGCGACTTCCTGATCTCGCTGCCCCGCCCCACCGGCTACATGGGCGTTCAGGACTTCCACGACCTGGACACCATCGAGGGCGGCGAGGGCGAAGCCGAGAAGAAGCACGTCCGGGGCATCTACGGATCCACGGGCGACCGCCTCCAGGAGGCCCTGGACGCCTTCGTGCTCACCGGCGCCCTGAAGCTCTACCGAGAGAACCACGGCGTTCCCTCGGGCCCGTTCCGCCACCACACGATGCTCGTGCACGAATCGGTCCGCATGGCCGAGCACGCCGCACTCGCCGAGCGCATCGAGACGATGTGGCGCAACGCCGCGTATACCGGCCCGGAAGGCCACGCCCGCCTGGCATCCCTCTTGGACAAGGACTTCCACGCCCATGCGGACGGCTCCCTGCCCACTCCCGCGACCTACGCGGACCTCAAGCCGTACGTCTCCGGGGCCCGCCGCCTGATCAATCAGGGTGGCGGCCCCGTCATGGTCGTCAACGGCGAGAGCGAGCGCGACTATGCCCAGCCCGACCTGGACTTCGACCGCACCCCGAACGTCTGGAAGATCCTCGTCGGTGGCACCAAGCTGTCCCGTGGCTTCACGGTCGAGGGCCTGACGATCACGTACTACCGCCGCACGACGCAGCAGGCGGACACGCTGATGCAGATGGGCCGCTGGTTCGGCTTCCGCCCCGGCTACCGCGATCTCGTACGTCTCTACATCGGCCGCGAGGAGTCCCTCGGCCGCGGCCGCAACGCAAAGACCGTCGACCTGTACGAGGCCTTCGAGGCGATCTGCCGGGACGAGGAGCTCTTCCGCGCCGAACTGGCCCGCTACGCGCCCTTGGTGGACGGCCGCCCCCAGGTCACCCCCGCACAGATTCCGCCACTGGTGGCCCAGCACCTGCCCTGGGTGAAGCCGTCGGCCCGGAACAAGATGTTCAACGCGGAGCTGGTGGAGGTGCGGTCGCCGGGCGTGTGGGAGGAGCCGACGGCCTATCCCGAGGACGCCGAGGCTCTGCGTCACAACACGGAGTGCTGGGCGCCGGTCCTCCGAGCCCTGTCGCCTGCTCCCGTCTCACTCGGCGTGTTCGGCGGCCCGCAGTACGACGCGCGTGTGGGGACGGTGTCGCACCAAGACCTGCTCACGGTGCTCTGCGACCTGCGCTGGTCCGTCCCGGCGCAGTTCTCGCCGCACCTGGAGTTCCTCCTGGACGCCGGGCGCGGAACGGGCACGATCGACGACTGGTTCGTGATCACCCCGATGCAGACGTCCGCCAGTCGGAACGAGGCGCGGATCCTGGGACAGGGGCCCTTCTCTCTCGCTCGCCGCACACGCCGCCGCGGACCTCTGTTCGGTGCCGTTCGAGACCCCAAGCACGTCGCGGCGGCGAAGCGCCTGGCCGGAGCCTCGGACCTGACCGGCAACGCGATGGTCGAGCAAAACGTCCGCCCGCGTCGGGGCGCACTGGTGCTCTACCCGGTGGTGGAGTCCGAGCCGCGCACCCTGTCCGACGGCTCGGTCGATCCGCATGATCTCGTCATGGCCTTCGCCTTCGTCGCTCCGCCGTCGACGGTGCGGGGGAACCGTCCCTTGGTGCGGTTCCGGACGATCGACTCGACCAAGGCCGAGGCTGCGATAATCGATCGTGACGACACGGCTTCGTGAGGCTCGACGACAGTGAACAGCATGATGCCTTCCTCACCCGGAGTGTCGGCCCGTATGAGCCGGCAGGCGAGCAAGGACACGGGGGTCGAGCTAGCCGTGCGGCGGCTGCTGCACGCGGCCGGGCTGCGCTACCGCGTGGAGTACCCCGTGCCGGGCATGCCCCGGAGACGCCTCGACGTCGCGTTCCCCCGGGCCAAGGTCGCGGTTCTCATCGACGGCTGCTTCTGGCACGGGTGCCCTCAGCACGCCACGCAGCCGAAGGCCAATGCGGACTGGTGGCGCAGCAAGCTGGACCGGAACATGGCCCGTGACCGGGAGACGACGGAACATCTGGTCGCGGAGGGCTGGACGGTGCTCCGGTTCTGGGAACACGAGGCTCCTGAGGACGTGGCGGTACGGGTGGCGGCGGCAGTGGAGCAGCGCCGGGCAGACCTGCGCAGGGGGAGAAGCAAGTGAGGCCGCTGACCTTCGTCGACGTCTGCTCCGGAGCCGGTGGGTTGGCCCTCGGGCTGGAGCAGGCGGGGTTCGCGCCGCGTCTGCTGTTGGACGACGACGAACTCGCCGTCACCACACTCCGAACGAATCGCCCACACTGGAACGTACTCCACACCGACCTGTTGGACTTCGATCCGGCCGAGCACCCTGTGAGCTACGACGTGGATCTCCTCTCGGCGGGCCTGCCGAGGGTGAAGTCGAGTGCGACGGTCGGCCGGACGGACTCGCGCGCGGAAGAGCGACTGCTGGAGGCTGCCGTCCTTCTCGTCCATGCCATCAGGCCTCGGGCGGTGCTCATCGAGAACGTTCCCGGACTCGCTCATCAGGGCGAGTACCAGCGGTTCCGTGACTTCGCCCGGGCGGAACTGGCTCACCTGGGTTACGAGTTCAGTTGGTTCGTCGTGAACGCCGTCGACTTCGGCGTACCGCAGAACCGGAAGCAGGGCGTACTGATAGCGATCGAGCGGAATCGGGCTCAGGAATTCCGGCCCCCGTCGCCCACGGTGCAGGAGCCCACGACGGTGGGTGCCACCTTGGGCCCGTCGATGGCCGCACGTGGATGGCGGGACGCCGCCGGTTGGGCCGCCCAGGCCGACGAACCGGCTCCGACGTTGGTCGGGGGGTCGAAAAACCGGGGCGGCGCCGACCTCGGACCGACGGGAGCGAAAAGGAAGTGGGCGACCATGGGCGTCAACGGGCACACGGTGGCCGACGACGTTCCCGGTCCGGACTTCGTGTGGGACCCCGCACTCGGCATGGACAATATGGTGAAAATCACAGCTGATCAGGCGGCGTTGCTCCAGGGTTTCCCCGCATCGTGGGAGATCGCCGGTCGCAAGACCGCTCGGTACCGCCAGATCGGACACGCGACACCGCCGCCGGTCGCACAGGCACTGGGACGGGCGGTCGTCGAAGCGTTGGAGGGTCACCCAGCAGTTCCCGCTGCCGGCTAGACTTCCGCCACATGACCAGCACGGCGCCCCACCAGTCCATCCTCGACAAGCCCTTTGTCCTGGACCTCTTCGCGGGTCCCGGCGGGCTGGACGTTGCCGGACGCGCCCTCGGCATCCCGAGTCTCGGCATCGAGTGGGACAAGAGCGCCTGTCTGACGCGCTACGCGGCCGGGCTGGAAACCCTCCACGCCGATGTGAGTGCGATCCGCAAGGAGTCGTTCGAGGCGTTGCCGCCGGAGATCAACGTGCTCGCCGGGGGTCCTCCGTGTCAGACGTACTCGGTGGCCGGGAAGGGCGCGGGTCGTAAGGCTCTGGAAGAGGTCAAGGAGTTCATCAAGCGGCTCATGGCGGGTGATCCCGACGAGGAGATCGACAAGGAGTTGAAGAACCTCAGCGACCCGCGCACCGCGTTGGTGCTCGAACCCCTCCGCTACGCGATCCAGGCAACCAGGAGCCCGAACCGGGGGCACCGGCCGTACGACGTCATCGTCCTGGAGCAGGTCCCCGCCGTCGAGGCGCTCTGGGTCCGCTACGCCGAGGTGCTGCAGGAGATCGGCCTCCCCGACGGCACCAAGTACAAGGTCGTCGTCGACGTCCTGGACACCGAGAGCTACGGAGTGCCGCAGACCCGCTCCCGCGCCGTGCTGATCGCCCGCCGTGAGGGACTCGGCGAGCCCTCACTGCCCAAGCCGACCCACCGCGCCTACGAGGCGAAGGAGTGGAACCGCAGGAACGGTGACAGCACAGTCCCGGCAGCTCAGCCCACCCTCTGCGAGGCGACCGTCCCCGTCCCCCGGCAGCGCCCCGTGGACGGCGACGATCTGGAGCACTGGACGTCGATGGGCGACGCCCTCTCCGAGCCGGTCGGCACACACCCGGGGCGCAGGACACCCTTCTTGGTCCGGTCGAACTACGGCAGCTCCGGGAACCCGGGACGACGCGGGGTACGGACCGACCGACAGCCGGCCACCACCGTCACGGGGCGTATCTCACGGTTCGTGGTCTTCGAACCCGTCGGCGACCACCACCCCGACATCGTCCGGGAGGGTCGGAGGTTCAGCATGAACGAAGCAGGGATGCTGCAGAGCTTCCCCCCTGACTACCCGTGGTCGGGCACTGCGAAGGCCCAGCAGGTGGGCAACGCCGTCCCGCCCCTGTTCGGGGCGCACCTCCTGAGTGCCGCGCTCGGTCTCCCCGCGCCGGCCCCGGAGGTGATGAGGGAGCCATGGGTCCCGGCCACGGAGGAGCAGCGGGCCAAGCTGCGCAGCGAAGGCTGCGGGTCGGCGGGCGACTGCACCGCCCGCTGCCCGCGCCCCGAGTAGCAGGAGCCGCCCCGCGGCAGTGATGCAGGGCGGCCCGCCCGGTCAGTCCTCGATCTTCCTGCCCCTGACCGGAGCCGTCTCGAACAGGTCGGCGAAGTAGTCGGTGAGCGCAGCCAGGGACTCCTCCGGTACGGGGTCCTCGTCCGGCCCGTCGGGGAGGACGTGGCGTGAGACGGGTGGGGCTGTCTCCGCCTCGGCGATCCACTCCCGAAGACGGGCCGGCGTTCTCGGTTCGTCCGGTGCGAGGACGTCGTAGATCAAGGTCGCTCCGGCCGCGTTGATGGCAGCGCTCAGACCTTCGATCTCCCGCCCGGTGGTGACCTTTCCGTCCTTCAGGAGGCGGACCAGGGCCTGAGCGGTGGGGCGGTGGTCGAGCAGGTCCTTCCGTAGAACGGTGTGGATGAGGTCCTGATTGCCGCATGCGACCTCGACCGGCCCGTAGTCCGGCCCGTTCCGGAAGAGCTCGGCCGCCCACCAGAGACGGGAGAAGCACTGCCGATCCCCAGGTCCGCGGAAGCGCTCCGCAGCGACGCGCTGTGTCGAATCCGACTGGTGGCGCCACACGACATAGTCAGGGGCCACGGCCAGCGCCAGGTGGTTCCACAGGCGCTTGTCCGCCGCTTCCCTCCGCGTCAGACGCAGGGTGGCGTGGAGCCGTGGCGCGAGCCAGGCGTCGGCCCGGGTCCGGTCCTTGCCGAACTCGAACATGGCGTCCTCCACCAGGGTGCGGATCGGCTCGACCCACCACCTGGCGTCGTCCTCGGGGAGCGGCTCGACGACCTTGGCGAGGTCGATACCGCTGTGGACCTGTTCGCCCCTGAGCAGCCCCTCGGTGAGGAACGTGTCCATGGCCGATCCGGAAAGCAGCGCCAGACGCTCCGGTACGTGGTGAGGCTGGGTGATCACGACGCGCTCTCCCTGTTCGACCGTTCCAGACTGCGGATGACGTACCCCACGGCCTTGGCGGCCTCGGCACGCCGGACCGCCGCGTAGTGAATGCGGGTCTGGAGTTCGCCCCAGCCCGACTCGCCGGTGCGCCGGCGGTGGACCTGCCTCAGGGCCTCCTCGACATGCACACCGGGGACGACGTCCGGGAGCATCTCCCGCAGCACCTCGCCCTGCCAGTCGGTCGGGAAGACCGGGCCACCGCCCGGTTCCACCTCCAGGTCGCCGATGGCGCCGTGGAACACAGCCGTCCACACATCCGTGGCCATCTGGGCGACAAGGACGTCACGCACCTTGGTCTCCACGGCGGAGCCATTGCTGTCCAACAGCCCCACGATCCCGTCGATGTCGGTGTTGACGTACACGGTGGGGACACGTGCCGTGGTGTCCACCAACCAGGGCGCGTCGGCGTAGGCGCGCAGCCACTCCCTGGAGCTCTTGCTGAACGACGCCTTGCGGACGTCCAGTCGCAGGCCTCTGACCGGTTCGTCGGAGACGGTGTCGACGACCCAACTCCGGTCGGTCTCGGCGATCGACCGGCCCACCACCCCGTCGACCGTCCCGACGGCGCACACAGCGAGGGTCGCTCGTCCGAGGTGGTCGTCGCGGAGCACCTGGACGGTGCCCGACCAGTCGTGACCGTCCTCCGTGTCACGGGTGAGAGCCGTCGATGTACGAAGGTTGGTCTCACCGTCGGTCAACACGGCGAGGACTCGCAGCTCGGACCAGGCCGCGTCCGCGGCGTCGGAGCCGGGCGGCAGCGTGGCCGAAAGACCGATCGTGGCGCTCACCCAGTCCGCATGGCCCGCGACGCCGAGGGCGACGACCTGGTCCTGGGTCGAGTAGGCGCTGGTGTCCAGCGGGACACGGATGCCGTCGGAGAGGTTGAGCGAGACCGACGTCACGCGCAACGTGATGGGGCGGTCGAGCCGCTTGTACGGGTAGATCGGGCGGACCTTCACGTGTCACGCCTCCTTGCCGGCGCGCAGTTCGAGGACGAGGCGGGTGAGCGTGGTCCTCACCGGATGGCTGGAGACATCGGTGGCTCCTCGGAACTTCGCGCGTCGGGTGCCGGGCGGGAAGCGCAAGGTGCCGTCCTCGACCTCGCAGCCCTCGACGGCCACGAGTTCCGCCCAGTCGAGTTTCGGACGGCCACCGGAACGGACGTCCAACAGGGCGACCGGCACCATGGGGACGATCTCGTCGCCCCGCGGGATGCTCACCTCCGCGGTGATCAGCCACTCCCCCTGGTCACCGATGGTCGCGCCGAGTTCTTCCAGTGCGGGGACCACCGGTCCGGAGGGCACCTTGGCCTTGGGTCGGCTCTTGACGGTCAGCGCCTTGCGCAGCGCCTCGCCGCCCTCACGTCCCCCGCGCTTCGGCCGGGCGACGAGTTCTCTGACGGCGCTGTTGACCTCGGTGGTCAGGTTGTTGATCCGCCTGTACGCGGAAGGAGACCAGCGCAGGGTCAGTTCCTCCGTCTGCCCCCAGCGATCGTGCTCGGGCGGTTCCGCCGCCCGCAGGAACTCCTCGGCCTCCTTCGCGAAGGGAGCTGACTCCCCGGCGGCCTCGCCCACCAGGACGACGGCCTGGAAGGGGTTGGTACCGATCGGCAGGTTCGGGACCTTGGCCTTCCTGACCGTCATGCGGTTGCCGCGCAGCGCGTGCACATGGTTCGCAGGGATGTCCTTGTCGCCGGCGGCCTCGGTGACCAGCAGAACCGCCTGATGGGTACCGAGCGTCCCGTGGGCGCCGCCGGCCAGCGGCAGCTTCAGCGGAACGTTTCTGGATGCCACCTGACCGGACTCGGTGAGTCGATCCACCGTGGTGCCCTCGTAGTGGGCCCGCAGGGCGCGGGTTCGGGACGGCTGTTCGACGGACGGGTCCACCTTCGTCTCGGCCACGACCTCCTCGCCGTTGCGCAGAGCGCGGACCGAGGCTTCCAGCAACGGGAGTCGGCCACCCCCGCCGATCATGGCCGCCCAGAAGTCGCGGCCCAGCGCCTCGACCAGGCGGCCGTGCATCCTCTCGATGTCGCGCGTGTCCTCGGGCCCCTCCTCGTCGCGGGGCTTGTCGTCCTCGACCTGGTCCTCGAGGCTGGCCACGTCGTGCGCACCCACGATGAGGAAGGACGTACCGGGTTCGTCACCGTCCCGGCTCAGATGCAGCTGGGCCACGGTCTCCTCGTCCGCCCACCAGGAACGGGCGACCTCGGCACCAGGGGTGTCGGGGTCGGGGCGCCCGAACCAGGCGGGGCCCGCGCAGGTGCGGCCGTCGACCTCCCGCCAGGGCAGTTCGAGGCGGCCGATCACCCTCCGCTCGGTACGTCCTTCGTGCGGCACCGACAGAGTGGAATTGATGAGCACGAGGCCGAGAGCACTGGTCGCCCACAGCGTTGACTTGCCCAGGCCGTAGGAACCACCTGCGGCGGAACCGGACTTCAGGCTTTCGAGCTGGCGCCGGACGACGGCGGCGAACTTGCCGTCCGCGTAGTCGTCGCCGGTGAGCCCGGAGGCGTTGTAATCGTCGACCCGCAGAAGGATCAGGCGGCCCTTCTCGTACATGTCGCGCACACCGGCGTCGACGACCCGGCCCACCTTCTGGTTACCGGCGAGCTCCGAGACGGCGGAGTAGTGCGGGAAGAGTTCTTTCCAGAGGATCGCCTCGCGGAAGGCTTCCAGGTGTTCACCGGTCAGCTCGTGCAGGGTGTAGCGGACCCGGACGGGGCGACCGTTCTCCGTCAGGCGCTCGTCGAGGCTGTTCTGGCACGTCTCGCGCGCGAGGACCTGGACGTCGGCGTCGAAGGCGAAGGCCGCGGCATTGCCCAGGTCACGGCCGCCGTCGGGATAGCCGGGTCGGTGGTACCAGGTGACGGGGAGGCCGGCTTGGGTGTCGGTGGTGCGGGTGTGCACCGTGCCTACGTCCGTGCCGAGAGCCCTGGCGATGTCCGTCATGACGGTCGGACGGGGGGTCGACCGTCCGGCGATCCACGCGGAGACGGCAGCTCGGGTCAGCTGGAGTTCCTTGGCCAGTTCAGCCTGCGTCTTCCCCGCGAGTTTGAGCTGCCGAGCCAGCCATGGCCCGAACTCCTCACCTGTCTCCACGCGTCACCTGTCTCTTCCTCGGGTCGTAGAAGGAGGCTAATTTGACGATCACGATCACGTCAACCAATAGTTAACTGGACCGAGGTGCCTGATGGGTCAACCCTTCTGACCGAATCTTCCGATTCATGCACCTCGTCCTCGTTTGGCACCTGGCCAACAAATCGGAACCGTGAACTCCGTTCGTAGGCATGTGAGTTGGGTTGCCAACATCGCAGAACCCAGATACCTTCGCCATGTTGGAAAAGCCAACTCGCTCGCGAACCGGAAACCCGGGGGCTGGGCGACTGGGGGAGAAGTGCGTCCGCAGGCGGCCAACACCGCTGGGCGGAAACGTTTTTGGAAAGAGGCTGGCGGAACGACGATTCCGCCCGCTAGCGTTTTCACCGGGGGGCGTAGCCCGATTACACCCCTGTGCACCAATAGGAAATGACGCGACAGGGGTGGGGTGTCATTGAACGAGGACTACTTTTTTCTTTTGCTGCTCTCACAGCGGGAGCGCAGCGCGATAGCGCTGGATATTCAGTTGGCGACGAGCGAGGCGGAAGTGGCGGACATTCTGCGCCGCCACGGACTGTCCTTCCGCGACCCGGGCGAAGGCGGTTCGGGGGATGACGAACAAGAGTCGCCTGACTCCTGACGCACAGCACCCACCAGCATGTTCCACGTCCTCGACCACGGGCGACACGTTCGGAAGACCAACACCTCATGAACCCACGGGCCGGCTCGCGCACAGCTGGCGAGCCGGCCCGTCATCCAGACTTTCACCCACCTTTGACACCAGGAGAAGCAGCCGTGCCGTCCTCGTCCTCAGCGGTGATCGAAACCGTTCTCGAACAATCCGCCCGCGTTCTGCAGACCTATGCCGTGGACCCCGGCCTCGTGGCCGAGCACGCCAATGGCGAGCGTCGTATCACGCAGGGCGGATACGGCGACCGTCAGCTTTTCGAGCTCGTTCAGAATGCGGCCGACGAAATCGCCGGCGAACCCGGTGGACGGGTCCACGTGGTCCTCACGGAGACCCATCTCTACTGCGCCAATGAGGGAAACCCGGTCACCCCGGAGGGGGCCGAGACCATTCTTCGAATGAGCATGTCGAAGAAGCGCGGTGGGCAGATCGGGCGCTTCGGAGTCGGCGTGAAGTCGGTCCTCGTCGTGAC
This sequence comes from Streptomyces sp. MK7, assembly GCF_032658145.1. Lineage (NCBI taxonomy): Bacteria > Bacillati > Actinomycetota > Actinomycetes > Kitasatosporales > Streptomycetaceae > Streptomyces > Streptomyces sp. MK7. The sequence continues at coordinate 53,144 of NZ_JAVACL010000023.1, forward strand.
CGACACGCCGCAATTCTTCAGCCGCACCGGGAGTTTCGGATTCGACCGCGCCTGGTCCTACGCGCAGATCAAGAACGTGCCCGGGGTGACGGAGCGCTACGGCCCGGAGTTCGACGCCCCCGTCCTGCGGATGGCCCGCCCACTCGACATGCAGGCCGAACGTGCCTCCGATCCCGTACTGGACAAGCTGTTGACCTGGGCGACCACGGTCGTTCGGCTCCCGCTGCTCCCGAAGGCCGACGACCGGCTGGGGAAGGACATGCACGGCAATCGTGGCAAGGACCATGGTGAGCCCCGCGAGGAGTTCCCGGTCGGGTTCCAGCTCTTCTCGCCGCACGTCTCCACGGTCGTGCTGGAGGACCACCGCCGCAGGCCCTTGGCGCGTCGTACGCTGACCGTCCAACACTCCGGCGACCTGCACACTGTCACCGAGGAGCGTACGGGGAAGGCCCTCTCCACGGAGCGGTGGCGCGTGTTCACCACCACGCACGAGCCGGGCCCGGCAGCCCGGGCGGACGCCGGGGAGTTGCACGACCGGTTCTCCCTCGACCTGTCCTGGGGCGTTCCCGCGCTGGAGAAGGACCTGGAGAGCGGCCTGTACGTCAGACCGGCCCGCTCGCGCGGTCGCGGCAAGTTCTGGTCCTTCTTCCCCACCAAGTACGAGATGTCCCTGAGCGGCATCCTCAACGGGGCGTGGAAGACCAACGAGGACCGGCAGAACCTGCTCGACTCCTCCCCCTTCAACCAGGAGATGATCAGGGTGTCGGCGAAGCTCGTCGTCGACTCCCTCCCGGCGCTGGCTCCGGCCGAGGACCCGGCCGCCTATCTCCCCCTGCTTCCCGGCCGTGTCAAGGAATCGATCAGCTGGGCCGACGAGTTCCTGACCCGGGAGATCTGGGCCCTCACCGCCGCGTCCCCCTCACTGCCTGATCAGGACGGCGTCCTGCGCGTCCCCGAGCAACTGCGCATCCACCCGCGGCTGGACAGGGATCTGAAGCAGCTGACGCGGTGGCTGCGGATGTGGCACGAGTGCCCGGGGCGCCCCTCGGACTGGCTGCACCCGAGCGTCGAGGCCGACGCCCTGCGCTCGGGCAAGGTCGAGCACATCCTCGGCGCCACCGGACACGAGCGGGCCGGGGTCCGCGACTGGCTGGAGGCTCTCGTCGCGAGCGGAACTGCCGAGGCGTCGGGGGTGGCCATCCGCATCCTGGCCGACATGATCGAGAACGACTCCCCATCCGCCGACGAGGCCCGCAAGGCTCGCATCGTGCTCACCGAGGAGCACGGGCTGGTCGCCCCCGTCCACGGCAAGGTGTTCCGTCGGGCCGAGCACCAGGACGGGCTGCGCGAGTCCACGGTGTACGTCGTCGACGAGCTCGCCCAGGACCCGTCGCTGGCGCACGCGCTCAATGTCCTCGGCATCCGCGAGGCCGACGCCGAGGGCCGGTTCGCCAGCGTCCTCGACCAGGGCTTCGACCACTACGTGGAGTCGGACTGGGAGCGCTTCTGGGAGCTGTTCCGCCAGGCCGGCATCCGTCGGCTGGCCCACAAGGTTCTGGAGCGCGTGCCCGATCCGCGCACGACGCTCCGGGTACGGACAGCCGACAAGCATTTCCGGCCTGTCGGGGACTGCATGCTTCCCGGTGTGGTGGTCGACGCCGAGCGCGATCCGAGCGTGGCCGTCGACACGACGTTCCACTCCGACGACGCGTCCTTCTTCTCTTTGATCGGTCTGCGGGAGCGGCCGACCGGCGGCGTGCAACCGCAGGCGGACGAGGCCTGGTTCGAGGAGTACCGCGCCGCCGTCCACGCGGCCTCGTTGCGCAACCTGGACAGCGGCGCCCCGCGCCCCTCGCTGAACCGGATGAAGGTCGAGGGTGCCGCGATCGGTGGTCCTCTCCATCTCTTCCGCGACCTGTCCGACGAGTCCCGCGCCGCCTTCCTCAAGGCGCTGCCCGACGACGCGGTGGTGGACAACTGGACGCGTCAGTTCGGCGCCCAGACGAGCACTCGGCAGGCGGTGATGTCCCCGATCCGGTGGATGCTGCGCAAGCACGGCAAGGTCGCCACCTCGCAGGGGATCAAGCCGCTGACGGAGGCCGTCGGCCCCCAACTCGCCGCCTACCGCGACGTGCTGCCGGTCGCCGACATCTCCCCCGAGAAGGCCCGCAAGCTGCGGCTGCCGATCACCGTCGAAGAGGTCCCCGCCGACCGCTGGGACACGCTCCTCGACGAGGTGTCCCACAGCGAGGACGACGCCTTCGTCGGTGCGACCTACGTGATGCTGACCCGGTTCGGGGCAGATTTCCCCGAGGACTCCCTCACCCGCTGCCGGATCGGTGACACCTGGGGCACCCGCCCCGACGACGAGATCACCCTCGCCGTCGGCGCCGCCGAATACCGGGCCCTGCGTGCCGAGCAGCTCCCGGCCCTGCTCGTGCCGACCGCCGAGGACGCCGAGCTGATGGTCGAGAAGTGGGGCATGCTCCGCTATGCCGACGTGATCAGTCGGGAGACCCGCGAGGTGCCCGACGGCGACCCCGTCCCCCTCGTCGAGCTGTTCCCCGCCCTGCGGCAGCGCCTGAACAGCGGTAACCGGAACAGCACGGTGCAGCGGTGCACCGAGCTGGAAGAGGTCACGCGCACGCCCAACGGCACTCACGCCTCTCCCCTGGACGCCGTGCGCCAGGACGGCACGGTCAAGATCCACATGCCTGTGGAGCCGGAGCCCATGCTGCGGCTGATCGACCGCGAACTCGGCCTCGGCCTGGGCGCGGCCGGCTGCCGCGCGGTGCTGGAACACCAGGACCGCATGGCCAAGGACAGCGCGCTGAAGGCGGCGCAGAAGGCCGTGCGCGATGCCGAGGACGTCGTGGCCAAGCTTGAACTGCTGATCGGTGCGGACGCGCTCAGGGCCGGCCTGCCCGAAGGTCTGATGGACGCCGAGCTGCAGGCGACCGGCGGCGCGGAGCCGTCCGGACGCCGCATCGCGCAGATGGCGTTCAACGCGCACGGCGACGGGGTGCTCCAGCAGCACGCCCGGGACATCCAGGCACGCTTCCCCAACGCCCCGGTCTCGTACGGAGGTTCTTCGGCGGCCATCGGGTTCGTCTCCGACCTGCGCCTGCCTGTCACGTTCGCAGGTTCCAGGACGCCGTCGCCGCCCTCCTTCGAGACCGTCGAAGGCCCCAGGGACTTCCCCAGGCTCCACGACTACCAGGAAGACCTGGTCCGGAACATCTCCACCCTGCTCGACCGGCTCGCTCCGCAGCGCGGCATGCTGTCCCTGCCCACCGGCGCCGGCAAGACGCGGGTCACCGCCGAGGCCGTGATCCGCTGGGTGAAGCGGGTCGGCGACCTCAAGGGACCCTTGCTGTGGATCGCGCAGACCGAGGAACTGTGCGAACAGGCCGTACAGAGTTGGAAGTTCGTGTGGGGGAAGGTCGGTGCCGAGCGTCCGCTCACCATCAGTCGGCTGTGGAGCAGCAACGAGGTCGGCAACGTCGTCGACCACCCCCACCTGGTGGTCGCCACGGACGCGAAGCTGGAGCGATGCCTGGGCACCGACCAGTACACGTGGCTGCGCGACCCCGCGCTCGTGATCGTGGACGAGGCGCACACCGCGATCTCCAAGCGGTACACGGAGATCCTCGGCCTGTTGGGCTTGACACAGTACGAGACGAGTCGGCATCTGCTCGGCCTGACCGCCACTCCGTTCCGCAACACCAACGAGGACGAGACCCGCCGGCTGATCAGCCGCTTCGGCAACCGGAGGCTCGACGAAGGCGTGTTCCCCTCCGGCGACCCGTACCGCGACCTGCAGAAGTGGGGCATGCTCGCCCAGGTCGAGCACCGCACCCTGGAGGGCGGTCGGATCGTGCTGAACCAGGACGAGAAGACGCACGCCGAACGCATGGCGATGCTGTCCCGTGCCGCCGAGCAGCGGCTCGCCGACGATCACGAGCGGAGTCTGCGCATCGTCGACTCGGTGGCCGACCTGCCGCCGGACTGGCCGACGCTGCTCTTCGCCACCTCCGTCGACCATGCCAAGTACCTGGCGGCCATGCTCAACGACAGAGGCGTCCGGTCCGCCGCCGTGGACTCGACGACCAGCGCGCAGGACCGTCGGACACGGATCGAGAACTTCCGGAACGGCCGCATCCGTGTGCTCACCAACTACGGCGTCCTCACCCAGGGGTTCGACGCGCCCGCCACGCGGGTCGTCGTCGTGGCACGACCGGTCTACAGCACCAACGTGTACCAGCAGATGATCGGGCGCGGCCTGCGCGGCCCCAAGAACGGCGGCAAGGACACCTGCCTGATCCTCAACGTCGACGACAACATCGCCAACTTCGAAACCAAACTGGCCTTCAACCAGTTCGAGCACCTCTGGAGCCGTGCGTGACCGACGTCTACCTCGACAGTCCCCCGCTCACCGCCGAGCAGCGGGTCGTCGTCGAGCAACCCTGGGACGCGCGGGTCCTGGTCACCGCCGGGGCCGGCGCGGGAAAGACGCACACGCTGGTGCGGCGGCTCGACGCACTGTGCGGTCACGAGGACCCGGAGGAGGCACTGGAGGCCACCGACATCCTCGTGCTCACGTTCTCCCGGGCGGCCGCGCGCGAGTTGCGTGAGCGCATCACCCGGCACGGGGACCGGGCCCGCCGGGTACGCGCCCAGACCTTCGACGCCTGGGCGTACGGGGTGCTCGTCCAGACGTACCCGGACCGGGACTGGGCCACGACCTCCTTCGACGAACGGATCAAGGCAGCGGCGGAAGCCGTCGAGGAAGGCGCGCTGGAGGCCGGCGACTCGGTCCCGCCATCCCATGTGGTGATCGACGAGGTGCAGGATCTGCTGGGCGATCGCCGGGAACTGGTGGAGTCCCTTCTCGACCGTTATCAGGACAGCTGCGGCTTCACCGTGGTCGGTGACGCCGCCCAGTCCGTGTACGGCTTCCAGATCGAGGACCCCGCCGAACGCAACGACGAGACCGGCCGCTTCTTCGAGTGGTTGCGCCGCTCGTACCCCGACGACCTGGTGGAACTGCACCTCACCGAGAACTTCCGAGCCGTCACCCCGGAGGCACGGGTCGCGCTGTCGCACGGACCCCGGCTCCAGCAGGTCCGGGACGCGGGCGAGGCCGCCACGCTCTACGAGGACTTGCGGGACCGGCTCCTGGACCCCGCGAACTCGCTCGGCGACCTCACCGACGAGTACACGCTGCAGGGTCTGCGGGACCTCGACGACACCTGCGCCGTCCTCACCCGCGACAACCGACAGGCCCTGGTGGTCTCCCGGCTGCTCCACGAGAACGGCATCGGGCACCGGCTGCGCCGTCCCCTCGAAGAGCGGCCGATCCCCTACTGGGTGGCCGAACTGCTGCGCCGTACCGAGGCGACCGGCCTGCCCGAGGACCGGTTCCGCTCCCTGCTGGAGCAGATCCCGCTGTCCCACCAACCGAACGCGGGCGCCCTGTGGACGGTGCTGCGACGCGCCACCCGCTCGCCCGGGCGCACCGCGCTCGACCTGAACCGGCTGCGCCGCCTGGTCGCGGACGGGCGGTTCCCCGACGAGGCGGCCGACCCGGAGAGCGCGCGGATCGTCGTCTCCACCGTGCACCGGGCCAAGGGGTTGGAGTTCGACCGGGTGGTCGTCCTGACTCCGCCGTCCGTCGCCGAACTCCACAAGCAGTACGGGACCGAGACGGACCTCCCCGCGGAGGCCCGCGCCCTGTACGTGGCGATGACCCGCGCCCGACAGGACCTGTACCACGTCCGCTCTCCCGAGCTGCCGATCGTCAAGAGGGCGGGGAACCGCAAGACCGGTCGGCGGTATGTCGGCGGGTGGCGGTCGTGGGAGAGGTTCGGCGTGGTGGCCGAGGCCGGGGACGTCTGCCAGGACAATCCGCCCGGTCACGCGACCGACGCCGTGGCGACCCAGACGTACCTCCTGCGGGAGGTCGGCCCCGGTCAGGAGGTGCTGCTGCGCAAGCGTCACGATCTGCCGGCGGGCGAGGCTCAGAGCCCGCCGTACGCCCTGCTGCACCGGGGACGGGAGATAGGCGAGGCGTCGGAGCGGTTCCGACAGGAGCTGTTCCGAGTGCAGAAGGTGAATCGGGCGTGGGAACCGTGGTGGCCCGACGAGATCCACGGTCTGCGGATCGACACCTTGGAGACGGTGACGGGCAGCATCGCGGCCGGCGCCAACGTCGGCCTCGGCGACCGGGGTGTGTGGATCGCGCCTCGGATCACCGGTATCGGCATGTTTCGACGGGCTGACGACGTAGAGGAGCAGGACGCATGACGCACGTGGCAGGTCGGCACTCCGAGCACTATCGAGTGCGCGACGAGGAACTTCTCCTGGGGGTGCGTGGGGAACTCTTTGGCCCCACCGAGGAGTCCGAGCCGCAGGACCGGGCCGAGGTGCTTCCCCAGGACGCCCCGATCGACAGGTACCTGACCGGTGTGCTGTACCCCCGCGCCTCCCGGGAACGGAGGGCCGAGAACGCCGCCGAACAGGACGGCCTGGACGCCCCGCCTGTTCTCGCCCGGGAGGACGCCGAGGAGTCCGGTGCCGCGCAGGAATCCGGCGTCCCGGGTGACAAGCGCCCGTCCTCCATGGGCCTGACCTTCGCGGTCGACCCGGACATGAGCGGCACGATCGTGGTCTCGGCGCGCGCGGCGGTCTACGAGCCCACCGACGCGGACGGCAACCCGGTCCCGGCCCGCCGGGCCGAGGCCCGGACCGTCGCGGAGCAGCGGGAGCGGTGGCGGCGCAAGGAACTCGGGCTCCCCGAGCAGAGCATCGACGTGACCCGCCCCTCCCCGGGCGACCTCATCGAACTCGTTCCGGAGAAGGTCGCCCTGCACGTCATCGTCCGCAGCGCCTCCCCGGTCACCGGAGCGGTCACCGTCACGGTGACGCTGATCAACAGGCAGAAGGTCGGTGAGCGGGACCTCCAGGACGCCTTTGCCCTATTCCAGTGCGGCCTGACGGTCCGGGCCGCGAACGGCTCCAGCGCGTTCGTCGAGCGCCCCGCCCCGGGCCCCGCACACGACCCGGAGATCGCGACCAGTCGGCTGCTGCACCGCCATGCCCCGACCTTCGCCATCGGGCACGGCTGCGCCGCCGCCTGGGACTGGAACCCGTCGCCGATCGGCGTCACCGACAGCGTCCCGGCCGCCGTCCCCGAGGTGCGCAGCGAGTTCGTACCCAGCGTGGAGGTGCTGCTGACCGACTCCAATCCGGAGATCGACAGCTCGTCGCTGTCGATGCTGGGGCTGGCCGAGAAGTCCGACACCGAGGTCCTGGCCGCCCTGGAGGCGCTTGCCACGGGGTACGAGGACTGGATCGACCGCAAGTCGGCCGAAGCGGACGCTCTGGCGGGCGGCCCTCACGGGCAGCCCGCACGAGACCAGGTGGACGCCTGTCGCGAGGCGCTCGGCCGGATCCGCGAGGGCATCCGGCTGCTGCGCGGCAAGCCCGACCTGATGCGGGCCTTCCGGCTCGCCAACCGCGCCATGGCCGACCAGCGCTCCCGCAGCGCCTGGGTGAAGGGCGGGCGCGTGGGCGACCCCGACCCGTCCGCCGGGCGTTGGCGGCCCTTCCAGATCGCCTTCGTGCTGCTCTGCGTCGCCGGCATCGACGACCCCGACCACGACGACCGGAAGATCTCCGATCTCCTCTGGTTCCCCACCGGTGGCGGCAAGACGGAGGCCTACCTGGGGCTGATCGCCCTGACGTCCTTCCTGCGCCGCATCCGCAAGGGCCCGAACGGCGGCGGGGTCACCGTCCTCATGCGCTACACACTCCGCCTGCTCACCCTGCAGCAGTTCGAGCGTGCGGCGATCCTGCTCTGCGCCATGGAAGACATGCGACGCCACACGCCCGAGCTGGGCGACGAGCCGTTCTCCGTCGGCATGTGGGTGGGGCGCTCGGCCACCCCCAACACACTGGCCGAGGCCGCTGCCAGGCTCGACGAGCTGCGCGGCAACCCGGACAAGCGGCTCGCCACCGAGAACCCCGTCCAGTTGCACGCCTGCCCCTGGTGCGCGGCCCGGCTCGACGCCAGGGACTACGAGGTCGACGAGGACGCCAAGCGGATGTACATCCGCTGCCCCGGTACGGACTGTGACTTCGCCGACGGTCTCCCCGTCCACTTGATCGACGAGGCGGTGTACGACGCGCGCCCGACGCTCGTCATCGCCACAGTCGACAAGTTCGCCTCGATGCCGTGGCGCCCGGCGACCTCCGCGCTCTTCAACCTGGACGACCCGACCGACGACACTCCTGCACCGGAGCTGATCGTCCAGGATGAACTCCACTTGATCTCCGGACCCTTGGGTACCCTCACCGGCCTCTACGAGACCGCCGTGGACGCACTGGCCGACCGACCCAAGGTGATCGCCTCCACGGCGACCATCCGTCGTGCCGCCGACCAGGGCCGTCACCTCTTCGCCCGCGAGGTGCGCCAGTTCCCACCCGCCGGCCTGGACGCGCGCGACTCGTGGTTCGCCGTGGAGACCCCGCGTGAGGAGAAGGCGAGCCGCCGCTACGTCGGCCTCCTGGCCCCCGGCACCAGCCAGTCCACGCTGTTGATCCGCACGTACGCCACATTGCTCCACCGGGCCATGCACGCGGACACCGACGACAAGGTGCGCGACGCCTACTGGAGCCTCGTCGGCTACTTCAACAGCCTGCGGCTGCTCTCCGCAGCGGAACTCCAGGTCCACGACGACGTGGTGGCGTACCTGGAACTCCTCGCCGAACGCGAGGGCGTGGCCGTGCGCTCGGTGGCCAACTACTCGGAGCTGACCAGCCGGATCGACGCCAGCGAGATCCCTACCCGCCTCAAGGGAATCGAGAAGAGGCTCCCCGACGAGGGCACTGTGGACGTCCTGCTCGCCACCAACATGATCGCGGTGGGCGTGGACGTGGACCGGCTCGGGTTGATGGCCGTGATGGGCCAACCCCAGGCGACGGCCGAGTACATCCAGGCCACGAGCCGCGTCGGCCGCGCCCACCCCGGCCTGGTCGTGGTCATGCTCAACTCCGCTCGCGCCCGGGACCGTTCGCACTACGAGAACTTCCAGCATTACCACTCGGCTCTTTACCGTGAGGTCGAGTCGACCTCCGTGACCCCGTTCTCCGCCCGTGCACGTGAGCGGGGCCTGCACGCGGTGATCGTCGCTCTCGCCCGCATCCTGATCCCCGCCGCACGCCCGAACGAGGGCGCCGGCGACGTCGAGTCCTACGAGCATGTCCTGCGGGACCGCATCAGGTGCCTGCTCCTGGACCGCGTCAGCGCGGTCGCTCCCTCCGAGGTCGAGGCCGTGGAGCAGGGCTTCGACGAGTTCGTCGACTGGTGGTGCAAGGAAGCGGGCATCCACAGTGAGTTGCTCTTCGAACCGAAGCGGGGCAGCCGTGCCCCGTCACTCCTGAAGTCGTACGACGACGAGTCCGCGGACCGCGAAGCGTGGTCCACCCTGTGGAGCCTGCGCGATGTCGACTCCGAGTCCGCCCTGTTCATGGAGGGAACCCGATGACCCCGCCCCCCGCCCGCCGCCGCCGGGCCGCAGCGAACGGGGCCGCTCCGGCCCACAGCCTTCCCCGCCGCGGCACGGTCCGCCGCTCCCAGGTGATCACCACGTACGGCGTCGGGTCGCTCATCGCCGTCGACCACGAGTCCTTCATCGTCTCGGGACTGGACGAGGCCGACCGAAGCTGGAGCACGGACGAGTCACGCGTCGTCCACGAGCGGCGGCTCGCCCGCCTGCTCGAGGTCGACCACTTTCGGTTGCCGCCGGCGTCCGAGGACACCAGCAAGGACGGTCTTCGGGTCCGCCGCTTTCCCCTGATGCACTCGTGTCCCGAGTGCAACGAACTGCAGCCGCACCGCGACTTTTCACCACCGGCCGGTCGAAGCGTCTGCGGCACGTGCGAGGTGGACCTCGTCCCCTCCCGCTTCGTCGTCGCCTGCGAGGCCGGGCACCTCGACGAGTTCCCCTACTGGCAGTGGGTGCACCGCTCGCCCGACCGGGACGCCACAAGGCTCGGGAAGTGCGGCGGCAAGCTCAGGATGCGCACGACCGGACGCACCTCCTCGCTGCGCTCCATCGTCATCTCCTGCACCTGCGGTCAGGTGCCCGAGGTCTCGATGGAGGGCTCCTTCCGCAGGAACGCGCTGAAGGACCTGCGCCTCACTTGCCGAGGCGCCCGGCCGTGGCTCGGCCTCTCCGCCACGGACCCGGCGGGTTGCGGACTCCCCCTGCGCACCCTGCAGCGCGGTTCCTCGTCGGTATGGCAGCCGGTATTGAAGTCGGCGCTCTCCATCCCTCCGTGGAGCAACGGCCGTGCGGATCCGCTCGCGGAGCACTGGGACGCGCTTCGCCAGTTCGACAACCGCGAGCACGTCGGGATCTACCTCAAGGGCGCGTTCAAGGGTCAGTGCCCGATCCCGCTGGACGAGGTCATGGCACTGCTCGACGCGGAACGCGAGGAGGACCCGGACGACGGGACGGAGCCCACCTTCGACCACCGCTATCGCGCCCTGCGCCACAAGGAGTACGAACGCCTGCGCTCGGGCAACGACCAGAGCGAGCACTCCCGCGACGAGCGGTTCGTCTGCGAGACGCCGCTCGGTGACCCGAACGTGCTCCAGCCGCTCGGGGTCACCGACCCGATGCTGGTCAAGAAGCTCCGTGAGGTGCGGGCCCTGAAGGCGTTCACCCGACTCGTCGACGCCGAGTCGACGACCGACGCGAAGGAGATGCCACTCTCCGAGAAGCCCTTGCGCTGGCTGCCGGCCATGGAGGTCCAGGGCGAGGGAGTCTTCCTGCGCCTGGACGAGAACAGACTGGACGCCTGGGAGAAGGCGACGACGGTGGCGGCCCGCGTCGAGCGTATGCGTACCGCTCATCAGCGGGTGCTCGACCAGCGGGCCGACGACCCGAGTCGGGCCGTGCCTTCCCCGGCGACACCTCGCATGGTGCTGTTGCACACCTTGGCCCACGTCCTCATCAACGAGTGGAGCCTGGAAGCGGGCTATCCGTCCGCCTCCTTGCGCGAGCGCCTGTACGCCGCCAATGACATGGCCGGGGTACTCGTCTATACGGCGACGAGCGACTCGGCGGGCAGCCTCGGTGGTCTGGTCGCGCAGGGTGAGCCGGACAACCTCGACCGGACGATCCGTTCCGCCCTCCGCCGTGCCGAATGGTGTTCCTCTGATCCTCTTTGTATGGAGACCGCGGTGTCCGGCGCTGACGGAACCAACCTCGCCGCCTGCCACGCCTGTGTGATGCTCCCCGAGACAAGCTGCGAACACAACAACATCCTGCTCGACCGCGCACTGCTGATCGGGACGCCGGAGGATCCCGACCTGGCATTCTTCCGAAACGCCCTCACCCCCTGACAGGCCGAGTCGAATCACGAGCGGAGTTCGGACACCCGGGTCTCGAAGCGCATCCGGGTGCGGTCCAGCACGTGATCCGCGTTGCGGCCATGTGCCCCGAGCCAGTGGAGGAGGTCGGTGACGATGGAGATCACCGCCTCCTCCGCCTCGGTGATGCTCAACCTGCCGAGGTGTGAACCGAGCCTGGGTTCTCCCGCACCGTAGAGGTCGAGCGCCTCCGCCCGGGTCACCCGCGCGCCACGGTCACGGCTCGGGGAGGACGGCAGCGTCGTCGCCAGCTCGCACCAGGTCACCTTCCGGTCGGCGAGGAGCTCGACACCCCAGCGATCGGTCATCGCCGCGACGAGTGCCATGCCTCGCCCGCCTTCCGCCTCGGTGTCCGCGGCCACGAGCGTGGGCAGGGCACGGGTGTCGGGGTCATGGACCTCGATGCGAAGGAACCTGTCGTTCAGCAGGACGGCAAGAGTGGTCGGCGTTCCCGTTCCGACGTGAGTGATGACGTTGGCCACGAGTTCACTCACGCAGAGTTGAGCATCGTCCGTGAGGCCTTGCAGCCCCCATTTCTCGAGATGGGCCCGCACCCCGCGCCGTAGCGCCGCCACTTCCTCTTCCAGGGCCGTGAACTCCACGACCAGCGGCCTTCGCAGCATGCATGCACCTGGGATCACTTCCGGACCTTCCGTTGCTCGCCGATTCGTGTGGACGCTGGAGGTCTCAGCGATTCACACCGGTCGTCCTCCTTCGCCGTCCCAGAATGGCCGGCGCGAATCCCGCCGTGCAATGTGCACGCAGAGAATCCCACCTTCGAGTGATTGGCGCGGGACGGCCTTGGCACAGAGACTGAGCGCTGTTCGACACGAAGGAGGCCAGATGGCCGGATCACCGACGGCGCGCCGCCGTCGCCTCTCGATCGAGCTGCGAAAGCTCCGCGAACAACAGGCTCTGACATGCGCACAAGTGGGTGCGGCCCTTGACTGGAGCGGCTCCAAGGTCAATCGGATGGAGACCGGCAGCGGACGGATCCAGCCCTCCGACATCGACGCCTTGTGCCGCTTCTACAACACCACCGAGGAACTCCGGGAGTTTCTGAAGTCCCTTGCCCGGCAGGCCAAGACACGCGGGTGGTGGCAGGTGCACGGTTCCGGAGTGCCGGAGTGGTTCTCCATCTACATCGGGCTGGAACAGGATGCCTCGACTCTCCGCCAATACCAGTGCGAGGTACTTCCCGGCCTCCTGCAGATCGAGTCCTACGCCCGGGAGCTCCACACATGCGGCTCCTACATGCCGCCCGAAGACATCGATCGAGCCGTACGGGTACGCCTCGAACGCCAATCGATGCTCGCCGCCCCCGAGGCGCCGGACTGCTGGTTCGTCGTGAGCGAGGGTGCGGTGCGGAGAGTGATCGGCGACCGAGAGCTGATGCGCGCACAGTTGGAACACGTACTGGAGGCCGTCGAACAACCCAGGGTGACTCTCCAGGTGCTTCCCTTCGACGCCGGCACCTGTCCGACCACCGGGTCCTTCACCATGTTGGGCTACCCCGACCCGGAGGACCCGGACGTCGTGTACCGGGACGGCATCACCGACGCGATGTACCTGGAGGGGGAGCCTCACGTCCGCCAGTACACACGAGCCTTCGACGAGCTACGGGCATCGGCCCTGAGCCCACGACGAACCATCCAGACGATCAAGAGCCTTGTGAAGGAGTACGCACGGTGAACACAGGCATCGGCCACTTCGAGAGTCCCGGTACTTGGGTCAAGTCTTCCTACAGCAATGGCGCGGGAGGCGAATGCGTCGAGTGCGCGCACACCGATGACAGCGCTCTGATACGTGACTCGAAGCGGGAACCGGGCACCGTCGTCCGAGTCGGGATCGAGACGTGGCGTGTGTTCGTCCGGGCCTTGGCGCGAGCCGCGATCAGTTGAGCCGCATGGTGACGGACGACCGTCCGGCTCTCCCACCGCCGTGACGTGCTTTCGGTGGCTCAGGTGTGCGGGGTCTGGGGATGCTGAGGTCAGGGCTGCTGGTCGGCTGACGGACTCGTACCCGTCGGGACGCTCAGTCGCCTTGGCCAGGAGCTGTAGCGCGGACCAGGAGAGTCCCGATGTGACCTGAGTGCGGCGCGTCCAGCACATGAGCCTCTGCCGTGGCGAACCCGGCCTGTGTCAGCATGCGCTCCCACACCGCCGGAGGGTAGCTGTAGCGGTAGGTGAACATCGCCTTGCCGGCGAAGCCTCCCTTGTACATGCCCTGGGGCCCGTATGCGCCTGGGATGGCTGGAGGCTGCGAGAAGGCGAAGACCCCGCCGGGCTTGAGGCGCTGGCGGACGAGCGGGAAGAGGCGGCTGGGGTCGGTGAACCACGCCGCTCCGAAGATCGAGTAGACGGCGTCGTACGTGGCCTCGTGCTCGCTCAGGTCCGTCAAGACCTCGGCGCACACGAACTCCGCGCCTGTACTGGCCCACTTCACAGTCGTCTTCTTGACCATGACAGAAGACAGGTCAACGCCGCGAGCGGAGATGCCGCGCTGAGCGAGGTAGGCGAGGGCTCGGCCGGTGCCGCAGCCGATCTCCAGGACGGAGCGCGGGTCGCCGAGTAGTTCGGGGCCGGGTCCGTGACCGGCGTACTGGGTCCAGCAGAAGCTCGGCTCCGCGTCGTCCTTGAAGGCAGAAGCGGCGTACGTGTCCCACAGCTCCGTCTCGGCGGCGATGTCATGTTGTGCGGGCAAGGCGATTCATCCTTCGAAAGGGCTGGGCCCCTGTCCTCCTGGGACCGAGGACAGGGGCCAGCGTAGGGCCGTTCAGTGGCTGTCGGGAACCTTGTTGTCGCACGGCGAGCAGTCCGTGCCGTCGATCGCCCACAACTCCTCGTCGACCTCGAAGCCGATGGACTTCAGGAAGTCCGCCGTGCTCAGGCACAGGCCGTCGCGGCGCCGCTCGATGAACGGGGCGTGGTGCTTGTAGCGGCCCTCGTTGTACACGTCGCACAGGGCCCACCACACCGGCGTGTCGAGGATGAGTTGGTGAACGCCGATGTCGACGAGCTTGCCGACGCCCAGGTGGACCTCGGGGTGCTCCATGCAGCCGATGGTGTACATGACGGCGTTGCCGAGGATGCGTTCGGCCATGTCACGGACCATCGTTTGGTCGCGCAGCAGCAGGGCGACCTCGCGGTCCCAGAGGGTCATGCCGCTGTCCAGGACGTTGATCGTCAGGTGCTTGATGTGGGGCTGGACGGCGTTGAGGAGTTCCTTCGGGTCCCGTGTGCGGGTGTTCGCAGGTCGGTCGAGCGTGACGGTCATGGACTACTCCTTCGGAGACAGGTCGTGCCGAACCGGTCCGAGCCCGCCCCATCCGCCAGCCTGTCCAGGTCTGGACGCGCGGTGCGGGCGCCTTGCGGGTCCCATCCCAGCGAGAGCTACTGGGTGATCCGGCTGGAACGGGCGACTCGGGTGGTGCCCAGGCGGTTGGCGCGGCACAGGCAGGTGCAGCGGTGCACGAGCAGGAGTCCGGTGGCGTAGGGCAGAGGAACGTCCTCTGTCTGGCGGCACTGTGCGTGCAGATCCTCGTAACCGGGGCGGAGAGCGAGAGCGCACTCCGGGGACCACGACGTGGTGTCGGTGGTAGGGGCGCTCATCGCACTGCCCTCATGGCCCGGTGGTGAGGGCACGCGCAGGGAGGGAACTCCTGCCCAAGGCTTGTGGCCGACTCGGCTTCGGCGCCCTCGAAGCCGTGGATGCCGGAGTCGCTCGTGACGCGACCTTCGCGGTCCACGGTGTAGACCCGTAAGGTCATCCGGGGCGGGAGACCGCCGTCGGCGCCGAGGCTACCCACGCCGCTCACGCGTCGCCGCCTCGTCGGAGCCCCTCTGCCCGTCGTATGGCCACGTCGGCGCGTACGCGGCCCAGTTCCACGAGCCCGAGAGCGGGCGAGCCGACGTCGACTGCCGGCGAGGGCAGCACGGTGCCTGCCCGAGAAAGGGCTGACCTCAGATACTTGATGGCCGCGTATGGATCGACGTACTGGGCTTGGTGTGCTCTCGCCATGAACGCGACCGTAGACAGCGGGCGTGGTCAGGCGCCATAGAAGTTGCGTGAAGTTGCTCGACACCTCGTTGAAGTTGCGTAAGGTTGCTGATTCAGGGCAACCAAAGCTCGGACGTAAGGCGTTGGTCTCGTGGAAGCTTGGGAGATCAGTCCCCCCGAGAAGGACGTGATCATGACCCGACGACTGCGTTTCAACGGCACGGGCAGCGGCGTCAACGGGTGCCCGTCCATTCACGAAGACCTCGACACGGGGGAGGTCATCGTGCACGGCCCCGCCCTCACCGACCCCGACGACATCGCCCAGCTCCGGCACCTGAACGAAGGTGAGGTGCCCATCGTGGTGCCGCGCGAGCTGTTGGTCGACTTCGGCCCGAAGGAGGTCGCCCACGTGCCCAACGTCATCGGGCTGGACGAGTTCGACCGACTCTTCACGCAGTTCGAGCACACGGCCTGGCGCCTGGAGACGCGCCGCCGCTACGCATCGGACGAGCTCACGACCACCTACGCCCAGTTCAGGCGGGGCGAGCCCGTCAACTGGGAGGGAGTAGACGCGGAATGGTGCGCGGAGCGCCGCGAGCAGGTTGCTCTCGGCAAGCGGTTCGAGCGTGTCCGCATCGTAGACAACCCGCCCACGGATGGTCAGCTCTATCTGCTGGACAACGCACGCCGTAACAGCGCCGTCGGAGAGGAGGTCCTCAGTCTCCGGCGAGAAGATGCCGACCGCCTTGGCCTGCCCGCCGAAGATTTTTGGATCTTTGACTCCCGGCTGGTCGCACGACTCAACTTCGATGACGCCGACGACCTGGTCAGCGTCGAGTTGATCACGCAGCCTGCTGCGGTGCTGCGGTATGCCATGGTGCGCGATGCGGCGTTGCATCATGCCGTCCCGTACGAGGAGTTCGCGGCACGGCTGACCGCGAAGGAGGACTAAGGCAGGTGCGCAGCGGTGAGCACGGACTACCAGCAGGCACGAGAAGCACTCGGGGTGCGGCTGCGCGAACTCCGGCTCTCCGCCCCTGGGCGTCGGCTCACCGGTGCTGAGCTCGCCGAGCAGTACGGGTGGAACAAGTCCAAGGTCAGCAGGCTGGAGAACGGCAAGCAGACTCCAACGCCCGATGACCTGCGCAAGTGGGCGGAGGCAACCGGTCAGCCGGAGGCGTACGACGAGCTGGTCGCGCGCCTCCGGGGCTTCGAGTCCCACATCAGGTCATGGCGGCGTCAGCTGGCCTCCGGGCACAAGGCGGTCCAGGACACCCACCTGAGCGCGCATGCCGACGCCTCGGTGTTCCGCGGCTGGGAGTCCTCCATGATCTTCGGAATCCTCCAGACTCCGGACTACGCCCGGTCGATCTTCACGAGATACGCGGAACTACAACGATCGCCACGGGACACCGAGGAAGCAGTCCGGTCACGCGTGAAGCGGCAGGAAGCGCTGTACGACTCCTCGAAGTGCTTCCACCTCCTCCAGTGGGAAGCCGCCCTTCACACCTTGATCTGTCCACCATCGGTGCTTGCGGCCCAGCTTGATCGCCTCGCGGGAGCCATCGGGCTGGACACAGTCGAGCTGGGGATCATCCCGCTGTCCGCCCCGGTCAAGATCCCCCCGGCCACCGCCTTCTGGATATACGACGACAGCCAGGTGATCGTCGAGAACTGGCACGCGGAGTTGTGGATCGACGACGAAGCCAGCGTGGACACCTATCTGCGCACGTGGAAGACACTACGGGAGTCCGCCGTGTACGGCGTTGACGCTCAGAACCTCATCAGTGCAGTACGACGGACGTTGCTCTCGCGCTGAACGCGATGCCCGGGGAAGCCTGTTCGCAGCGCAAGGGCTCAGGCCAAGAACGCCCTCACCGCCCCGTACAGGGGCGCCGGTTGGTCCAGGTGTACGTCGTGGCCGGCGGTGGGACGGTCAGGAGGTGGGTGGTGTGGGGGCGGCGGGCGTGCATCTCGGTGAACTCGGCCTTGTCCATGGTGCCGTTCTCGCCTCCGACTATCAGGGTGGGGCAGGTGACGTCTTCCCACTCGCGCCAGTGGTCCCGTGTCGGTTGCCCGCGCCCAGGATCTCGGCACCGCCGTGGCCACCGCCAGGGAACTCCCGCTTCCTGACGGTGGCCAGATGCCCTGGTGCGTCCGTAGGCGTTACTGGGCCGGGGACAGGTCCGCTCTGCCGAACAGCAGCGCGTAGCCCGGTGGGAGTTGGGTCAGGATGCGGTTCAGCAGGTTCGGGTCCAGTGTGTCGGCCAGGACGCTCAGGACCGAGCTGACGTCCCAGCGGGCCGTGGCCGGGGTGGAGCCTTCGATGCGGGCCGCCGCCGCCTCGACGAACTCCGGTGCGGTGAGGGGGCGGGTGGCCGGGATCTGGGAGGCGATCACCTGTGCCGCTTCCCTGGGAAGGGCCTGGGCCAGGTCCACTCGTTCCTCGCCGGTCACGTGGCCGCCCAGGACCGAGAGGACGATGCGGGTGACCCGTTCGGCCTCCGGTCTCGTCGCGTACTGGCCGGCTTCCCTCACCTTCTCGGTCAGTTCTTCCCACCGCCGGTGTTCTGCCGCTTCGTCGCCGCGCACGGCGCTCGTGCCGCGCCTCGTCGTCTCCACCGGTGCCATCGTCGTGATCATCCTGCTGATCCCCTCCGCATAAGTCGTCCTGGCATGGACACGTGGCCGCGTCCCGCGGGGTGACACCGGACCCGCGGGACGCCTCTTGGGCTGTAGCCGCCGGCCGCTTTCGCCGCGGCCGGCGGCTCAGGTGCTCAGCCGGTCAGCTGCTTGCGTCCGCCGCCACCAGCGATCTGGATCTTGCGCGGCTTGGCCTGTTCGGCCACCGGAATGCGCAGCGTGAGGACGCCGGCCTCGTACGACGCGTCGATGCGTTCGGTGTCGAGGGTCTCGCCCAGGAACAGCTGGCGGGTGAACGTGCCCGTCGGGCGCTCGGCGACGATCAGTTCCGCACCCTCCGGGGCGGGGGACTTCCGCTCGGCACGGATGTTGAGCACGTTGCGTTCGACGTCGAGGTCGATGGTCTCCGGGTCGACCCCTGGGAGGTCGAAATGGACGACGAAGTCGTCTCCGGAGCGGTAGGCGTCCATGGCCATCGCGCCGGGGCGGGCCGGGCCGAAGACCTGCTGCGCGAGGCGGTCGAACTCGCGGAATGGGTCGGAGCGCATGAGCATCACGGGTCACTCCTCTCGTGTGGCACTGCTGTGCGATGCCCTACGCCCCTTATATAACTCGATGGATGAAAGTTGACAAGAGGCAGCTCAGGTTGGCTGACTCGGACCGAGGGCCGGGTCGGATCCAGGGTCCGGCTCAGCCGAACATGCCCGGCTGGTAGTCGCCCGCCGGCTGCTGGACGATGACGTTCACGCGGTTGTAGGCGTTGATGAGGGCGATCAGGGAGACCAGGGCGGCCAGTTGGTCCTCGTCGTAGTGCTTGGTGGCGTTCTCCCAGACCTCGTCGCTCACGCCGCCGGCCGCGTCCGCGATCCGGGTGCCCTGCTCGACCAGTTCCAGGGCCGCGCGCTCGGCCTCGGTGAAGACCTTCGCCTCCCTCCAGGCCGCGACCAGCAGGAGGCGCTGCGTGGTCTCCCCGGCGTGCAGGGCGTCCTTGGAGTGCATGTCGGTGCAGAAGCCGCAGCCGTTGATCTGGCTGGCGCGGAGCTTCACCAGTTCCTGCGTCGCGTGCGGGAGCGTCGAGTCCGACAGGACCTTGCCCGCGGAGTTGATGTAGCGGAGGAACTTGTTCGCGACGTCGTTTCCGAAGAGGCTGATACGGGCTTCCATCGTGGGCTCCTTGCTCGTCGACCTGCTCGCCGTCGGCTCGTTGTTTCGTTGATTCGTCGTTCCGGCGTTGCACAGGTACGACGGAGGCCGGCCTCGGTGTGTGACAGCCCAGCCGGCGAGAATGATGTGACCTAGGTCTCATCCGGTGGCGAGGCGTTCGCGATCCGGAGGGGCGGTCGATCGGCGCGCTGTTGTGCGGGTTAGTCTCGGTTTGCTCGGCTTCTGTTCGATGTCTGCGGGAGGCAGTGATGGCGAAGGTCGCGGCGAAGGTTCCCCCGGCGGTGGTCGCCGCCGGCGGGCTCGTCGGCGGGTACGGCGTGGCCCGGTGGACCAAGAAGCGGCAGCTGGGCGGGGCCGTGCTGGCCGTCGCCGGGGCCGCCGCCGCGCAGCAGTGGCGGCAGCGGGCCGGCGGGAAGGCGGCCGGGGCGCTCACCGCCGCCTACGTCGCCGCGTTCGCCGGGTCGCATCCGCTGGCCAAGAAGATGGGCGCCTGGCCCTCCGTGTTCACCGTCGCGGGGGCGGTCGCGCTGGCCTCCTGGGCCGTCGCCGACCGGCGTCACCCGTAGCCGTAGGCTCCGGTTCCGCTCACCGTCAGGTCAGGCCCACTGCCGGGCCAGGCCCACCGTCAGGTCAGGCCGGGCTCGACGACGGGGGTGTGGCGTCCGGGGGCGTGACGTCTGGAGGCCTGGTGTCCTGGTGGCCGCCGCCCTTCGTGGCCGCCTTCGCCTTCTGCGCCACCGCCGTCAGCGGCTTGGCGATGTCCTCCAGGGAGCGGCGTTCGGCGTCGACCGCGAGGAAGGCGGCCACCAGGCCCGCCGCGCACATCAGGGCGGCGCCGACGGAGAAGGCGAGGACCGTGTCGCCGATCCTGCCGGTGCCGGTGAGGTCGGCGAAGAGCAGCGGGCCGCTGATGCCGCCGGCCGCGGTGCCGATGGCGTAGAAGAAGGCGATGGACATCGCCCTGGTCTCCATCGGGAAGATCTCGGAGACGGTCAGATAGGCGCTGGAGGCGCCGGCCGAGGCGAAGAACAGCACGACGCACCAGCAGGCCGTCAGCGTGACGGCGCTCAGCGCGCCGCTGTGGAACAGCCAGGCCGTGCTGAACAGGAGCACGCCGGACAGCAGATAGGTGCAGGAGATCATCACCCGGCGGCCGACCGTGTCGAAGAGCTTGCCCAGCAGCAGCGGGCCCATGAAGTTGCCGACCGCGATGACGGCGAAGTAGTAGCCGGTGCGGTCGGAGGGAACGTCGAAGAACTTGGTCAGGATGGCGCCGAAGCCGAAGGTGATGGCGTTGTAGAGGAAGGCCTGGCCGATGAAGAGCGAGAAGCCGAGGACGGCCCGCCTGCGGTAGTCGGCGAAGACGGTGCGGCCGATCTCGACGAAGCTCACGCTCCTGCGCTGGTGGATGGTGATCTCGCCGTGCGGCTCGGGCAGCGGCTCGCCCTTCTCCGCCTCGACGCGGCCCTCGATGTCGGCCACCACCTCCTCGGCCTCGCGGTCCCGGCCGTGGATCAGCAGCCAGCGCGGGCTCTCGGGGACGTGGCGGCGGACCAGGAGGATCACCAGGGCCAGGACGGCGCCCAGGGCGAACGTCATCCGCCAGCCGACGTCGGCGGCCAGGAAGCCGGTGTTCAGCGCGAGGATCGACAGCAGGGAACCGCCGACCGCGCCGACCCAGAAGCTGCCGTTGATGATCAGGTCGACGCGTCCCCGGTGGTTCGCGGGGATCAGCTCGTCGATCGCGGAGTTGATCGCCGCGTACTCGCCGCCGATCCCGAAGCCCGTCAGGAAGCGGAAGAGGAAGAACCACCAGGCCTGGAAGGAGAGGGCGGTCAGGGCCGTCGCCGCGAGGTACACCGCAAGGGTGATCATGAAGAGCCTCTTGCGGCCCCAGCGGTCGGTCAGCCGGCCCCAGAAGAGGGCGCCGGTGCAGGCGCCCGCCACATAGAGGGCCGCCGCCACGCCCGTGACCTGACCGGAGGTGATCGACAGGCCGCTGCCGGGCTCCGACAGCCGGCTCGCGATGTTGCCCACGACGGTGACTTCCAGGCCGTCGAGGATCCACACGGTGCCGAGACCGACGACGATCGTCCAGTGCCAGCGCGACCAGGGGAGGCGGTCGAGCCGGGCGGGGATGCTGGTGGTCACGGTACGGCCGGTGGCCGCGGTGGCGGTGGCCATGGGCTCCCTCCTCGTCGAGCGGAACCCCATGCGGGTTCCCCTCGATGGAACGGATCACGCCCGGGGCACGGCCGACCGGCCTACCCGCCATCGGAAACCGGCCACGGCGGCCTGCCTGCCCGGCCATGGGAAGCCAGTCACGGCCGCGACCGGCCCACCCGGCCATGGACGGCCGGTCACAGCCGACCAGCCAACCGGGCCACCAGAAACCGGCCCCGGTCGACCGTCCCACCTGTCCCACCGGGCCCACCACGCCCACCCGTCCCGCGGCCCGCCGCCCCCGCAGCCCCCGCAGCCCCCGCAGCCCCCGCAGCCCCCGCAGCCCCCGCGGCGAACGCTCGCCCTACGCCCCCAGCACCCGCGACACCGTGTAGATCAGCAACCCCGCCAGCGAGCCCACCACCGTGCCGTTGATGCGGATGAACTGCAGGTCACGGCCGATGTGGGCCTCGATCTTGCGGGTGGTGTGCTCGGCGTCCCAGCTCGCCACCGTGTCGGTGATCAGGGAGGTGATCTCCCTGCGGTACGTCGTCACCACGTACACCGCCGCGCCCTCCACCCAGCGGTCCACCTTGCCCTGTGCCTTGGGGTCCACGGCCATCCGGGCGCCCAGGGAGAGCAGGGAGGCCCGCACGCGCAGGCGCAGCTCGCTGTGCTCGTCATCGGCCGCCGCGACGATCATGGACCGTACGGCGGTCCAGGCGGACGCGATCAGGTCCTGGACCTCGCCCCGGCCCAGCACCTCGCCCTTGAGCCGCTCCACCCGCGCACGGGTGTCGCTGTCGGACTGCAGGTCGGAGGCGAAGTCGGTGAGGAAGCGGTCCAGCGCCCCGCGCGCGGGATGGCTGGGCATGTCCCGCATCTCGGTGACGAACCGCAGCAGTTCCTTGTAGACGCGCTCCCCGACCTTCCGGTCGACGAACTTCGGGGTCCAGCCGGGCGCACCGCCCTGCACCGCGTCCATCACGGAGTCGCCGTGCAGCACCAGCCAGTCGTGCGCACGCGCGACGACCAGGTCGACGACGCGTCTGTGGCCGCCGTCGGCGACGATCTTCTCCAGCATCTTGCCGAGGCCGGGCGCGATCTCCTGCGCGCCCGCCCGGCGGGTGATCGCCTCGCCGACCACCGCCTGCACATCCGAGTCGCGCAGTACCGTCAGGGCGCCGCGCAGCGCGGTGGCCAGCTCGGCGGTCACCCGGTCCGCGTGCTCCGGGTGGGCGAGCCAGGCGCCCAGACGGCTGCCGATCCCCACGGCGCGCAGCCGCAGCCGTACGACGTCCTCGGAGAGGAAGTTCTCGCCGACGAACTCACCCAGTGAGACCCCGAGCTGGTCCTTCTTGGTGGGGATGATCGCGGTGTGCGGGATGGGCAGGCCCAGGGGACGGCGGAAGAGGGCGGTGACGGCGAACCAGTCGGCCAGGGCGCCCACCATGCCCGCCTCGGTCGCCGCCGCGACATAGCCCGCCCAGGCGCCCGCGCCCCGGTGCTCGGCCCACTTGGCGAGGACGTAGACCACGGCCACGAACAGCAGCAGCCCGGCCGCGGTCAGCTTCATCCGGCGCACACCGCGCCGGCGCTCCTCGTCGGCGGGGCTGAACACGGTCATCGCGCGGTGCGAGACGGCGGCCTCCGCCTCGGCCTGCGCCTGCGCCGCTTCCGGGCCGGCCTGTGTCGTTGGTTCCATCCACCGTTCCATCCACTCGACCGTTCGGCTCAGCGCCGGTCCTTCGGTCCGCGCCGGTCCGGCGGCTCCGGCCGCACCGGGGTGCTCCGGAGCCTTTGGCCCACCCGTTCGATGATCGCCCACGGGTCCCGTACACAATTGTCCCTGCCTGACCGACTCCCGGAACGCGACAGAAGTTCCCGGCGTCTGTCGGAAGAGGACCGGAGCACTGGGCTCCCGCCGCCGGAGGAGAACATCACCCATATGACCAGGCGTCACGGCTACGGCCTGCTCGCTGCGATCGTCGCGCTGATCGTGGCCGCTTCCGCCGCTCTGTACAGCGTGCTCGCCTCCGACGACGGCACACCCGAGGACTCCCTCGCCGCCCGGCACGGCCGGCACGACTCCGCCGCACCCGCCTCCACGGCCGTCTGGGTGGGGGCCTGGGCCGCCGCCCCGGCCGCCGCCGAACCCGGCACGGAGACCACCGGTATGGCGGGCCGCTCGGTGCGCAACGTCGTGCACACGAGCGTCGCGGGTACGAGTGCCCGTATCACGCTGTCCAATCTCTACGGCCAGTCGCCGCTGACGATCTCGCACGCCTCGGTCGCGGTCGCCGCCGCCAGGGGCACCGGCACCGACGGCACCGCTGCCGCCGCCGCGGACACGATGCGGCGGCTCACCTTCTCCGGCGCGCCGAGCGTCGTCGTCCCGCCGGGCGGGCAGGTGGTCAGCGACGCCGTCCGCATCGCCGTACCGCAGAACGCGGACGTCCTGGTCACCACCTACTCCCCCACCCCCTCCGGCCCGGTCACCTACCATCCGCGCGCCCGCCAGACCTCCTACGTCGCCCAGGGCGACCACACCGAGGACACCACCGGCACCCCGTACACCGAGCGGACGCCGTACTGGCGCTACCTGACCGCGCTGGACCTGCTCAGCGACCAGGCGGACGGGACCGTCGTCGTCCTCGGCGACTCGATCACCGACGGCATCACCTCGACCGTCGACGCCAACCACCGCTGGACCGACGTCCTGGCGGAGCGGCTGCGGGTCGCCGTCGCCGCCGACCGGGACATACCCCGCTACAGCGTCGTCAACGAGGGCATCAGCGGCAACGAGATACTCACCGACGGGCCCGGGCGGCCCGCGGACAACCCCAGCGGGCTGCACCGCTTCTCCCGGGACGTGCTGGAGCGCACGAACGCCAAGGTCGTCGTGGTCGACCTCGGCATCAACGACATCCTGCGCAACCGGGCGCTGCCCGACCCGGCGAAGATCGTCGCCGGGCTGCGCACGCTGGTACGGCAGGCGCACGCGCGCGGGCTGAAGGTCATCGGCGCGACCCTGATGCCCGTCGGGGGCCACCCCGGCTGGACGGCGGCACGGGAGGCGGTACGGCAGCAGGTCAACGACGCCATCCGGGCCGGCGAGGTGTACGACGGCGTCGTCGACTTCGACCGGGCGCTGCGGGACCCCTACGACCCGCGGCGGCTGCGCGAGGCGTACGACTCCGGGGACCATCTGCACCCCAGCGACCTGGGGTACCGGAGGATGGGCGAGGTGTTCGATCTGGAGGATCTCTGGGGGGCGGTGCAGACGGGGGTCTGAGCCGCCGGTGACGCGGACGGAAGTCCGGGGGCCGCCGGTCGCACGGACCGGGGCTCGGTCGCACGGACGCGAGCGCGGGGCCTCGGTGGCGCAGACGCGGGCGCAGGGCCTCGTCGCACGGACGCGGACGCAGGGCCTCGGTGGCGCAGACGCGGACGCAGGGCCTCGGTGGCGCAGACGCGGACGCAGGGCCTCGGTGGCGCAGACGCGAGCGCAGGGCCTCGGTGGCGCGGACGCGGACGCAGGGCCTCGTCGCACGGACAGGGGTTCGGGACGTCGGGGCGTCAGTGGTGGCGGTGCCTGCGGCGGTCGCGCTGCTCCCAGCGCTCCTCACGGCGGGCCGCCTGAAGTTCGCGGCGCTCGGCCCGGCGGTCCAGCTTCTCCTGGCGGTGCTCTTCCTTCAGCCGGAGCCGTTCCGCCCTGGTGAGCTTGCGCTCCACTCCCACGCCGCCCCAGAAGGCGAAGCCCGTCACGATCACGCGCGGGGCGCCCGGCTCCCCCGGTACGCCCTCCTCGCGGTGGTCGAAGCCGCCCATGATGCCGATGCCGCGCACGATCACCTCGACGCCGGGCGGCACGATGATCTGCATCCCGCCCATGATGGCCACGCAGTTGATCTCGACCTCGCGGTCGGCGAAGTCGGCCTCGCGCAGGTCGATCTCGCCCCCGCCCCAGAACGAGAAGCAGTTGAACCGCCTGGGCACGGTCCAGGCCCCCTTGCGCTGGAACCCGGACATGATGGCGACGGCCCACGACGAGGAGCCCTCACCGCCGATCACGCGGCTCACCCAACTCCCGCTCTCCACGGGCGCCTTGTGCAGAGACACCGCCGGGGCGGCGGTCTGCCCGGCGGGCAGGTCACGGGTGAGCGGGGCCAGTTCCCCGTATGTGCGCGCCTTGTAGGCCGTTTCCAGGCGCTCCTCGAACTCCGCCATGTCCAGGCGCCCTTCGGCGAGGGCGTCCCGCAGGACCTCGGCGACTCGTTCACGATCGGCGTCGGAGGCGCGCAGCTCCGGGGCATCGTCGCTCATGTGGAGCAGCCTACGAGTTCCCCGCTCGCCAGGCTACGAGACCGCGCGCCCCAGCCGGTGAGACCGCGCGCTCCGGGCTTCGACACCACACGCGCCGGGCTACGACACAGCGCGCGCCGGGCTAGGACACCGCGCGCGCCGCACCGGCCGCCGAAGCCGCGTACATCTTGGCGATCACCGCCTCGATGTCCGGCTCCCGCACCGACAGGTCCACCAGCGGATACCGGTCCGCGATCCGCGCCACCAGCGGCGCCGCCGAATCGGCGGCCGGGAAGGCCAGCCACTGCCGCGGCCCCTCCACGCGCACCACGCGCGTGCCCGGCACCTCGATCGGCGGCAGCTCCCGCTCCAGGTCGACCACGAGGGTGCGTTCGCTCTCGCCCGCCTCGTGCAGCCCGGCGAGCGGGCCGTCGTACATCAGGCGCCCGTGGTCGATGACCATCACTCGCGAGCACAACTGCTCGATGTCCTGGAGGTCGTGCGTCGTCAGCAGCACCGTCGTACCGCGCTCGGCGTTCAGGTCGCGCAGGAACTCGCGCACCCTGGCCTTGCTGATGACGTCCAGGCCGATGGTCGGCTCGTCGAGGTAGAGGACGTCCGGGTCGTGCAGCAGGGCCGCCGCGATGTCGCCGCGCATGCGCTGGCCGAGGGAGAGCTGGCGCACCGGGACGTCCAGCAGGTCCGCCAGTTCGAGGAGTTCGACGCAGCGGTCGAGGTTCGCCCGGTAACGGGCGTCGGGGATGCGGTACATGCGGTGCATCAGCCGGTAGGAGTCGATCAGCGGCAGATCCCACCACAGCGTCGTACGCTGCCCGAACACCACCCCGATGCGCTGCGCGAGCCGTGTCCGCTCACGGGAGGGGTCGATTCCGGCGACGCGCAGCCGGCCGCCGCTGGGGGTGAGAATGCCCGTGAGCATCTTGATCGTCGTCGACTTGCCTGCGCCGTTCGGGCCGATGTAGCCCACCATCTCGCCGCGCGCCACGGAGAAGGAGATCGCGTCGACCGCGCGCACCCGCCGCCGTTCCCGCTTGAGGAAACCGGTCTTCCTGCGCACCTCGAAGACCTTCTCGACGCGGTCGAGTTCGATGAACGCCCCGTCCGTCCCGCTCCCCGGTCCGTCCAGTTCCATGGGTTCCACGTCCCTTCAGCTTCCCGTGCTCCGGTACGAGCGCAGCCCCACGCGCCAGGCCAGTCCCGCCAGCGCACAGCAGCCCACCGCCACCAGCGGCGAGGCGAACGCCGTCCACCACGGCAGCGCCAGCGGATACGGCCGCCCGAGCACGTAGCTCGCGGGCAGCCAGTTGACGAACGCCAGCGGCAGCACGAACGTCACCCCGCGCACCAGCTCCCGCGCGAACACCGTCGGCGGATACTGGAGCAGCGTGGTGCCGCCGTAGGTGAAGGCGTTCTGCACCTCGGAGGCGTCCTGCGCCACGAACTGGAAGGCCGCCCCGGCGACGAACACCGCGCAGAAGATCGCCGCGCCGCCCAGCGTCATCAGCGGCATCAGCAGCACCTTCGGGGCCGTCCAGTGCACGTCGAGCGAGCCGAGGGCGTAGGCCAGCACGAGCGCGCCCTGCACCACACGGCCCAGGCGGCGCAGCGCGAACCGGTCCGCGGCGACCTGGGCGAGCACCGGGGCCGGGCGCACCAGCAGCGTGTCCAGCGTGCCGTCGCGCACCCGCCGGCCCAGCCGGTCCATCGAGCCGATCGCGAGGTCGGCCAGCCCGAAGGAGATGCTGGTCAGCCCGTAGAGGAAGGCGATCTCCGGCAGCGTGTAGCCGCCGAGGGCGTCCACGCGGGAGAACATCAGCAGGATCGCCACGAAGTCCAGCGCGGTCGCCACGAAGTTCCCGATCGTGGTCATGACGAAGGAGGCCCGGTAGGCCATCGTGGAACGCAGCCACATCCCGGCGATCAGACAGTAGGCCCGCAGGCCGTCCGCCAGCCGGCCGCGGGACGCGAGTGCGGGAGCGGGTGTGGGTGCGGGTGCGGCTGCGGCCTCGGTCTCCTCGTCCGTACGGCGCCCGTGGGGCCCGGCCCCTGTGATCTCAGCCACCCTGGACCACCACCCGCCGCGTCGCCGCCGACTGCAGCAGCCGCCCGGCCGCCAGCAGCGCCACCGCCCACGCTCCCTGGAAGGCGTACGTGCTCAACGGGACGGCGTGCCCCAGCAGTACGTCGGCCGGGGCCTGCAGCAGCGAGGACCAAGGCAGCGCCCGGACCACCTCGCCGAGCGCGCCGGGGAAGACGTTCAGCGGCAGCAGCATCCCCGAGCAGAAATACCCGGCCAGCCACGCCATCTGCACCACACCGGTCCCGTCCATCAGCCAGAACGCGCTCAGCGCGACCAGGAACCTGATCCCGAAGCTCACCAGCATCGCCAACAGCACGGCACCGAGGAACGCCGCCCAGGTCAGCGGGTCGGTGGGCAGCGCGACGGGGAAGAACAGCGCCCCGAACACGAAGGGCACGATCCCGCGGCCCACCAGCTGGAACATCGCGCGGCCCAGGTCGGCCGCCAGCCACCACAGCTGCAGGTCGGCGGGCCGGTACAGATCGATGGCGATGTCACCCGTACGGATGCGTTCCATCAGCTCGTCCTCGACCCCGCCCCCGCCGATCGCGAGCGTGGACAGAAATGCCTGTCCCAGCCATACGTACGTCACGGCCTGGGCACGGTCGTAGCCGCCCAGATGCGGGCGGACATCCCACAACGCAAGGTACGTGTACACGAGGATCAGCCCGAAAACCGTGTTCGTGAACACCCCGGCCGCCGTGGCCGCCCGATACGTCGCGTACCGTCTGAATCCCCCCGCCGCGACGGC
The DNA here is from genome assembly GCF_032658145.1 of Streptomyces sp. MK7. Classification (NCBI taxonomy): domain Bacteria; kingdom Bacillati; phylum Actinomycetota; class Actinomycetes; order Kitasatosporales; family Streptomycetaceae; genus Streptomyces; species Streptomyces sp. MK7. The sequence goes on from NZ_JAVACL010000023.1 coordinate 81,710, forward strand.
CGCGTACAACCGCCCAGCGCCCACGTCACGCCCTCCAAGCTCCGCCGACACCGAAGCGCAGGAGCCTAGTGCGCGCGCGACGCGACGTGCCACGCGTTTTCCGCCCGGACAATTGCCCGGGACCGGGAACGGAACGCTTGGTGCGAGAGTCTTCATCTGGGGGCGCACAAGGCGCATGAGGGCGTACGGCGACGTACGACGCGAAACAGGAGTCCGTGCACGAGATGAGCGACGAGCCGCAGCCGCAGGCCGAGCAGCCACAGGCGGAGGCGCAGCCGCAGCCGCGGTCCGCCGAACCGGAGGCGACCGCACACCGACCCGACCGAACCCGGCCGCCGAAGCCCGCAGCCGGGACGGGGCCCGCCGCCACGGAGCAGGGCTCCACGGCGCAACGCCCGGCCGGGGACGCCGGAGAGGGTGCCGGGGGAGCCGCCGGGGAGGACACCGAGGGTTCCGCGGCACCGGGCCGGGCGGCGGCCACCGGACAGGGCAGCTCCGGATCCGCGACGCAGGGCTCCGCCCGGGCCGCCGGACAGGAACGCGAGGAGTCCGCGGGCCAGGGCCGCGCGGGGGCCGCCGCGGGTGGGCGGCCGGATGGCGCCGGCGGCGACCGGACCGAGACCACGGCCGGGAGCGCGGCCGGGAGCGCGGCCGGGAGCGCGGCGGGAGGCGTGGGCAGGTCCACCGCCGAAAGCACGGGCGGGTCCTCGGCCGGAGGCAACGGCGGCCAGGGCGCCGCCGTGGGTGACCTCACGGGTTCCGCCGAAGGCGGCGACGCCGCGGCCGCCGGGCGGGGCCGCGGCAGCACCCCCGCGGCGGACCGCGCAGCGGCAGACGACGCACGCGCCGCGGCACCCACCGCGGGTGGACGCCCCGGCATTCCCGCGGACGACCGCGACACGGGCAGCCACGCGAATCCCCCGAGCGGAAACGAGGACACCACCGTCCTGAGGCCCTCATGGGCCGCCGGCAACGCCGATGCCTCCGCGGACCGCGACACCGGCGACCGCCAGGACCCCACCAGCGTCCGCGAGGACACCACCGTCCTCAGGCCCTCATGGGCCGGCGGTGCCGGTGCTGCGGGTGCTGCCGGCGCTGCGGGTGCCGCGGGCGGTCCCGGCATGGCCGCCCGCGCGGGAGCCGTCGGTCAGGGCGGCCCGGCGGGCGGCCCCTCGGCAAGCCGCCCGGCCACCCCCGCGCCGGACCGCCCGAGGGCACAGCTCGCCGCCGACGGCGGTGCGAGCGAGCCACCCGAGCGGCCCGAGCAGCCCCGACAGTCCGAGCGGCCCAAGCAGTCCAAGCGGGCCAAACGGACCGGGTGGCGGCGGCTGGTGCCGACCTGGCGGATGGTGCTCGGGGGGTTCCTCACCGTCGTGCTGCTGGTGATCGGCGCGTTCTTCCTCGGGTACTCCCTGGTCAAGATCCCGCCCGCCAACGCCCTCGCCATGAAACAGGCCAACGTCTACCTCTACGAGGACGGCACCGAGATCGCCCGCGACGGCGACATCAACCGCGAGAACGTCACCCTCGCCGAGGTCTCCAAGGACGCCCAGCACGCCGTACTGGCCGCCGAGGACCGCGACTTCTACACCGAGTCCGCCGTCGACCCCAAGGCGATGCTCCGCGCCGGGTGGAACACCGCCACCGGCAAGGGCAAGCAGTCCGGCTCCACGATCACCCAGCAGTACGTCAAGAACTACTACCTGGGGCAGGAACAGACCGTCACCCGCAAGGTGAAGGAGTTCTTCATCGCGATCAAGCTGGACCGCAACGAGCCCAAGGACAAGATCCTCGAGGGCTACCTCAACACCAGCTACTTTGGCCGCAACGCCTACGGCATCCAGGCCGCCGCCCAGGCCTACTACGGCGTCAAGGCCAAGGACCTCGACCCGGCCCGCGCCGCCTACCTCGCCGCTCTCGTCAACGCGCCCAGCGAGTACGACGTGACCGCCCACCCCGAGAACAAGGCCGCCGCCGTCGCCCGCTGGAACTACGTCCTGGACGGCATGGTCAAGAAGAACTGGCTCAGCGCCTCCGATCGGGCCGGCATGAAGTTCCCGATGCCGAAGGAGGCCACCGTCCCCACCAACATGGCCGGACAGCGCGGCTACCTCGTCCGCGCCGTGAAGGACTACCTCGCCAAGAACGACATCCTCAGCGAGGACGAACTGGCCGCGGGCGGCTACCGCATCACCACGACCCTGGAGAAGAGCAAGCAGGACGCCTTCGTCAAGGCGGTCGACGACCAGGTGATGAGCAAGCTGGACAAGAAGAACAACCCCGTCGACAAGTACGTCCGGGCCGGCGGCGCCGCCGTGAACCCCAAGACCGGCGAGGTCGTGGCGATGTACGGCGGCATCGACTACGTCAAGCAGTTCACCAACAACGCCACCCGCAGGGACTTCCAGGTCGGCTCCACCTTCAAGCCGTTCGTCCTCACCGCCGCCCTCCAGAACCACTCCGACACCGCGGACGGCCGCCCCATCACCCCCAACACGGTCTACGACGGCACCAACAAGCGGCCCGTACAGGGCTGGAGCGGCGGCCACTACGCCCCCGAGAACGAGGACCAGCGCTCCTACGGCAACATCACCGTCCGCGAGGCCACCGACAAGTCCGTCAACGCGGTGTACGCGCAGATGGCCGTCGACGTGGGCTCCGACAAGGTGAAGGACACCGCCGTCGCCCTCGGCGTGCCGTCCGACACCCCGGAGCTGATCGGCAGCCCGTCCATCGCGCTCGGCGTGGCCCGGGCCAGCGTCCTCGACATGGCCGAGGCCTACGCGACCCTCGCCAACCACGGCAAGCACGGCACGTACACGATCATCAAGAAGATCACCAAGGACGGCGCGGACGTGGTGGACCTGCCCGAGCGGACGACCTCGCAGGCCGTCAGCCGCGAGGCCGCCGACACCACCACCGCGGTCCTGCAGTCCGTCGTCCAGAACGGCACCGGCGCCCCGGCGCTGGCGATCGGCCGTCCGGCCGCCGCCAAGACCGGCACCGCCGAGAAAGACCAGGCCGCCTGGTTCGCCGGCTACACCCCCGACCTGGCCACCGTCGTCTCCGTCATGGGTCAGGACCCGGTCACCGCCGCCCACAAGTCGCTCTACGGCGCCCTGGGCCTGTCCCGGATCAACGGCAGCGGCCCGCCCGGCAGCATCTGGGCTCAGTTCATGGGTGACGCCCTGAAGAACACCCTGGCCAGCGACTTCGACCTCCAGATCCAGCCCGGCGCCGACCAGACCCAGCCGCCGCCGTCCAGCGGCGCCGTGGAGACGCCCGGCACCGGCGGCCAGGACAATGGCGGCACCACCGCCGGCACGAACACCGGCGGCCAGGACACCCAGGGGCAGGGCGAGGTCCAGGGCCAGACCGGCGGCACCACGGGCGGCACCACCGGCACCACGGGCGACACCACCGGCGGCGACGCCACCGGCGGCACCCCGACCACCGGAGGCACGGACACCGGCACCACCACCGGCACCACGGGAGGCAGCACCCCGACCACGGGCGGCGCGGGCGGATCCACCCCGACCACGGGCGGCGGCACGACCGGCGGCACCAGCCCGAGCGGCGGCACCACCGGCGACGGCGGGACGACCACCGGCACGGACACGGGCATGTGGGGCGGCCCCACCTAGGCCAGAACCCCACCTGGCTAGCAAAACGAACCGGACGGCCAAGAGGCACGACAAAGGGGCTGGTGACAGCTGTCACCAGCCCCTCGGCTGCGTCACGTCACAGGTACAGCCCGGTGGAGTCCTCCGACCCCTCGAACCGGTCCGCGGCCACGGCGTGCAGATCACGCTCACGCATCAGCACATACGCGGTGCCCCGCACCTCCACCTCGGCCCGGTCCTCCGGGTCGAACAGGACCCGGTCGCCCGGCTCCACGGTCCGCACGTTCTGCCCGACCGCGACGACCTCCGCCCAGGCCAGCCGGCGTCCCACCGCCGCCGTGGCGGGAATCAGGATGCCGCCGCCCGAACGACGCTCGCCCTCGCCCGTCTCCTGCCGGACCAGCACCCGGTCGTGCAGCATCCGGATGGGCAGCTTGTCGTGATGGGTGCTGTGCTCGTTTCTGTTGGCGCTCACGCCTCGAACCTACCTGCCTTCAGCATGTCCGTACGCGGCCGGGTCAGCCCCGGCGCCTGCGCGCGCCCAGGGCGAGCAGTCCGACGACCCCGACGGCGACCAGCGCGACCGGCACGATCCGCTCCACGCGAGGCGCGCCGTCCCCGTCGACGAACTGGGCGCGCACATCGCTGACGACCCGGTTGACCTGCACATAGGCCCGTCCGAGTGTGTGGTCGACGTGGGAGGTGACCTTGGCCTTGGCGTCCGCGACGATGGTCTTCGGGTGCACCCGCACGCCGATCTCGTCGAGCGTCTCGGCCAGCACCTCGCGACGGCGCCTGATGTCCGCCTCGATCTCAGCCGGGGTCCTGGTGTCCGCCGTGTCCGCCACCGTACCGCCTCCGCAGTCCACTGATGCCTGTTCAGCACAGTCTGTCAGCTTCGGCCCGGACCGTGCTGTCGGCACCCCCGGTTACCCTCGGACCGACACGGTATTGGCACGCATGAGGAGACGAGCTTCGATGACCGAGCGACTCCAGCCCGGGGACGTGGCCCCCGCCTTCACCCTCCCCGACGCCGACGGCAACGAGGTGTCGCTGGCCGACCACAAGGGCCGCAAGGTCATCGTCTACTTCTACCCGGCCGCCCTCACCCCCGGCTGCACCAAGCAGGCCTGCGACTTCACCGACAACCTGGACCTCCTCGCGGGCGCCGGCTACGACGTCATCGGCATCTCCCCCGACAAGCCGGAGAAACTGGCGAAGTTCCGCGAGCAGGAGTCCCTGAAGGTCGCCCTCCTCGCCGACCCCGACAAGAAGGTCACCGAGGCCTACGCCGCCTACGGCGAGAAGAAGAACTACGGCAAGACGTACATGGGCGTCATCCGCTCCACGATCATCGTGGACGAGAACGGCAAGGTCGAACGAGCCCTGTACAACGTCCGCGCCACGGGCCACGTAGCCAAGATCATCAAGGATCTCGGTCTCTGAGGTGGCTGCCCGGCCAGTAGCATGGCCGGGCAGCATCGAGCGGCCGTGGTGGAATTGGCAGTCACGCTGGGTTTAGGTCCCAGTGGGGTAACTCCCGTGAGGGTTCGAGTCCCTCCGGCCGCACCGACTCCGGTCCGGACGGCCCTGACGGCCGGGTCAGCCGAGCAACTCCCGTACCACTGGCACCAGCGCCCGGAACGCCTTGCCGCGGTGGCTGATGGCGTTCTTCTCGTCGGGGGTCAGTTCGGCGCACGTCCTCGACTCTCCCTCGGGCTGGAGGATCGGGTCGTAGCCGAAACCGTTCGTGCCGGCGGGGGCGTGGCGCAGTACGCCGCGCAGTTGGCCCTCGACCACCCGCTCCGTGCCGTCCGGCAGTGCCAGGGCCGCCGCGCAGGCGAAGTGCGCCCCCCGGTGTTCCTCCGCGATGTCGGAGAGCTGGGCGAGGAGGAGGTCCAGGTTGGCCTGGTCGTCGCCGTGGCGGCCCGCCCAGCGGGCGGAGAAGATGCCGGGGGCGCCGCCGAGGACGTCTACGCAGAGGCCGGAGTCGTCAGCCACGGCCGGGAGGCCTGTCGCCTGGGCCAGGGCGTGGGCCTTCAGCAGGGCGTTCTCGGCGAAGGTGACACCTGTTTCCTTGACGTCGGGGATCTCCGGGTAGGCGTCGGTGCCGACGAGTTCGTGGGGGAGGCCTGCGTCGGCGAGAATCGCCCTGAGTTCGGTGATCTTTCCGGCGTTGCGGGTGGCGAGGATCAAGCGGGTCATGCTCACCAGTATCGGGGGACCGTCAGGGCGTGCAGACCTTGGTCAGTTCGCCGGCTGCGTCGGTGACCGGGGTGACGTCCGGGGTCTTGTCGCCGTTCCTGACGGCGGTGCGGACGTTGTCCACGGCCTTGCCCAGGTCGTCGACGGCCTTGTTGACGTCGGTGTTGTCCGTCTTGTCGCCGATCTTCCTGAGGTCCTTCTCGATGGCGGCGAGGGCTTCGTCGGTCTGCGTCGGGTCGTTCGACGCGTTCTGGACCGCTTGCTGGAGGTCGGTGACGCTGTCGGCGACGGAGTCGGCGGTCTGGACGCAGTCCAGGGCCTTGTCGACCGCGTCGCATCCGGTCAGGGCGGTGACGGCGAGTGCGACGGCGGCCGTGGTGGCGGCGATGGCGGTGGTGCGGCCCGGGCGTCGTCGGTGGCGGCTCGCGGCCATGGTTCGGTCCCCTCCCTGTGGTGGCCGGGCGTACGGCGGTGGTGCCGTGCGCCCGTACCGGTAGGGACGCGGGCCGGGTGGCCGGGGTTGCCCTCGACGGTCGCCTGTCTTGAGGCTCCCTTTACTTTTCTTGTTGCTTCTCCGGCTTTTCTACTTTTCGCGGGTGCTTTCGAGCGCCGTCCGCTGGATCGCGGCGAGGTCCGTGCAGCCGGCCACGGCGAGGTCGAGCAGGGCGTTGAGTTCCTCGCGGGCGAAGGGTGCGGCCTCGGCGGTGCCCTGGACCTCGACGAAGCGGCCGTCGCCGGTGCAGACGACGTTCATGTCGGTGTCGGCGCGCACGTCCTCCTGGTAGCAGAGGTCGAGGAGCGGGACTCCCCCGACGATGCCGACGGAGACCGCGCTGACGGTGCCCGAGAGCGGCTGACGGCCGGGCTTGATCAGTTTCTTGGCCTGGGCCCAGGCGACGGCGTCGGCGAGGGCGACGTAGGCGCCGGTGATGGCCGCGGTACGGGTGCCGCCGTCGGCCTGGAGGACGTCGCAGTCCAGGACGACGGTGTTCTCGCCGAGTGCCTTGTAGTCGACGACGGCGCGCAGGGACCTGCCGATGAGGCGGCTGATCTCGTGGGTGCGTCCGCCGATCCTGCCCTTGACGGACTCGCGGTCGCCGCGGGTGTTGGTGGCGCGGGGCAGCATGGCGTATTCGGCGGTGACCCAGCCCTCGCCGCTGCCCTTGCGCCAGCGCGGGACGCCTTCGGTGAAGGAGGCGGTGCAGAGGACCTTGGTGGCGCCGAAGGAGACGAGGACGGAGCCTTCGGCGTGCTTGCTCCAGCCGCGTTCGATGGTGACCGGGCGGAGTTGTTCGGCGGTGCGGCCGTCGATTCGAGACATGGCGTCGAGCCTAGTCCCCTGTGCGGAAGGGGCTCCTCCCGTGTCGGGAAGAGCCCCTTCCAGGTGAACCCCGCGGTCCGCGTGGACCGCGGAGGGTCACATCATGTCTTCGATCTCCGCGGCGATGGGGTCGGCGTCGGTGCCGATGACGACCTGGATGGCGTTGCCCATCTTCACGACGCCGTGGGCGCCTGCTGCCTTGAGTGCGGCCTCGTCGACCAGTGAGGCGTCGTTGACCTCGGTGCGGAGGCGGGTGATGCAGCCCTCGACCTCTTCGATGTTGTCGATGCCGCCGAGCCCGGCAACGATCTTCTCAGCCTTGCTGGCCATGTTCCTTCTCCCTGATCCGAAACCGCTTTGTGGCAGTAACCCACAGTTGGCCCATCTTCGCGAGCGGTCGTGCCGTGGGTGCCGAAGGATGGCGTTCACTACAGCGGAACCGTCCGTCGACTGGTCTACACCACCGTTGGGGCGGTGGCCAAACGCGCGCCGTGCCCAGGAGCGGAGGCGGGGAGGACGCCCATGAGTGCCGACAGCGCCGACGCCAGGGTCTCTCCCGTGCGCGAGCGCTGGAACACCCTGTTCCAGGGTCTGCAGAAGATGGGGCGCAGTCTTCAGCTGCCGATCGCGGTGCTGCCCGCGGCGGGCATTCTGAACCGGCTGGGGCAGCCGGATGTGTTCGGCAAGGACGGGCTGGGCTGGACCGATGCCTCGAAGGTGATGGCGGGGGCGGGCGGCGCGCTGCTCGACGGCCAGCTGGGGCTGCCGATGCTGTTCTGCGTCGGTGTGGCGATCGGCATGGCGAAGAAGGCGGACGGCTCGACGGCGCTGGCGGCGGTGGCGGGCTTCCTCGTCTACTACAACGTGCTGCACCAGTTCCCGATCACGTGTCCGGCGGGGGCCAAGGTGGTCGCGACCGGCTGTCAGGCGGCGAGCGGGACGGTGACGGCGTTCACGTACCAGAATCCGGGGGTCTTCGGCGGGATCGTGATGGGGCTGCTGTCCGCCTTCTTCTGGCAGCGCTTCCACCGGACGCGGCTGGTGGACTGGCTGGGCTTCTTCAACGGCCGCCGGCTGGTGCCGATCATCATGGCGTTCGTGGCGATCCTCTTCGCCGCCCTGTGTCTGTGGGTGTGGCCGCCGATCGGTGACGGCCTGGAGAGTTTCAGCGACTGGCTGCACGGCGCGGGGGCCTGGGGCGCCGGGATCTTCGGCCTGGCGAACCGGGCGCTGCTGGTCATCGGTCTGCACCAGTTCCTGAACGTGCCGCTGTGGTTCCAGTTCGGCAGTTACACCAAGCCCGACGGGACGGTGGTGCACGGCGACATCAACATGTTCCTGGCGGGGGATCCGAATGCCGGGCAGTTCACCTCGGGTTTCTTCCCGATCATGATGTTCGCGCTGCCGGCGGCGGCGCTGGCCATCACGCACACCGCCCGGCCGGGCCGGCGCAAGGAAGTCGGCGGGCTGATGCTGTCGGTGGCGCTGACGTCGTTCGTCACGGGGATCACCGAGCCGATCGAGTACTCGTTCATGTTCATCGCTCCGCTGCTCTACGCGGTGCACGCGGTGCTGACGGGTGTGTCGATGGCGGTGACGTGGGCGCTGGGCGTGCACGACGGGTTCAGCTTCTCGGCGGGCTTGATCGACTATGTGATCAACTGGAACCTCGCGACCCGGCCGTGGGCGATCGTGCCGATCGGGTTGTGCTTCGCGGTGGTGTACTACGCGGTCTTCCGTTTCGCGATCACGAGGTTCGACCTGCGGACTCCGGGGCGTGAGCCGGAGGAGGAAGTGGAGGACACCACCAGGGCCTGACGGCCCCCTTCAACGGCCGGAACGTCACCTCTACGGCCCGTAGTGGAACGGTCGCAAGTTCGCGGGTTCCTTACCTCACCTTCATCGTGCTACAACAGGTCTACACCACTGAGTGGTGTAGACCACCACCCGATGGAGGACGAATGAGCACCGCCACCGCGACATCGTCGGCGGCTCCCGCAAAGAAGCGGGGTTCAGGCCTGTTCCAGGGCCTGCAGAAAGTTGGCCGAAGCCTTCAGCTTCCGATCGCCGTACTGCCGGCGGCGGGCATCCTGCTCCGCCTGGGGCAGGCGGACGTGCACGACAAGCTGAACCTGCCCGACAAGGTTACGGCTGTCTTCGCCACGGCCGGTGGCGCGATCTTCGACAACCTGCCGCTGCTGTTCTGCATCGGTGTCGCGATCGGTTTCGCCAAGAAGTCCGACGGCTCGACGGCGCTCGCCGCCCTGGTCGGTTTCCTGGTCTACAGCAACGTCCTGAAGGCGTTCCCGGTCACCGAGGCCAAGGTCCAGGCGGGCGCGGACATAGCCGCCACCTACAACAACCCCGGTGTGCTCGGCGGCATCCTGATGGGTCTGCTGTCGGCGGTGCTGTGGCAGCGGTACCACCGCAAGAAGCTGGTGGACTGGCTCGGCTTCTTCAACGGCCGTCGCCTGGTGCCGATCATCATGGCGTTCGTCGGCACCGCGATGGGTGTCGTCTTCGGTCTGATCTGGAAGCCGATCGGTGAGGGCATCTCCACCTTCGGTGAGTGGATCACCGGTCTGGGCGCCGCCGGTGCCGGTCTGTTCGGTCTGATCAACCGTGCGCTGATCCCGGTCGGCATGCACCAGTTCGTCAACACCGTCTCGTGGTTCCAGATCGGCGACTTCAAGAACGCGGCCGGCGACGTCGTCCACGGCGACCTCAACCGCTTCTTCGCCGGTGACCCGACCGCCGGTCAGTTCATGTCCGGCTTCTTCCCGATCATGATGTTCGGCCTGCCGGCGGCCGCGCTCGCCATCGCGCACTGCGCCCGTCCGGAGCGCCGCAAGGCCGTCCTGGGCATGATGGTCTCGGTCGCTCTGACCTCCTTCGTGACCGGTGTCACCGAGCCGATCGAGTTCTCGTTCATGTTCATCGCCCCGGCGCTGTACGCGATCCACGCGGTGCTGACCGCCGCGTCGATGGCGATCACGTGGGCGCTCGGCGTGCACGCCGGCTTCACCTTCTCCGCGGGCCTCATCGACTACGGCCTGAACTGGAACCTGGCGACGAAGCCATGGCTGATCATCCCGATCGGCCTGGTGTTCGCGGTGATCTACTACGTGACCTTCCGCTTCGCGATCACCAAGTTCAACCTCCCCACCCCGGGCCGTGAGCCCGAGGAGGAGGTCGAGGACCTCACGAAGGCGTGAGTCCTCCCCGGACGTGAGAAGGCCCCCGAGCGCACTGCTCGGGGGCCTTCTCGTGTCGTCGCGGTGTCAGATCTCGTACGTCGCCCCCGTCGCCGCCAGTTCCACCGGGCCGGTGTAGACCGCTCGGGCGTGGGTGAGGTTGATCTGGGGGTCGGTCCACGGAGGGATGTGGGTGAGGACGAGGAGGCGGACACGGGCGCGGGCGGCGATCTCGCCCGCCTCGCGGCCGTTGAGGTGGAGGTCGGGGATGGTTTCCTTGCCGTCCGTGAAGGCCGCCTCGCACAGGAACAGGTCGGTGTCCCGGGCGAGTTCCTCCAGGGCCTCGCTGACGCCGGTGTCGCCCGAGTAGGTCAGGGCGCGGCCGCCGTGCTCGATCCGGATGGCGTACGCCTCCACCGGGTGGGCCACCAGCTCGGTGTGCACGGTGAAGGGGCCGATGTCGAAGGTGCCCGGCTTGACCGTGTGGAAGTCGAAGACCTCGCTCATGGACGAGGCGGTGGGGGTGTCGGCGTAGGCGGTGGTCAGCCGGTGCTCGGTGCCCTCGGGGCCGTAGACCGGCAGGGGGGCGCAGGGCCCGCCGTCGTGCCGGTAGTAGCGCGCGACGAAGTAGGCGCACATGTCGATGAAGTGGTCGGCGTGCAGATGGCTCAGGAAGATCGCGTCGAGGTCGTAGAGACCGCTGTGGCGCTGCAGCTCGCCCAGGGCGCCGTTGCCCATGTCGAGGAGCAGCCGGAAGCCGTCGGCCTCTACGAGGTAGCTCGAGCAGGCCGATTCCGCGGACGGGAACGACCCGGAGCAGCCGACGACGGTGAGCTTCATGGAGAAGAAACCTCCGCTGGCGGGAAAGATACAGAAGGTGACGAGGGTCGTGCGGTCCGTCGAGCGTAAGGCGCGAAACGGCCGGTCGCTCCTCCGGCAAGGGCTGTTGTGGGCGAACTCACCTGTGGTGTCACCGGTTCGGCTGGACGTGCGGCGCATGAGGTGTGAAAGAGGGCGCGCGCTGAAGGTCTCGCGCCGGTACCGTCGTCCTTATGGACACGTCGTGGTGGCTGGCGCTCGCGGCAGTGGTACTGCTCGCGCTGGTCGCCACGCTCGTGGACGGGTGGGGGCGCGGCCGCCGGCCCGCGGGGCGCAGGACGCGGCCGCCGGGGCGCGTGCTGGGGCGGGGCGGTGCGGCCCGGCCGCAGCCGGCGGAGATCTGGTGGGCGAACGTGCCCCACGAAGAGGGCCCGGGGGCCGGGGACCGGCCCTGTCTGGTGCTGTCCGTGCACGGCAAGCGGGCCCGGGTCGCCAAGATCACCAGCCGTTACCACGACGAGCGGGCCGGGGTGATTCCCCTGCCGCCCGGCTCCGTGGGTGACGCGCAGGGGCGGACCAGTTTCCTGGAGACCGACGAGGTGCGAGAGGTGCCCGTGTGGGACTTCCGGCGCCGGGTGGGGGTCGTGGACCCGGTGCTCTGGGACCAGGTGCGGTACCTGGCCGGCTGAGGTCATGGCCGTGTCACCCTCACGGTGACCGTCCACTCCTGGATGCCCTTGCAGGAGATCTTGTGGGGGCCGGTCGCGCACAGCGGGCGGGACGAGGTCAGCCGGGCCGTGCCGGGGGCGGTCGCGGTATAGGCGGCCAGGGCGTCGCCCGGAAGGATCACGATGCCCGGGTCGGCCCCTTTCAGGACGGTGCCGGTGGCCTCGACCGGGGTCCAGGGGCGGTCCTTGGTGCCGTCCAGGGTGAGGCGCAGATACCCGCCGACGGTGAGGCAGACGGTGCGGCCGGAGTCGGCGGCGCCGAGCTGGGCCTGGTCGGTGCAGCCGGAGGAGGCCTTGGAGGCGGGCGCGGACGGGGTGGCCGAGGGAGAGGCCGGCGGGGACGCCGGGCCGCCGCCCGCGGAGCCCACGGAACTCGCGCCCGCGGAACCCGGGGCGCCGCCGCCCTTGCCGTCGTGCTGCGCTCCGCAGCCGGCGGCGAGCAGGGCCGCTGCCGCCGCCGTGGCGGTGGCGACGGCGGTGCGGTGGAGCGTCGTGGACGTCGTACGGCGCATGGGGCGGCCGCCTTTCTGCTGTCCCGGTCACGGGTGCCCAGTGCCCTGATGCCGATGTGACGTCTTTCCAGCACATCAGGATCCGCTCCCCCGCGCACGCCGGAGCCCCGGCCGGTTCGTGCTCGCCCGGCCGGGGCCCCTGTGCGAGGCGCGGATCAGCTGGTCGTGATCGCCGTGTCGTCGACGACGAAGCTGGTCTGCAGGGAGTAGTCCTCGGTGCCGCTGAACTTCAGCGTGACCGTGGAACCGGCCAGCGAGGACAGGTCGAAGGACTTCTGGGCGTAGCCCGAGGCCGCGTTGACGTTGGAGTACGTCGCCAGGGTCTGGGAGCCGGCCGTCACCGTGAGCTTGTCGTAGGCGGTGCTGCCGCTCTCCGACGTGTCGATGTGCAGGTAGAACGTGAGGGTGGCCTTGCAGCCGGCGGGGATCGTCACCGACTGGGACAGGGTGTCGGTGTGGGTGGTCCCGTAGCCGTCGAGCCAGGCCTTGTAGGAGCCGCTGTGGGCGGGCTCACCGCTGTCGTTGGTGATGACGCCGCTGGTGGCGCTCCAGGTGGTGTTGCCGGACTCGAAGCCCGGGTTGCCGAGCAGCTGCGCCGAGGTGCAGGTGCCGCCGGAGGAGCCGACGGTCCAGGTGAAGGAGGCCGAGCCGGAGGCGCCGGTGGAGTCCTTGGCGGTGACCGTGACCTGGTAGGTGCCCGCGCTGGACGCGGTGCCGGAGATCAGGCCGGTGGAGCTGTTGACGGACAGTCCGGTCGGCAGGCCGGTGGCGCTGTAGGTGAGGGCGGCGCCGGCGCTGTCGGTGGCGTGTATCTGGAGGCTGACGGCGCTTCCGGTGGCGGTGGACTGGCTGCCCGGGTTGGTGACGGTCACCGTGTTGCCGCTGGTGGTGCCGGAGGTGAAGGCGGTGGTGCCGTTGGGGGTGCCCCAGCCGGTCGGGCCGTCGTAGCCGGTGCGGGCGGTGCAGAAGTACGAGGTCGAGCAGGAGCCGTTGCTGCCGCTGGTGACGTCGTACAGGTTGCCGGTGTGGGAGTACGGGTACTTCGCCGGGTAGTCGCTGCTGCCCGGGGTGCCCGCGAGGGCGTAGACGCCGGCGATGATCGGGGCGGAGGCGCTGGTGCCGCCGTAGACCGCCCAGCCGGAGCCGCCGTAGGTGTCGTAGACGGCGACGCCGGTGGCGGGGTCGGCGACCGCGGAGACGTCGGCCTCCATGCGCTTGGCGCAGCCGGTGTCGGTCTGCCAGCTGGGCTTGGGGTCGTAGGCGGAGCAGCCGGAGCCGGTGCCCTCGGTGGAGTTGGTGTGCCAGACGCTCTCGCTCCAGCCGCGGGAGTTGGAGGCGGTGGTCAGCGCGGTGCCGCCGACGGCGGTCACGTACTGGGAGGTCGCCGGGTACTCGGCGCCGTAGCCGGAGTCACCGGCGGAGACGGTGATGGCGACGCCCGGGTGCTTGAAGTACTGGGTGTCCTCGGTGGTCTGGTTGGAGGCCTCGCCGCCGCCCCAGCTGTTGGAGACGAACTTGGCGCCGAGGGCGACGGCCTCGTTCTCGGCGATGCCGAGGTCGGTGTCGGTGGCCGAGTTGGCCTCCACGAGGATGATGTTGCAGTTGGGGCAGACGGCGCTGACCATGTCGATGTCGAGCGCCTCCTCGCCGGCCCAGCCGGTGTCGTTGGAGGGCAGCGAGGTGGTGGAGCCGGTCTGGCTGACCTGCTTGAAGCAGCCGTTGGCCTTGGTGCACGGCGACAGGCCGTAGGTCGAGCGGTAGGTGGCCAGGTCCGACTCGGCGTTGGGGTCGTTGTAGGCGTCGACGACGGCGACGGTCAGGCCGGAGCCGCCCGTGGTGGGCAGGTTGTAGGCGCTGTGCAGGTTGGCCGGGGAGAGGCCGGAGGGTGCGGCGGCCGCGAGCGCCGAGGCGAGGCGCTGCTTGATGTCGGTGCGGCGCTGGGCGAAGCAGGAGGCGTGGCCCGGCTCGGCGGTGGCGCACAGGTGCTGGGTGGGGACCTTCTGGCCGGCCTTGCCGGTGGAGTGGAAGGTCTGGCGCTCGGGGTCGGTCAGGGCCTTGGTGTTCTGCGCGGTTTTCGTGAGGTGCGGCTGCGCCGCGGCGGCGGGCTGGGCGCCGGCCGTGGGGGCGGCGACGAGTCCGGCGACGGTGAGGGCGAGGGCGGGGAACGCGACGGCGAGGAGTCTTCTCAGGCTCCGTCTCCGCCGGCTCGGGCGTGACTCACGCATGGGGTACTGCCTCCGGTTGACGTGGGGATTCGCACTGGATTGGCAGCCCGTGACGCGCGTAGCGGCGGCGAGACGCAGTCATGAGCATGACACTCACAGGCGTCCGCCATGGCGCTGGGGTGAGCGTGACATGACAGGACGCGAAAGGAACGTAGTACCGGGGGCGTGCTACCCGGCAGTACCGGAGCGAATTCTTTGCGTCTCCATAGGATGCGCTTAGCCCCCACATGAGAGTGGGGGCCGCGCGTGCCCGAGCAGGACCAGGGCCTGCCGCGAAAGAAGCCCTACGGCCCTACGGCCCTACGCCCAGAGCTGGCCCTGGAGCGTCTCGATGGCCTCCTCCGTGGTGGCGGCCGTGTAGACGCCGGTGGAGAGGTACTTCCAGCCGCCGTCGGCGACGACGAACGCGATGTCGGCGCTCTGTCCCGCCTTGACCGCCTTCCTGCCGACGCCGATGGCCGCGTGCAGGGCGGCGCCGGTGGAGACGCCCGCGAAGATGCCCTCCTGCTGGAGGAGTTCACGGGTGCGGGTGACCGCGTCGGCGGAGCCGACCGAGAAGCGGGTGGTGAGGACGGAGGCGTCGTAGAGCTCGGGGACGAAGCCCTCGTCGAGGTTGCGCAGGCCGTACACCAGGTCGTCGTAGCGCGGTTCGGCGGCGACGATCTGCACGTCGGGCTTGTGCTCGCGCAGATAGCGGCCGACGCCCATCAGGGTGCCGGTGGTGCCCAGGCCCGCGACGAAGTGCGTGATCGAGGGCAGGTCGGCGAGGATCTCGGGGCCGGTGGTGGCGTAGTGGGCGCCGGCGTTGTCCGGATTGCCGTACTGGTAGAGCATCACCCAGTCCGGGTGCTCGGCGGCCAGCTCCTTGGCCACGCGCACGGCGGTGTTGGAGCCGCCCGCGGCCGGGGAGGAGATGATCTCCGCACCCCACATGCCGAGCAGGTCCCGGCGCTCCTGCGAGGTGTTCTCCGGCATCACGCACACCATCCGGTAGCCCTTGAGCTTGGCCGCCATGGCCAGCGAGATACCGGTGTTGCCGGAGGTGGGCTCGAGAATCGTGCAGCCCGGGGTGAGCCGGCCGTCCTTCTCCGCCTGCTCGATCATGTGCAGGGCGGGGCGGTCCTTGACGGAGCCGGTCGGGTTGCGGTCCTCCAGCTTCGCCCAGATGCGGACGTCGGCGGACGGCGAGAGCCGCGGCAGGCGCACCAGAGGGGTGTTGCCGACCGCGGCCAGTGGGGAGTCGTAGCGCATCGCTGCTCAGCGACCGATCAGCGCATCCCGCCGGCGACGGCCGGCAGGATCGTCACGTTGTCGCCGTCGGCGAGCTTGGTGTTGATGCCGTCCAGGAAGCGCACGTCCTCGTCGTTGAGGTAGACGTTGACGAAGCGGCGCAGCTGGTCGCCGTCGACGATGCGGGCCTGGATGCCCGGGTGCCGGGCCTCGAGGTCGGCGAAGAGCTCGGCGAGGGTCTCCCCGTTCCCCTCCACCGCCTTCTGGCCGCCGGTGTAGGTGCGGAGGATGGTCGGGATACGGACCTCGATGGCCATGGTTGCGGGCTCCTGTCAGGAAGGTGTCGTCGGAAGGGTGCGGCGCGCGATGGGTTCTCCCAGGCGATCAGCACGGGAAGGCGCCGCGGCTCACGGCCGGACGGCGGCAGGAGAACGTCAACAGATGGCGCTGTTCAGCCTGCACAGGTCGACGTGCAGCCGCGCCACGAGCAGCATGCCCGGCGTCTCATCGCTCACGTCGTTCAGAACCATGCGGTCATCGTATCGATTCCCGGCCCGTGCCCCCGAGTGTGATCTCGCCCTTCGGACCGCTTCCGTCCGCGATGCGGGATCAGTAGGCCTCGACCACCTTGACCTCCTCCTCCGTGACCTCGCCTTCCAGGATCCGGAACGAGCGGAACTGGAACTCGCCGGCCCCGTCGGTGTCGGCCGTGGACACCAGGACGTAGTGGGCGCCGGGCTCGTTGGCGTAGGAGATGTCGGTGCGGGAGGGGTAGGCCTCGGTCGCGGTGTGGGAGTGGTAGATGATCACCGGCTCCTCGTCACGGTCGTCCATCTCGCGGTAGAGCCCCAGCAGGTCCTGCGAGTCGAACTCGTAGAAGGTGGGCGAGCGGGCCGCGTTGAGCATGGGGATGAACCGCTCGGGGCGGCCGGCGCCCACGGGACCGGCGACCACGCCGCACGCCTCGTCCGGGTGGTCCTTGCGGGCGTGGGCGACGATCTGGTCGTAGAGCGACTGGGTGATGGTCAGCATGGGGCACAGGATAAGCAGACCCGAAAGGGGGCGGCCGCGCGATGGGGGTCCCCCCAGGCGTTCAGCTCTGGGGGAGCGTCAGGTGGGGCGGTGGTGGACGACGGGCGGGCCGTTCCGTACCGGGGAGTGGTACGGAACGGCCCGCATGGCGGACGTCCTGAGCGGCAGCGGGAGCGGGTTCCACGAGTATCCGCTCCCGCTGGACGTCCGGGCCCTCGGGCGGAGCGCCGGGTCAGCCGACCTTCTGCAGCTCCCGCTCCGGGTCGCGGCGCTGGGTGACGTGCGGGTTGCGCGCCTTGAGCACCGCCCAGCCGACAGCGAGGGCGGCGGCCCAGACCGCCATCACGTACAGGCAGATACGGGAGTCGGCGTCGTAGGCGATCAGGCCGGTGACGAAGAGCAGGAAGGCGATGGCGATGTAGGAGCACACCGCGCCGCCCGGTGCCGGGAAGGCGGAGGCGGGCAGCCGGCCCGCGGTCACCGCACGGCGGTACAGCACGTGGCTGACCAGGATCATCAGCCAGGTCCAGATGCCGGCCGCGGTGGCGACGGAGGTGACGTAGCCGAAGGCCTTCTCCGGGACGACGTAGTTCAGCACCACACCGATGGCCATGAAGGCGACCGAGACGGTGATGCCGAGCGCCGGGGTCTTGGAGGCCGACAGGCGGCTGAACCTCTTGGGCGCCTCGCCGTTGTCGGCGAGGGTGCGCAGCATCCGGCCCGTGGAGTACATGCCGGAGTTGCAGGAGGACAGGGCCGCGGTCAGCACGACGAAGTTGACGATGCCGGCGGCCGCCGGGATGCCGATGACCGCGAAGGCCTCCACGAAGGGGCTGACACCCGCGGCGAACTGGGTCCACTTCACCACGCAAAGGATCACGGTGAGGGCACCGACGTAGAACAGGGCGATGCGCCAGGGCAGGGTGTTGATCGCCTTGGGGAGGGTCTTCTCCGGGTTCTCCGACTCGCCGGCGGTCACACCGACCAGCTCGACGGCGAGGTAGGCGAACATCACGCCCTGCAGGGTCATCAGGGACGAGCCGATGCCGTGCGGGAAGAAGCCGTGGAAGTCCCACAGGTTGGAGACCGAGGCGGTGTCGCCGGCCTGGCTGAAGCCGAAGGTGAGCACGCCCAGGCCGATCACGATCATGCCGATGAGCGCGGTGACCTTGACCATCGAGAACCAGAACTCGATCTCGCCGAAGAGCTTCACCGAGATCAGGTTGGCCACGAACAGGACCACCAGGAAGACCAGCGCCGTCACCCACTGCGGGACGGCCGGGAACCAGTAGTGGACGTAGATCGCGGCGGCCGTCAGCTCGGCCATGCCGGTCACCACCCACATCAGCCAGTACGTCCAGCCGGTGAAGTAGCCGAAGAACGGGCCGAGGAACTCGCGGGAGTACTCCGCGAAGGAGCCCGAGACCGGGCGGTACAGGAGCAGCTCGCCGAGCGCCCGCATGATGAAGAAGATGATGATGCCCGCAAGGGCGTACATGAGGATCAGACTGGGACCGGCCTTGGCGATGTTCGCCCCGGCACCCAGGAAGAGGCCGACGCCGATGGCGCCGCCGATCGCGATCATCTGGACCTGACGGCTGCCGAGCCCTCGCTCGTACCCCTCCTCAGGGGCGTCGGTGACCTCGGAAGAGGTTGCTGTGACCTTCGAAGAGGTCATGTGTTGTGCGCCTTTCTCCATGCCGAACCGGGCCGTTGGTCGGCCGCGGATCGGGTCTCGATCCCCCCGGATTGAAATGGAGTTGTGCCTGGCCGACGGTTGGTCGACTCGGTGGCGCACCCGGCGGACATGGGTGGTGTTCGCCGAGCGGTCGTGAAGATGTACCACGAGCTTTACAGAGATCACAGGTGGGGCCTGTGATGCATCACACAACTAGAAACGGGCAAAGGCCACTGGAATCGGGCATACGGGGGCACCGCGGTAACAGGATCGTTATGCGGATCTGAGCGTCCGCTGAGCGGACACCGAAGCGGCCGGAATGGGATCGATCCGGATCGATCCGGGCATGCGGATCAGGGCGTGTGGATCAGGGCATGAGGGTGGTGACGAGGGTCTCCTGGAGCCCCCCGAGCCACAGATACGCCATCACCATCGGCTTGCGCGGGTCCTCGTCGGGGAGGGTGTAGAGAGCGTCGGCGTCGTCCTCGTCGGTGATCTCCAGCCGGGAGCCGATGGCCAGACGCAGGTCGTTCAGGGCACCGAGCCAGCGCCGGGAGTCCTGCGGCGACAGCTTCAGCACGGCACCGCCCTCGCCCGCCGGGGACAGCTCGTTGAGGGAGTGGACCACCGCGAGCGCGTTCTCGCGTTTGCCGGCGCGCAGGTCGTTCTCGGTGTAGCGGCGGAACTCCGCCGAGTGGGCGCGCTGCTCGGCCGCCTCCTGCGGGCCGGCCGGCTGCTCCTCGGGGTCGCTGTAGGCGTCCGGGAACAGCCGCTTGAGGACCGGGTCGACGGGCGGCTCGCTCGGGCCCTCGGCGAAGAGTTCGGCGAGCGGGTCGGCGGGGGCGTCCTCGGCGGGGCCGGGGCCGATCAGCTCCAGGAGCTGCACGGCCAGCGACCGGATGATGGAGATCTCCACCTCGTCGAGGGCGACGGCCGCGCCGCCGCCGGGGAGCGGTTCGAAGTGTCCTGGCATGGAAGGGGTTCGCTGCTTCCGGTCGGTCCGGGCTGTCCTGCTGCCCACGGCTGCTGGATGGCTGCTGCGCGACTACTTGCGGTCCTGCTGGAGCGTGGCCCACAGACCGTAGCCGTGCATGGCCTGAACGTCCCGTTCCATCTCCTCGCGGCTGCCGCTGGAGACGATCGCCCGGCCCTTGTGGTGGACGTCGAGCATGAGCTTGGTGGCCTTGTCCTTGGAGTAGCCGAAGTACGTCTGGAAGACATACGTCACATAGCTCATGAGATTGACGGGATCGTTGTGGACGATCGTCACCCAGGGGACGTCCGGCTCGGGTACGGCGGAGACCTCTTCCGCCGATTCGGTCTTCTCGATCTCGATGGGTGCGGCTGCCGTCACATGGCCCATGCTGCCACTACAGGGGGGTGGGAGCACAAACAGGCAGGGCGGCGGCCGAGTGGTGGCGAGCGGGAAACCTTAAATCGTCAGACTGACGAAATGGGAGTACGATTCCTCGTCATACCGCAAACACCGGGGGACAACCCCCGGACCCCCGGCAGTCACTCGGGGGACCCGCAGATTCATGGCTAGGAGAGGCGTGTTGAACGCAGCGGACCTCAGGCTGCCGGTGGACGTTCCCTCGACGGCACTCTTCACCGACCACTACGAGCTGACGATGCTGCAGGCCGCTCTGCGGGCCGGGACGGCCGGGCGGCGCAGTGTCTTCGAGGTCTTCACCAGGCGGCTGCCCGAAGGGCGCCGGTACGGCGTCGTGGCCGGGACCGGACGCGTCCTGGACGCGGTGGAGAACTTCCGCTTCGACGCGGGCGTCCTCGGCTTCCTGCGCGAGCGCGGGGTGGTGGACGAGGCCACCCTCCAGTGGCTGGCCGACTACCGGTTCAGCGGCGACATCTGGGGCTATCCCGAGGGCGAGGTGTACTTCCCGGGCTCGCCGGTCATGCGGGTCGAGGGCTCCTTCGCCGAGTGCGTGCTGCTGGAGACCGTGATCCTGTCGATCCTCAACCACGACTCGGCGATCGCGGCCGCCGCCTCCCGGATGTCCTCGGCCGCCGGCGATCGGCCGCTGATCGAGATGGGCGCCCGCCGCACCCACGAGCTGGGCGCCGTCGCCGCCGCCCGCGCCGCCTACGTCGGCGGCTTCTCCTCCACCTCCGATCTGGCCGCCGGATTCCGTTACAACATCCCCACCGTCGGCACCGCCGCCCACGCCTTCACCCTGCTGCACGACTCCGAGCGGGACGCCTTCCGCGCCCAGGTCGACTCGCTCGGCCGGGGCACCACCCTGCTGGTGGACACCTACGACGTCGCCGAGGCCGTCCGTACGGCCGTGGAGATCACCGGGCCCGAGCTGGGCGCGGTGCGCATCGACTCCGGCGACCTGCTGCTGGTCGCGCACCGGGTACGGCAGCAGCTGGACGAGCTGGGCGCCCGCGACACGAAGATCATCGTGACCTCCGACCTCGACGAGTACGCCATCGCCTCGCTCGCGGCGGCGCCCGTGGACGCGTACGGCGTCGGCACCCAGCTGGTCACCGGCTCCGGCCACCCGACCTGCTCGATGGTCTACAAGCTGGTCGCCCGCGCCGAGTCCGACGATCCGAGCGCTCCGCTCACACCGGTGGCGAAGAAGTCCAGCGGCGGCAAGACCTCCATCGGCGGCCGCAAGTGGGCGGCGCGCCGGCTGGACGCCTACGGGGTCGCGGAGACCGAGGTGGTGGGCACCGGCCCGGTGCCCGACGAGCTGGCCGGCCGGCAGCTGCTGGTGCAGCTGGTCAAGGGCGGCGAGGTCGTCGGCCGCGAGCCGCTGGACGCCGTACGCGACCGGCACACCGCCGCCCGCGCCGGCCTCCCGCTGTCCGCGACCCAGCTCTCCCGCGGGGAACCCGTCCTTCCGACGGAGTACGTCCACGAGCGCTCGGGTAACTAGGGCCTGTCGGGAGTTCCAGCGCGGGTGAAGGAGCGGCGTGTGGTGCCGTCGAATCCAAGGCGGAGGAAGGAGTCGACGCGGAGCGTCGGCGACTGACGACAACGCCGGAGGCGGCGGTGCCGCACGCCGCGACGCCGCGGGGAACTCCCGACAGGCCCTAGGAGGCGCTCCCTGAAGCGGGTGCCCGCTTCAGCCGCCGAGAGCTGGTTCCGCCCACTGATCCCAGACCGAAGGACACCCACCATGCGCCGCGCCTTGATCGTCGTCGATGTGCAGAACGACTTCTGTGAGGGGGGCAGCCTCGCGGTGGCCGGTGGAGCGGACGTTGCCGCCGCGATCACCGAGCTGATCGGGCAGGCGCCCGCCGGCTACCGGCACGTGGTGGCCACCCGCGACCACCACATCGCGCCCGGCGGGCACTTCGCCGACGACCCCGACTACGTCCGCTCCTGGCCCGCGCACTGCGTGGCGGGCACGGAGGGCGTGGGCTTCCACCCGAACTTCGCGCCCGCCGTCACCTCCGGCGCGATCGACGCCGTCTTCGACAAAGGCGCGTACGCGGCGGCCTACAGCGGCTTCGAGGGCGTCGACGAGAACGGCGTGTCCCTGGCCGACTGGCTGAAGGCCAGGGAGATCACCGAGGTCGACGTGGTCGGGATCGCCACGGACCACTGTGTGCGCGCCACCGCCCTGGACGCCGTGAAGGAGGGCTTCCGCACCCAGGTGCTGCTGGACCTCACCGCCGGGGTGGCCGCGGAGACCACCGAACGCGCCCTGGAGGAGCTGCGCCGCGCGGGCGTGGAGCTGACGGGCAAGCCGGTGGTGGCGTAGCCCGCCCGGCAGCGTGTGTTCCCGAGCGGACGCCCTACGCCTGGGCGGGTGTGTGCGGGCGCAGGAGGGTTCTGATCGGGTGCCACAGCTCCAGGGGGCCGACGGGGACGCCGACGGCGTCGTCCGGGGATGTGCGCCATATCAGCCCGTCGGGGTGGTGCAGCACCGCGGTGATCTCGTCCGGGGTGGGCGGGGCGGCGTTGCCCCGCAGGTAGACCGCGCGCAGGCCCAGGTTGCGCAGCCGGGTCAGGGCGCGGGCGCGGTTGCGGGCGTGGACGAGCACACGGACGCCGCCGACGCCGTCGGGGGCGGCGCCGGGCAGGTTCAGCGCCACCACCACCGTGCCGTTCGGCAGTCTGCTGAAGCCTCCTGCGGCCATGCGGTCACATCCCCGTTCCGGTCGGTGTCAATAAGAGAGCCACAGCAGGCACCTAAACACGATCGGCGGCAACCCGCCAGGGGGTTACCGCCGATACGCGTGTGACCTGCGTGTTTGCTGACTACTTCACCGCGCGGCCGACCTCGAGCTCGATCGTCGAGCCGTCGCGGGCCTCCTTGGTGATCTCGATCCGGGTGTTGGTGTCAGTGATCTCGACACCGCCGGCCGGGTTCGAGGCGTCGTAGTAGGTGCTGGTGTGGTCGTTGAAGACCGGCACCCCCTTCGACGACTTGATCTTGGTCGCGACGTCCCCCTTGTGCAGGGTGATGCCGTCGGTGCGGAACTTGCTGAACGGCGAGTCGTAGGTCTGGATGCGGTTGCGCATCAGGGTGCCGTCGGACCACTTCAGCGCGTTCGGGTGCGAGTCGACCGGGAGGATCAGACCGGTGCCGGGGTGGGCGCTGGTGTTGTTGTCCGCCTCGGAGGTGTCCCACTTCCAGATCAGCAGGCCGTTCTGGTACGGGTAGTGCTCCACCCAGTCGGGACGGCCGGCGAACCCGAAGTTGTACGGGCCGGTCTTCAGCGTGGTGTCGTACGAGACGTACTGGCGGTTCTCGGCGATGTAGTACTGCTTGTAGTCCTTGGTGAAGGACGCGCCGATGCGGGAGAAGCCGTTCGCCGTCCAGGCCGCGTCCGCGCTCTCGGCGTCGTCGGAGAACAGCGGCGAACCGTCCGCGGTCAGCGTGATCTCGTCGGCCGCGAAGCCCTTCTGCGCCACGCCGCCGTCGGTCTGGTAGCGGAAGCGGAGCTGGATCTTCTGGCCGGCGTAGGCGTCGAGGGAGTACGACAGCTTCTCGTAGCCGTCGATGGTGCCGGTCAGGGCGGGCTTGTCGCTGCCGTCACGGGGGATCGGCCGACCGTCCACCGTGCCGTCCAGGGCCGTCCAGCCGGCGCCGCCGTCGGTCGACACCTCGGTGTAGAGGTAGTCGTAGTTGGCCTCGATGTCGTACCAGCCGTCGAGGGTGAGGGCGGCCGACTTCTTGCCGGTGAGGTCCACGGACCGGGTCAGCGTGTTCTTCAGGTCGTCGCCGCTGCCGCTCCACCACTGGGTGGCGCCCTGGGCCGGGGTGACGACGGTGGTGGTGACCGCCTTGTCGGGCAGGGAGACCACCACGGCCTGCCGGTACTTGGTGTTGTACTCGGAGAGCCCCAGCTTGTGCCAGGACTTCACACCGGCCTTGGCGGTGTCGTAATTCAGCCAGCCCAGCTGGAGCTTGTCCCAGGCGTTCATGTCGCCGGGCAGGTCGCCGATGGCGTCCTTGCCGCGGCCGAGCCAGGAACCGGAGGACATCAGCGTCCAGAAACCGGTGGAGTTCTCGCCGCCGGCGGTGTCGTACTCGTCCGGCAGGCCGAGGTCGTGGCCGTACTCGTGGGCGAAGACGCCGAGTCCGCCGTTCTCCGGCTGCATGGTGTAGTCGCCGACCCAGATGCCGGTGTCGCCGATCTGCGTGCCGCCGAGCTTGTTGTTCTCGGGGCCGGTGGCGCCGGCGTCGGTGCCGAAGGCGTACCAGCGGTGCGCCCAGATCGCGTCGGTGCCCTGGGCGCCGCCGCCCGCGGACTCGTCCTCGCCGGCGTGCACGATCTGGAAGTGGTCGATGTAGCCGTCGGGCTCGTTGAAGTTGCCGTCGCCGTCGTAGTCGTAGCGGTCCCACTGGTCGTACTGGGCCAGGTCCGCCTTGATGTCGGCGTCGGAGCGGCCCGCCGCCTTCTGGTCGGCGACCCAGGCGTTCAGACCGTCACGGACGAGGTTCCAGGCGGAGGAGCAGGTGGTGGAGCCGCAGGCGTTGTTGCCGTAACGGGCCTCGTTGTAGGGCACCTTGACCCAGTCGGAGACCTCGCCGTCGACCGAGTAGCGGCCCGAGGACTGCTTCTCGTAGTACTTCTTGAGCGACTCGGTGTCCTTGCCGGTGCCGAAGTACAGGTCCTGGTAGTGCTCCCGGTTGAAGTCCGCCTGCCAGTCGGTGGAGTTGTCCTTCTTCCGGTCCGGCGCGGCGATCCGGTTGTGCAGCGGGCCGGCGGTGCCGCCGTACCTGGGGTCCGCCTGGTCGCCGAACTCGGCAAGGATGGTGAAGATCTTGTCGGTCTTCTCCCGGCCCAGCTCGACGTACTTGGTGTCGCCCTTCCTGCCCTTGAGGCCGACGACCTTGGAGCCGTCACGGTCCTGGACCTTGGCCTTGCCGGCGATGAGCTGGTTCAGGGCCTCCTGGCGCTGGGCGTCCTGGGTCTTGCTCAGCGGGCCGTCGAGGTTGTGCTCGGGCTGCTTGACCGGCTGCGGGTCGTGCCGGTCCACTGAGGCGGAGCCGCTGCCCGTGGTGGCGGCCTCCGCGACGGCGAACGTCGAGAACGTGGCGGTGGCCGCCGCGAGAGCGACACCGATCGCGGCCGTTCTGAACGTCCAGGGTCTGCTTGTCACTTGATGTCCTCCCCTGACGCGTCCTGGCGCGCGGAGAGGCGGTCTCAGGCCACGACAAAGGTCCGCGCGCGATCAACGCGTGTAGTCAAGTGACGACATTTGACTAGAGGTTTACGAGAAAAGACAGACCTTGACTTGGACAGTTCAAGTGCACTATGCGGAGCAGAGGTTCGCTTTACGGACGGCGGAACGTGGGGAGTCGGGTCGGCGCACGGGGTCGGCGGGCGCGTGGGGCCGGGGGTCGGGAGCGAGGCGTGACTCCGTGCGCCCCCTGTGCATCGACACCGTGGGTTAGGTCACGCTTACCAGCCGTTCCGCTCGGGCATGCAGGGGATTAGAGTCGATTGGCGGAACGCCCGGAAGTCGGCGGAAAGCCAGGCCGTCACCCCGTCTCGCCCCCAAAATCTTCCGAGGACACGATTGCCATGCCTCGTCCGACCGCCGCACAGCTCGCCTACGGTTCCTGCACCGTGATCCTCTCGACGCTCGCCATGCTGCTGCTGTCACGGACGAGTTCGGGCCTGGGCATCGCGGTCGTCGCCCTCGCGGCACTCGCGCTGGGAATCCTGGTCGCCATGACCGTACCCCTGCCGAAGGCACACGCGGCGCCCGCCGCGGCGGCCGCCCGGGAAGCCCGGACCGTCGAGCACGTCCAGGCACCCGCCCGGGAATGGCGAGAGCCTGTCTCCGCGGGCGCGGAGACAGGCCAGGGCAGGTCCACGGGAAGCGCCTGACGCCACGTCGGGCCGGACAGGCCCTGGGCGCGTTCAGCGACTCGTGCTGACCACCACCGTCTTGGCCGCCTTGTCGTGCAGTCCCTGCTTGTAGGGCCGGTCGAAGAAGCTCCAACCGCCGCTGATCGCCAGCCAGATGCAGGCGCAGCAGAACCAGAACGGGATCCACAGCACCGCCGCGCGCGCCAACGCGGTCGCGACGGACGGCGTGGAACCGTCGGCCAGGTTCGCCACGCGCATGCCCAGCCACATCTTTCCGAGGGTCTGCCCCCATCGGGCGGTCATGAAGGTGTCGTAGGCCATGTAGAGCACCACGCCGACCACCGACTGCCAGATGGAGCGCGCGACTTGCACCTGGTCGGCGTCCACCGTGTACTCGTTGACGCGGAGCGCCAGGGTGATCAGCCACACGACGATGCCCACCAGGATCAGGTCGATGATCCGCGCGAGGGTGCGCCTGCCGCTGTCCGCGAGCGGGGGCATCCCAGCGAGCGGGTCTTCGGGGTACGGGCCGCCCCCGTAGGGACCGCCACCGCCGTAGGGCCCGCCTCCGTAGGGACCGCCACTGCCACCGCCGGCACCACCGCCTCCGCCGTACGGGGAGCCTCCCGTGCCGCCGCCGTACTGGTCGCCGCCGTGCGGTCCTCCGCCGCCGTGCGGCGGGGGCGGCCCGCCGGGGGGCGGGGTCGGGGATCCGGAGCCCGAGGGCGGTTCGGAGCCGGGGGGCGGTTCGGTGCTCATGCGCCGAGTCGATCTCGAACCCGGCCGGGCCGCATCCGGCGAGCGGCCGTACGGATGACGGCCGCCGCGCCCCTACGCCGTCCCGGTCACCCCGCCACGAAGGTGTGCGCGGCCTTGTCGTGCCAGCACTGGTGCCAGGGCCGGTCGAACAGGCACCACAGCACGCCCACGAGCCCGACGATCAGCAGCCCGGGCACGCTGTAGACGAGCCAGCGGCCAAGAGCCCGGCCGAAGGACGGAGGCTCGTGGGCCTCGATGTCCCGCACCTGGAGACCGCACAGCTTCTTGCCCAGGGTGCGGCCCCACCTGGCCGTGGGCAGTGCCTCGTACACGACGCCGAAGAGCAGCAGGGCGGCGAGGACGATGCCCAGATACGTCGCCGTCGTGCCGTCCAGCAGCCAGACGGTGACCGTGTGGCCGGAGAGCTTGGCCGTGTCGATCTTCTCGTCGATGTGGTCGGCCGCCCTGGTGCCCAGCGGCACGGCGGCCCCTGCGGTGACTCCCGCGAGGACGACCGTGTCGACGAGGCGTGCGGCCAGCCGCCTGCCGAGGCCGGCGGGCCGGGCCGCCGCCTGCCGGCTCGCGGCCGCCTGGAAGGGGTCCTCGACCGGCGGCTTCCACGGCGCGACGGGCTGCCCCTCCCCCGCGCCGGCGGCCGCGCCTGCCCCCGATCCCGCCCCGGCGAGCTGGTGCACCTGCTGTGGCCAGGAGGACCGCCCGCCACCGGGGCCGCTGGTCAGTGGTGTGGGCAGGGGGCCGGCGGCCGGACCGGCGGAGGCGTTGGGGACGGGCTGGGGTGCGCTGCCCTGATGGGGCAGTGAGGGGGCGGGGGCGTGCGCCGGGGAGGGTGTCGCGGCCGGCCCGGCGCCGGATGCCTGAGCAGGGGCGGCTCCCGCCGCCTGAGCCCCGGCGGCCGCCTGGCCCTGCGGGCGGCCGTGCGGGGTGGCCTCCGGACCGCCTCGCAAGCCCTGAGCCGGACCCGCCGGACCCTGAGCGGGGCCGTGGTCCTGCGCCTGTCCTTGCGTCTGCCCCTGCGCCTGCCCCTGGGCCTGCCCCTGCGCTGCTGACGCGCGCGCGGCCGCCGCCTTGCCGGCGGCGAAACCGGGGCCGTCCGGCGAGCCGTGCGAGCCCTGGGCGGGTACCGGCGCCGGTCCCGGGCGTCCCGGGTCTCCCGTCGGATCGGCCGGCCGCTCGGGGCGTACCGGGCGGAACATCATGGTGCCCTCGTCGGCCGGGGGGCCGCCCGGGGCCGGAACGCCAGACCCGGGCGGGTTGCCCGGCGTTCCGGCGGCACCGTCCGCCGCCGTCGGACGGCGGAACACGAACGTGTTGCCCGCCTCGGCCCGGCCCCGTCCTCGATCCTCCCCCTCCCCGTGCGCCCGGCCCTGCCCTGCCTCCGCGGCCGGTTCGTCAGAGGGCCGGGCGGCCGGCTCGGGCCCGTGGGCCGCACGAGGGTCGGCCGGGGTGCCCCAGGACACGCGGCGGTCCTGGTCGCCGCCGAATCCGGACTGCTGCCCGCGGTCGGCGCCCCACGCCGAGGCCGGCTCGGCACGGACGCCCTGCGCCCCTGCCGGGCCCGGCGCGTCCGCGGGGTCCTCGTCGAAGAAGTGCGGGCCCGTCTCCTCGACCGCCGCGGTGGCCACGCCCGGGGGCGCGGGCGCGGGCCTCGCCCCGGGCGGCGGGCTGAGCGGCTCGCCGTCGGCCGGTGCCGGACGGCTGGTGCCCGGTACCCAGGCGGCACCGTTCCAGTACCGGACGTATCCGGGGATGGACGGGTCCGGGTAGTACCCCTCGCGGGGCCTGTCGTCACCTGGTGCCGGGGTTGGGGCGCTCATGTCCGTCGTCCCGTATCTGCTCGGGGGTGGTATCGGGGGCCTCCACATCTATCAGACCGGCGCACCCGCCACCGCCGGTCCGGCCGGACCCACTCCTTTCCGGGCAACCTCGTGTCTGTACTTCACAAGCCCGAAGCCCCGAACGGAAAAAAGTTCGGTCGATCCGCGTAACGCCCGGCGTCCACCCGCCTCTCCACTCGTGCGGGTCCGCTCCGGATCCGTATCCGTACCCGTGACGAGTGGAGAGGACCGACGGAGGATGAAGCGCACCGTGGTGGAACGCGAGCTGAGGCTGGTGCTGTCGCCGA
This sequence comes from Streptomyces sp. MK7, assembly GCF_032658145.1. Lineage (NCBI taxonomy): Bacteria > Bacillati > Actinomycetota > Actinomycetes > Kitasatosporales > Streptomycetaceae > Streptomyces > Streptomyces sp. MK7. The sequence continues at coordinate 110,481 of NZ_JAVACL010000023.1, forward strand.
GCGGGGGATCCCCGTTCCGGCCCGGCTCGGATACCGCACCGACGACCCGTACGCCGTGCACCTCGACTTCCATGTCGACTCCGCGCACCCCGTGCACTGGACGTTCGCCCGCGAGCTGCTCGTGGAGGGGGTTGTTTACTGCTCGTAGGGGGCTTGCGCGAGGGCGGTTTGACTCGATCGTGTGATGGTCTGCTTCCGAGCTTGCAGAGTCCTGGGCCGTTCGGGCTACGGTGATCGTGCGATCTGGGACGCCGGGTACGGCGCCAGCGTGCGGGGCCCCTGCTCCACCGGAGTGATGGTTCGGGGCTTCCCCGTCGCCTCTGGCCGTGCCATATGGCCAGGTCGTGAGGGAACCGGCCTCCCGGGATCGGACCACGCACAGGATCCGTGTCGCTGCCCCGGGGTCGAGTACGCCGGGGACCTGGGGGTACCTCCCACGCCGTTCAGGCAGTGGGGGAGCGCCCAAGACCGTTCGGGGCGTGCGGCTGAGCGGACTCACTCCTGCTCAGTCCACAGGAACGGTGTTCCGGCCGTGCGGGCACGGTGACGTACGGGTGTGGCCGTCGAAGTAGGACGGCCACAGCGTCGTCCTGATGACTCTGCGGGTCAGAACAGCTTGCCGGGGTTGAGGATGCCCAGCGGGTCGAAGACCTGTTTGATCCCCCGCTGCATCTCGACGCCCACCGGGCCGATCTCGCGTGCCAGCCACTCCTTCTTCAGTACGCCCACTCCGTGCTCGCCGGTGATCGTGCCGCCGAGCCGGAGGCCGAGGGCCATGATCTCGTCGAAGGACTCGCGGGCGCGCCGGGACTCGTCGGGGTCCTGGGCGTCGAAGCAGACGGTCGGGTGGGTGTTGCCGTCGCCGGCGTGCACGCAGACGCCGATGGTGAGCTGGTACTTCTCGGCGATCCGCTCGATTCCGTCGAGCATCTCGCCGAGCCGGGAGCGCGGCACGCACACGTCGTCGATCATCGTGGTGCCCTTGACCGCCTCCAGCGCGGTCAGGGACAGCCGCCGGGCCTGGAGCAGCATCTCGGACTCGGCGGCGTCCTCGGCGGGGACGACCTGGGTGGCGCCGGCCGCCTCGCACAGCGCGCCGACGGCGGCCAGGTCGGCGGCCGGGTCGGGGGTGTCGAAGGCGGCGAGCAGCAGGGCCTCGGTGGTCTCCGGCAGGCCCATGTGCGCGAGGTCGTTGACGGCCTTCACCGTCGTGCGGTCCATGAGCTCCAGCAGCGACGGCACATGCCCTCCCGTCATGATCCGGCACACCGCGTCGCAGGCGGCGGCCGCGGAGGAGAACTCGGCGGCGAGCACGAGTTGCTGCGGCGGCTGCGGCTTGAGCGCCAGCACGGCCCGTACGACGATGCCGAGCGAGCCCTCGGAGCCGACGAAGAGCCGGGTGAGGTCGTATCCGGCGACGCCCTTGGCGGTGCGGCGGCCGGTGGACATCAGGCGCCCGTCGGCCAGCACCACGTCCAGGCCGAGGACGTACTCGGCGGTGACGCCGTACTTCACGCAGCACAGGCCGCCGGAGCCGGTGCCGATGTTGCCGCCGATGGTGCACATCTCCCAGCTGGAGGGGTCCGGCGGGTAGTACAGGCCGTGCTCGTTCACCGCGCGGGAGAGCGCGGCGTTGACGACGCCCGGCTCGACGACCGCGATCCGGTCGACCGGGTTGATCTCCAGGATGCGGTCCATCCTGGTCAGGGACATGATGATGCAGCCGTCGGAGGCGTTGGCCGCGCCGGACAGACCGGAGCGGGCGCCCTGCGGGACGACCGGGACGCGCAGTTCGGTGGCGATCCGCATGACGTGCTGGACCTGCTCCACCGTGCGCGGCAGGACGACGACGGCCGGGACGCCCGACGGGCAGAAGCTCGCCATGTCGTTGGCGTAGGAGGCCGTGACGTCGGCGTCGGTGAGGACCGCCTCGGCCGGCAGGCCCGAAAGGAGCCGGTCGGTGAGGTTGCCCTGGGCCTCGTCGGGTGCGGCTTGGATACGGCTCATGATCACAGCGTCGCACTCGGGGGCTGTGCTGTGAACCCCGTGAGAGCGCTTGCCGCCCCGTGCGAGCGCGCCCCTGGCGAGCACCCCGTGCGGGCGCGCCGGGCGGCGCGCCCGCACGGGGCAGGGTCGCCGGGGTCCTCAGAGGTTGCCGCGCCGCTCCTGCTCGCGCTCGATCGCCTCGAACAGGGCCTTGAAGTTGCCCTTGCCGAAGCCCATCGAGCCGTGCCGCTCGATGAGTTCGAAGAACACGGTCGGGCGGTCCTGGACCGGCTTGGTGAAGATCTGCAGCAGGTAGCCGTCCTCGTCGCGGTCGGCGAGGATCTTCAGCTCGCGCAGGGTGTCGATGGGCACGCGGGTGTCGCCGACCCACTCGCCGAGCGTGTCGTAGTAGGAGTCGGGGGTGTCGAGGAACTCGACGCCGGCCGCGCGCATCGTCCGTACGGTCTGCACGATGTCGTTGGTGTTCAGCGCGATGTGCTGGACACCGGCACCGCCGTAGAACTCCAGGTACTCGTCGATCTGGGACTTCTTCTTGGCGACCGCGGGCTCGTTGATCGGGAACTTGACCTTGAGGGTGCCGTCGGCCACGACCTTCGACATCAGCGCGCTGTACTCGGTGGCGATGTCGTCGCCCACGAACTCCTTCATGTTCGTGAAGCCCATGACCTTGTTGTAGAACTCGACCCACTCGTTCATCCGGCCGAGTTCGACGTTGCCGACGCAGTGGTCGATCGCCTGGAAGGTGCGCTGGGCGGGCGGCTCGACGAGGGGCTTCGCGGCCGCGTAACCGGGGAGGTACGGGCCGTCGTAGCCGGTCCGCTCGACGAGGGTGTGGCGGGTCTCGCCGTAGGTGGCGATCGCGGCGAGGACGACGGTGCCGTGCTCGTCCTTGATCTCGTACGGCTCGGCGACCGGGCGGGCGCCGTGCTCGATCGCGTACTCGTACGCGGCACGGGCGTCCGGGACCTCGATGGCGAGGTCGATGACGCCGTCGCCGTGCTCGGCCACGTGCTGGGCGAGGAAGCGGCCCCAGTCGGTGGCGGGCTTGATCACCGAGGTGAACACGAAGCGGGCGGAGCCGCTCTCGAGGACGTAAGCAGCGGTCTCGCGGCTGCCGTTCTCCGGTCCGGAGTAGGCGACCAGCCGCATGCCGAAGGCGGTGGAGTAGTAGTGCGCCGCCTGCTTGGCGTTGCCCACGGCGAAGACGACCGCGTCCATTCCCTTGACCGGGAAGGGGTCGGCCTGCCGCGCGGTCGCGTCGGGAGCGTGCTGTGTGGTCTGCGTCATGGCGGAAGCGTCACCTGGTCTCGCAAGGTGCGCAATAGTTCGCGTATTCACTGGGCAGCATGCTCAGTGAACGACCGGTGTCGGCGGGCTTTCTGTACAGGATGACCACCGTGATGGCGACCCTGGAGGCGGGGCTGTGGCGATCGATCGTCTGGACGGCCGCATCATCGCGCTGCTGGCGCGGGAGCCGCGTATCGGCGTCCTGGAGATGTCCCGGCGCCTGGGGGTCGCCCGGGGGACGGTGCAGGCCCGCCTGGACCGCCTCCAGTCCAACGGCGTCATACGTGGCTTCGGCCCGGAGGTGGATCCGGCGGCGCTCGGCTATCCGGTGACGGCGTTCGCGACGCTGCAGATCCGCCAGGGGCAGGGCGCGGACGTACGGGCCCATCTGGGGACGGTGCCCGAGGTCCTGGAGCTGCACACCACCACCGGCACCGGCGACATGCTGTGCCGGCTGGTGGCCCGCTCCAACGCCGACCTCCAGCGCGTGATCGACCGCGTGGTCGGCATCGAGGGCATCGTCCGCGCCTCCACGGCCATCGTGATGGAGAACCCGGTGCCGCTGCGGATCATCCCTCTGGTGGAGCAGGCGGCGGAGGACCGGGAGAGGAACGGGTAGGGGGAGGAAGCGAGGCGGAACGGGGGCGTTGCGGGGGTGGTCTCCGGCTCGTTGTGACAGCTCACCGCTCTGACGGCTCGCTCGTTGTGACAGCTCGCTCGTGCTAACAGCTCGGGACCGAGCCCTTGCCCGTGCGCAGGGCGGTCAGGGCGCCGATCGCGCCCTTGAGGGTGGTCACCGGGATCAGGCGCAGGCCCTTCGGCAGCTCCGCGCGGGCGTCGGCGCACTCGGCCTTCGGGACCAGGAAGACCGTGGCGCCGTCCCGGTGCGCGGCCTGGGTCTTGAGGGACACTCCGCCGACCGGGCCCACCGTGCCGTCCGGGCTGATCGTGCCCGTGCCGGCGATCGTGCGGCCACCCGAGAGGTCGCCGCCGGTGCCGTCGCCGTGAATCTTGTCGATGATGCCGAGCGAGAACAGCAGGCCCGCGCTGGGGCCGCCGACGTCGGCCAGCTTCAGCGAGACCTTGATGTTCTTGTCGCCGCTGAGGCCGAGGTACTTCAGGGCGGCCTGGGTCGCCGCGTCCTGGGACTGCTTCATCTGCGCGGCGTTGTGCCGCTCGATCTGCTGGACGGTGTCACCGCTCGGGTAGACCGCGTCGCGCGGCATGACCGCCCGGTCGGTGTCGAACCAGCCGTCGATCACGTCGCCGAGCGTGACGCGGGCGTCCGGGCCGGTCGCCTCGATCGTCGTCATCCGCAGCTGCCCGCTCGTGCTCCGCACCGGTGTACCGGAGATCGTGATCACCTGGCTGCCCCTGTACGTGCCGAGCACATTGGCCGTCGACCCGGGCTGTGCCACCGAGAACGGCAGCGGCGCCGCCGCAGCCGTGACGATCAGGGCCACGACGGGCAGCGCGCAGACGGCGAGGGCCTTGGGGCGAGAGAGGCGAGAGAGCACGGGATCAATCTAACGCGACGACGACATCCGGCCAGGCGGCGGTCACCCCCCGCTCGGACCCCTGTGGCTCAGCGCGACGCCCCCGCGGTCCTCAGCGCGACGCCTCCGCGACCTCAGCCCGGCGCCCCGCGATCCTCAGCGCAACGCCTCCGCGACCTCGCGGGCCGCGTCCACGACCCTCGGGCCCACCCTCTCGGGCACGGAGTCGGCGAGCATGACCACGCCGACGCTGCCCTCGAGGCCGGTCACGCCCAGCAGGGGGGCCGCAGCGCCGCAGGCGCCCGCCTCCAGTTCGCCGTGGGTGAGGGTGTAGCCGGGGTCGGCCATCGGCTGGCGGCGGGCCTCGAGTATCGCCTTGCCCGCGGCACCCCGGTCCAGGGAGTGCCGGAACCCGGCCCGGTAGGCCACGTGGTAGTCCGTCCACGAGGGCTCGACGACGGCGACCGCCAGCGCCTCCGACCCGTCCACCAGCGTCAGGTGCGCCGTCGCCCCTATGTCCTCGGCCAGCGACCGCAGCGCCGGCAGCGCCGCCTCGCGCACCAGCGGGTGCACCTGGCGGCCCAGGCGCAGCACCCCGAGCCCCACCCGGGCCCGTCCGCCCAGGTCACGGCGGACGAGCGCGTGCTGTTCCAGGGTGGCGAGGAGCCGGTAGACGACGGTGCGGTTCACACCCAGTTTCTGGGACAGCTCGGTGACGGTCAGCCCGTGGTCCGTGTCGGCCAGCAGCTTGAGGACCTTCAGTCCCCGGTCGAGCGTCTGAGAGGTCTCCGCGGTCACGACGCCCACTCCTTAAGTGGTGAGGTCGGCGGCGCTCATCGCGGCGGGTACGTCACCGAGTCCCGTCAGTGACGCGCAACAGAGGCCGCCGATCGGCCGGCGGTCCGGGCCGTCCCGGACGTAAGTCGCTTCACGGCTGCGCTCCGCGGCGGCGCTGCCACGGGGCGTGTGCGTAGCGGGACAGTAGCGAAGCCGGTTCGCTGAGCGGAAGCCTCCGTCCAGAATCCGGGCAAGGGCAGATCCGGCCTGCCTGCATTCGTCCGGATACGCACGCAGCCCGGTGTGCCGTGGCGCGCGCCGTCAGCGCATGCGCGTGGCCCACTCCCGCACCTTGGCGATCCGCTGGCGCAGCTGTCCCGCCGTCGCCTCGGCGCTCGGCGGGCCGCCGCACACCCGGCGCAGCTCGGTGTGGATCACGCCGTGCGGTTTGCCGCTCTGGTGGACGTAGGCGCCGACCAGGTTGTTGAGCTCCCGGCGCAGCTCCATCAGCTCCTTGTGGGTCACCACCGGCCGCCGGTCGGCGGGCAGTTCGAGCAGATCCGCCTCGCTGTCCGGCTTCCTGCGGCTGTGCGCGATCTGCCGGGCCTGCCGCTTCTGCAGCAGCAGCTGCACCTGTTCGGGCTCCAGCAGGCCGGGGATGCCGAGGTAGTCCTGCTCCTCCTCGCTGCCCGGGTGGGCCTGCATGCCGAACTCGGCGCCGTCGTAGAGGACCCGGTCGAAGACGGCGTCGGACTCCAGCGCCTCGAAGGGCAGCATGTCCTGCTCGCCGGTGTCCTCGTCCTGCTCCCGGTTCGCCTCCTCCATCTCCTTCTCGGACTCGGCGTACGGGTCCTCCTCGCCGTCGTTCTGCGGCTTGTCGAGGGCGTGGTCGCGCTCGACCTCCATCTCGCCTGCGAAGGTGAGCAGGTCGGGGATGGTCGGCAGGAAGACGGAGGCGGTCTCACCGCGCCGCCGGGACCGTACGAAACGGCCGACGGCCTGGGCGAAGAAGAGCGGGGTGGAGATCGTCGTGGCGTAGACGCCGACCGCGAGGCGGGGTACGTCGACGCCCTCGGACACCATGCGGACCGCGACCATCCAGCGGTCGTCGCCGTCGCTGAACTCGTCGATCTTCTTCGAGGCGCCGATGTCGTCGGAGAGGACGACCGTCGCGCCGCTGCCCGTTATCTCGCGGATCAGCTTGGCGTAGGCGCGCGCGGAGTCCTGGTCGGAGGCGATGACGAGGGCACCGGCGTCCGGGACGGCCTTGCGGACCTCGGTCAGCCGCTGGTCGGCGGCGCGCAGCACGGCCGGCATCCACTCGCCGCGCGGGTCGAGCGCGGTGCGCCAGGCCTGGCTGACGGCGTCCTTGGTCATCGGCTCGCCCAGCCTGGCCTCGATCTCGTCGCCGGCCTTCGTGCGCCAGCGCATGTTGCCGCTGTAGGAGAGGAAGATGACGGGCCGCACGACGCCGTCGGAGAGCGCGGAACCGTAGCCGTAGGTGTAGTCGGCGGCCGAGCGCCGGATGCCGTCCTGGCCCTCCTCGTACGTCACGAACGGGATGGGGTTGGTGTCGGAGCGGAACGGCGTACCGGTGAGGGCCAGGCGGCGGGTCGCCGGCTCGAACGCCTCCAGACACGCCTCGCCCCACGACTTGGAGTCACCCGCGTGGTGGATCTCGTCGAGGATGACGAGCGTCTTGCGCTGCTCGACGCGGTTGCGGTGCAGCATGGGGCGCACGCCGACGCCCGCGTACGTCACGGCGACGCCGTGGTACTCCCTGCCGAGCGGGCCCGCGCTGTACTCGGGGTCCAGCTTGATGCCTATGCGCGCCGCCGCCTCGGCCCACTGCTTCTTCAGGTGCTCGGTGGGCGCGACCACGGTCACCTGCTGCACGACGTGGTGGTGCAGCAGCCAGGAGGCGAGCGTCAGCGCGAAGGTCGTCTTGCCGGCGCCGGGGGTGGCGACCGCGAGGAAGTCGCGCGGCTGCTCCTGGATGTACTTCTCCATCGCCCCCTGCTGCCAGGCACGCAGCTTGCCGGCGGTGCCCCAGGGGGCGCGTCCGGGGAAGGCGGGCGAGAGATGGTGCGAGTGCGACGAGCTGGCGGCGGTAGTAGTCACGGTCTCCGGTTCGTTGTGCTGGGGCTCGGCTACGGATGACAACCGGGCCACCCTACCGGTGCGCTCACCCGTCACCCGGGCCGACGACACCCCGCCGGGCCCGGGTGCGACACGCGTCACAGATCACCGAGCAAAACGCGGCAACTGCGCGGCGATCTTGGGTACATCGAGGGCGCCCTGGCAGACATCGAGCACGAAGCGCTCAGCCTCGTCCACATCGAAGTCCGGGTCCAGCAGATGCCCGTTGAGGTGCAGGAAGACCCAGGTCGCGTACCAGGCGATGCGCTTGTTCCCGTCCACGAGTGCGTGGTTGCGCGCCAGGGACTCCATGAGCGCGGCGGCCTTGTGCCAGACGTCCGGGTAGGCGTCCTGCCCGAACACGCTCGACTGAGGACGCGCCAGCGCCGAGTTCAGCAGACCGTAGTCGCGCACCTCGTCCGCCCCGAGCCGCTTGGCAAGGTGCAGCAGCTCGGGAAGGGTGAGGTAGTACATCAGGCCAGTCTCCGGTTGAGCTCGGCGCTGGCCTTGAGCACATGCTCGGCCGCCTCGTTGAACAGCCGGGAGCGCTCGTTCACGGCAGCGATCACCGCGTCGTGCGCGAACGCCTGCATGCTCCTGCCCTCGGCCGCCGCCCGCTCGCGCAGCGCCTCGAGTTCCTCGTCCGTGAAGCGGAGGTTCAGTCCAGCCATACCTCCACGGTACTACGTGGTACCACGTGGTGTCACCGAGATTCGGCCCGCACCCTCCTCGTCACCCAAACCCCCGCCAACGCCACCCCCGCCATCGGCAGGAACACCGCCGCGAAGGCGGCGGGATGGGCGGTGGAGCCGGTCGCCGTCGCGGTGGTGTGGGCCACCGTGCCGCCGCCCAGGGCGGCGAACGCGGCACCCCCCACCGCGAGCAGCAGGACGTTGGACAGGGCATCGGAGATCTGCAGGGCCGCGGAGTTGGTGCCGGCCTCCTCGGGGGCGGACAGGCGCAGCAGCAGCACGCTGGTGGAGGCGATGACCAGGCCCATGCCGAAGCAGCCGAAGCCCCAGGCGACGGCGACCGTCCAGACCGGCACGGAGTGGATCAGCACGCTGGGCGCGGTGGCGATGGCCGCCGCCACCAGGACCATCCCGAGCGTCATCAGCCGCTCCCGGTACGGCGCCGTCCTGGGCCGCGACTGCACCCAGGAGCCGAGCGCCCAGGTCCCGCCGCCCGCCGCCAGGGAGAAGCCGGCCAGCGTCGGGGAGAGCCCGCGCTGGGTGACGAGCATCAGCGGGACGAAGGACTCGGCGGCGACGAAGGAGCCCGCCGCGACCCCGCGCAGCAGCACCACCGACGGCAGCCCGCGCGCCGCCCGGCAGGTGCCGCGCGGCAGCAGTCCCCGCACGGCCGGCACCAGCAGCGCGGCCCCCGCCGCTCCCGGTATCAGCGATATCCACCGCAGGTCCTGCGCCGCGTACTGGAGCAGCCCGGCCCCGAGCGAGATCCCGAGGGCGAGCCGGATGCGCCGCCGGTCGAAGGACTGCTCGGTCTCCCCGTCCGTGCCCTCCCCCACCGGGCCCGACGCCCGCCGCCGTATCTGGGGCAGCGCCATCGCCAGCGGGAACACCACCAGCACGGGGATGCCGATGAACACCCAGCGCCAGCCCAGGTGCTCGGTCACCGCGCCCGAGGCGAGCGGGCCGACGATCGACGGGACCACCCAGGCCGCCGCGAACGCCGCCATGATCGCCGGACGCAGCCGCTCCGGATAAGCCCGTCCCACGACGACGTAGAGGGCGACGATCACCAGCCCGCCACCGAACCCCTGCACGGCCCGCCCGGCGATGAACACCCACATGGTCGCGGCCGTCCCGGCCAGCAGCAGCCCCGCCGCGAACGCGCCGATCCCCGCGGTGAGCGCGCCCAGCGGACCGCGCCGGTCCGACCACTGCCCGGCGAGCACCATCCCGAACAGGCTCGTCGTGAAGAACCCCGAGAACGCGAACGCGTACAGCGACAGCCCGTGCAGTTCCCGGGCCGCGACCGGCATCGCCGTGCCCACGGCGGTCGCCTCGAAGGCGATCAGCAGCACGACGGAGACGATCCCGACGCTGAGCGAGCGGTAGGCCCGGCCGAGCACGGTGCCGGTGGCCTCATCGGCCGCCACGGGGGCGGGGACCGATGCCTCCCGCGGGCGGGATCCGCCGGGCTCGTCGGAGGTGCCGGCGACGCCGGTGTTGCGTGGTTCCAGGGCGGTCATGGTCGCCAGGGTAAGGTCCGCAGCCGCTTCTTGCCCCTGTCGGGAGTCGCCCCCGGACCGGGACCTTGGTCGTACGACCTCCACTCGTCCTCCCCCTTCTCCGCGAACGTTCTTTGTGAACGGCGTATGGCAGTCGCGTTGCGGCACCCGCCGTTTCCTTGAGTCGCCCCTTCACCACGGCCTACGGTCGACGCACCGAGTTCGGAACGGACCGCCCAGCGGTTCCCCGACACGGCCGTGTGCCCGAGTGGCCCAGGGACTCGCCTGCAAAGCGAGGTACGCGGGTTCAATTCCCGCCACGGCCTCTAGTGCCTTGACCAGGCAAGTAGAAGGGGCGCCCGGTTCATCGAACCGGGCGCCCCTTCGGCTTCCGTCTCAGTTTCCGTCTCAGTTAGTCCGCGTGAAGGTCAACGACGGCGCATCCGCCTCGTATCTCGACCTTGTTTGGCGAACCGCCCACACCCGCTCGACGGGCCCCATAGGCTGCCATCGGGTGGCCGTACGCCATGCCAACCAGTCCCTCAGATCACGTCCATTGCCCGACTGAACGGGCTCCGATCTGGAGGTGACTTTTGGAAGGCAAGCCGTGCGAACAGCCCCCCTCCGAACCGGACCGGGAGATCGAGACGGCCAAGGAGGAGACGCCCGAACCGCCTCAGAAGACTGAGACGACGAAGGAGGGGACACCGGAGCCGTCCCGGGAGACCGAGACGGTGAAGGAGGAACCGGAACCGTCTCAGGAGACCGAGACGGCGAGGTGGAAGAAGGGCCCAAGCTGGGCCGCGGCCTCATTCGCGATCAACCTGTTGCGCTTCTTGCACGACTGGTGGAACGGCAAGTGAGTAACCACGACCTCAGCTCAGGCCCTACCCACATGACTGCGTAAGCAGTCTCCCTGCCCGAAGGCAGGATGGTGCGTCCTAGCCCGACGCACCGGAGGCCGCACGCCGAATGGCGCTGCGGCCTCCGTCTTTGGGGAACAGCGTCTGAGTGAAGTGAGGCTCCGGCCTGGTGGCGGTCCAGTGCCGGCCTGTTCTGGTGTTCCTTCGCTTCAGGTTTTCTCTGGTCGCTCGTCCAGAGATCTTGCAATCCGGTGCCTTGGCGGGTGACACGAGGTTTGCACAGTCAGCGTAGCGGTCCTTGCTCCCTCGCGAGGGAGGAAGGACCCACAAAGTTGATACGGGACCCGTGCGGCCACGACTCATCCACGAGTCACGATGACGCTCTGACCAGCGCGGAAAGGAGGTCCGTGAGTCGTTTTACGGAGCTCC
>NZ_JAVACL010000024.1:0-121098 GCF_032658145.1 Streptomyces sp. MK7
GGGGGGGGCGCCCCCCCCCCCCCCGGGGGGGGGGGGGCGGGGGGCCCCGGGGGGCCCCCCCCCGGGGGGGCCCCCCCACCCCGGGCTTGTGCATGTCGGCGACCCCGCACACCACTCGTGCCGGACACCTGTTCGACGGTCGAGGCGCTGTCCACAGCCCCACCGGTCCCGCTGCCGGCGTCGTAGGCTGAAGGAAGCCCGCCCCGCACCCGAGTCGGGCCCTTCGCGTTGCCCACGCCCTGCCACCCCAGGATGGAAAGCCCTCCATGAGCCTGCACGGTCTGCTCGACGCCGTCGTCAAGGACCCCGCCCTCGCGGAAGCGACCACCGCGGCCGCGGACGCGGGCCGCATGCACGTCGACCTCGTCGGCCCGCCCGCCGCCCGCCCCTTCGCGGTCGCCGCCCTGGCCCGCGAGGCCGCCCGCACCGTGCTCGCGGTGACGGCGACCGGCCGCGAGGCCGAGGACCTGGCCGCGGCGCTGCGCTCCCTGCTGCCGCCGGAAGGCGTCGTGGAGTACCCCTCCTGGGAGACGCTTCCGCACGAGCGGCTCAGCCCGCGCAGCGACACCGTGGGCCGCAGGCTCGCCGTGCTGCGCCGGCTGGCCCACCCGAGCTCCGACGACCCCGAGACCGGCCCGGTCTCCGTCGTCGTCACACCGATCCGCTCGGTGCTCCAGCCGCAGGTCAAGGGCCTGGGAGACCTTGAGCCCGTCGCCCTGAGAACCGGCCGGACCGCCGACCTGAACGACGTCGTGGAAGCTCTCGCCGCCGCCGCGTACGCGCGCGTGGAGCTGGTGGAGAAGCGCGGCGAGTTCGCCGTGCGCGGCGGCATCCTGGATGTGTTCCCGCCCACCGAGGAACACCCGCTGCGCATCGAGTTCTGGGGCGACGACGTCGAGGAGATCCGCTACTTCAAGGTCGCCGACCAGCGCTCCCTCGAAGTCGCCGAGCACGGCCTGTGGGCCCCGCCCTGCCGCGAGCTGCTGCTCACCGAGGACGTACGCGCGCGGGCGCGCGCCCTGGCCGAGCAGCACCCGGAGCTCGGCGAGCTGCTCGGCAAGATCGCCGAGGGCATCGCGGTGGAGGGCATGGAGTCCCTCGCGCCGGTCCTCGTCGACGACATGGAGCTGCTCCTGGACGTGCTGCCCAAGGGCTCGATGGCCGTGGTGTGCGACCCGGAGCGGGTGCGCACACGCGCCGCGGACCTGGTGGCGACCTCCCAGGAGTTCCTCCAGGCGTCCTGGGCGGCCGGCGCCGGCGGGGGCGAGGCGCCGATCGACGTCGGCGCGGCCTCCCTGTGGTCGATCGCGGACGTCCGGGACCGGGCCCGCGAGCTGGACATGATGTGGTGGTCCGTCTCCCCGTTCGCCGCCGACGAGACGGCGTACGACGGGCACGCCGACGGCGGCGGGGACACCCTCAAGCTGGGCATGCACGCACCGGAGACGTACCGGGGCGACACCGCGCGGGCGCTCGCCGACACCAAGGGCTGGCTGGCCGACGGCTGGCGCACCGTCTACGTCACCGAGGGGCACGGCCCGGCCACCCGCACCGTCGAGGTGCTGGGCGGCGAGGGCATCGCGGCCCGCCTGGACGCCGACCTCGGTGAGCCGTCCCCGTCGGTGGTGCACGTGGCGTGCGGCTGCATCGACCAGGGCTTCGTCGACCCCGCGCTGAAGCTGGCCGTGCTCACCGAGACCGACCTGTCCGGGCAGCGCGCGGCCACCCGGGACGGGGCCCGGATGCCGGCCCGGCGCCGCAAGACCATCGACCCGCTGACCCTGGAGGCGGGCGACTACATCGTCCACGAGCAGCACGGCGTGGGCCGGTACATCGAGATGGCGCAGCGCACCGTGCAGGGCGCCACCCGCGAGTACCTGGTGGTGGAGTACGCCCCGGCCAAGCGCGGCCAGCCCGGCGACCGCCTCTACATCCCCACCGACCAGCTGGAGCAGATCACCAAGTACGTCGGCGGCGAGGCGCCCACCCTGCACCGGCTCGGCGGCGCCGACTGGACCAAGACCAAGGCGCGGGCGAAGAAGGCGGTCAAGGAGATCGCCGCCGACCTGATCAAGCTGTACTCGGCCCGCATGGCCGCCCCCGGCCACTCCTTCGGCGCCGACAGCCCCTGGCAGCGCGAGCTGGAGGACGCCTTCCCCTACGCGGAGACGCCCGACCAGCTGACCACGATCGCCGAGGTCAAGGAGGACATGGAGAAGTCGGTCCCGATGGACCGGCTGATCTGCGGCGACGTCGGCTACGGCAAGACGGAGATCGCGGTCCGCGCCGCCTTCAAGGCCGTCCAGGACGGCAAGCAGGTCGCGGTGCTGGTCCCGACGACGCTGCTGGTGCAGCAGCACTTCGGCACGTTCAGCGAGCGCTACTCGCAGTTCCCGGTGAACGTCAGGGCGCTGTCCCGCTTCCAGACCGACACCGAGGCGAAGGCGGTCCTGGAGGGCCTGCGCGAGGGCTCGGTGGACGTCGTCATCGGCACCCACCGCCTGTTCTCCTCCGAGACGAAGTTCAAGGACCTGGGCCTGGTCATCGTCGACGAGGAGCAGCGCTTCGGCGTCGAGCACAAGGAGCAGCTGAAGAAGCTGCGCGCCAACGTCGACGTGCTGACGATGTCCGCGACCCCGATCCCGCGCACCCTGGAGATGGCGGTGACGGGCATCCGCGAGATGTCCACGATCACCACCCCGCCGGAGGAGCGCCACCCTGTGCTGACCTTCGTCGGGCCGTACGAGGAGAAGCAGATCGGCGCGGCGATCCGCCGCGAGCTGCTGCGCGAGGGCCAGGTCTTCTACATCCACAACCGGGTGGAGACCATCGACCGGGCGGCGGCGCGACTGCGCGAGATCGTCCCGGAGGCCCGCATCGCCACGGCGCACGGCCAGATGTCGGAGTCGGCCCTGGAGCAGGTCGTGGTCGACTTCTGGGAGAAGAAGTTCGACGTGCTGGTCTCCACGACGATCGTCGAGTCGGGCATCGACATCTCCAACGCCAACACCCTGATCGTGGAGCGCGGCGACAACTTCGGCCTCTCCCAGCTGCACCAGCTGCGCGGCCGGGTCGGACGTGGCCGCGAGCGCGGCTACGCCTACTTCCTCTACCCGCCGGAGAAGCCGCTGACGGAGACCGCCCACGAGCGGCTCGCCACCATCGCCCAGCACACGGAGATGGGCGCGGGCATGTACGTGGCGATGAAGGACCTGGAGATCCGCGGCGCCGGAAACCTGCTCGGCGGCGAGCAGTCCGGCCATATCGCGGGCGTTGGCTTCGACCTGTACGTCCGCATGGTCGGCGAGGCGGTCGCGGACTACCGCAGGCAGCTGGAGACCGGTGAGGCCGAGGAGGAGGCCCCGCTGGAGGTCAAGATCGAGCTGCCGGTCGACGCGCACGTCCCGCACGACTACGCGCCCGGCGAGCGCCTGCGCCTCCAGGCCTACCGCTCGATCGCCTCCGCCAACTCCGAGGAGGACATCAAGGCCGTCCGAGAGGAACTGACCGACCGCTACGGCAAGCTGCCCGAACCGGTGGAGAACCTCCTCCTGGTCGCGGGCCTGCGCATGCTCGCCCGCGCCTGCGGGGTGGGCGAGATCGTCCTCCAGGGCAACAACATCCGCTTCGCCCCGGTGGAGTTGCGCGAGTCCCAGGAACTGCGCCTGAAGCGCCTGTACCCGGGCACGGTCATCAAGCCGGCCGTGCACCAGGTCCTGGTCCCCCGCCCGAAGACGGCGAAGGTCGGCGGCAAGCCGCTGATCGGCCGCGAACTGCTGGGCTGGGTGGGGGAGTTCCTGGCGTCGGTCCTCGGGTCGTAGGCAGCGGGACGCTCCTGGGGCGAAGGGACCGGTACGCCCTGTCCGCCCCATCCGCGTCGTGTGCCTCCGCACGCCCCGAGTGAGCCGGACATCGTCCCGACTACCGTGGGCACGGGAAAGGCAGGCCCGGCACACAGGGGCGGGGCCGTACGGCAAGGGGAGGGCTCATGCGCGCAGAGGTGTGCCGTGGTACCGAGGGGCGTGCGAGGCGCCGGGGCGGGGCGCGCGGGGCGCGTTCCCTGCTGCGCGCCGGTCTGGCGGTGTGTGCCGCCGTGGCGCTCGCCGCCGGGTGCAAGGGCGGTACGGGCGGCGGCGGTTCGCCGAGCGGGAGCGGGGCACCCGCGCCCGCCACGGACGGACACTCCGTCAGCCCGCTGAACAATCCGGACGGCACGAAGCCGGGCCTGGCCCCGCTGACGAGCAAGGCCGACCGGGCCGCGGCCCGTACGCTCGTCGGGTCCCTCGCCACCAAGGGCCGCGGGCCGAAGACCGGCTACGACCGGGAGGAGTTCGGCTACGCCTGGATGGACACCGCCGACGGCGTCCCCTGGGCGCGCAACGGCTGTGACACCCGCAACGACCTGCTGAAACGTGACGGCCAGGACGTGCGCTTCCGCAACGGCTCCGACTGTGTGATCGTCTCGATGACCCTGCACGACCCGTACACGGGCCACACGATCCGGTGGACCAAGTCGCACGCGACCACCGTCCAGATCGACCACGTCATGCCGCTGTCCTACGACTGGCAGATGGGCGCCGCGCACTGGACGAAGGGCAAGCGCGAGCAGATCGCCAACGACCCGCTCAACCTGCTCCCCGTGGACGGCCCCGCCAACTCCGCCAAGGGTGACTCGGGCCCGGCGGCCTGGCTGCCGCCGGACAAGGGCATCCGGTGCGCGTACAGCGTGCGCTTCGCCCAGGTGTCACGGAAGTACGCGCTGCCGGTGACCCCGGCGGACAAGCGGATGATGCTGGAGCAGTGCGGTGGCTGAGCGCCTGACTGCCCTGGGAACGCCCGCACATGAGTCACCGTCAGGTGAAGAATCGATTCGGGTGATGTGACGTTTCGGCAAAGCCGTTCACAAGCGGCAAAGGGGTGCCCGACAGCAAATCGGTCGGGTTGAGCAAGAGCCAGTCAAGAGCGGCACAAGATCGTCTCTTGAATCTGTCCACAGGATGTTCACAGCGGGCAAGATTCGGCGCGTTTCTGTGCCGTTCCTGACCGCTGGAGTCGAAGTCGTGCCTGTGTGGCCGCTCAGTCGCCGCCCGCGCCCCGCGCGCCCCGCGCGCCCCTCGCGCACCGGGCGCCCCCCACGCCGTGCCCGCCGTGCGCGTCGTTCCCTCGCCGTCGTGGTGCTCACCGCGTTGGCGTTGACGCTGACGACCGATCAGGCCTTCGCCGAAGGCATGGAACTGGGCCGTATCGAGCTGCCGAGCATGAGCCTCGCCTCGATCAAGTCCTGGTTCACCGACCCGCACTGGGGCAGGCTGCCGCACCAGCGGTCCGGCACGGCCACCGGGCACCGGCACCACGTCTCCGCCGACGCCACCGCCGCCCACCGCGGCGCGGGCCACGCCCCCGGCAAGGGACGCGGCGAGCTGTCCGCCTACCACCCGCACAAGCCGGCCATCAGACAGGGCCGCAGTCGCGGCGGCACCTTCGACGCCAAGACCAGCAAGCGCAACCCCGCCAAGTCCTCGCGCACGGCGACGGTCTACGACAACGCCGACGGCTCCACGACCCGGGAGATGTACCAGGCACCGGTCAACTACCAGGTGCGCAAGGGCAAGTGGGCGCCCATCGACGTGGACGTACGGGCCGGCCCGGACGGCCGCTGGCACGAGAAGGCCAACTCCCTCGCCGTCGACTTCGGCGCCAAGGCCACCGACTCCGCCCTGGCGTCCCTCGCGGTCGACTCCGGCCACCGCATCGCCTACTCGCTCAAGGGCGCGGCACCGGTCAAGGGCACCGCGGACGGTTCCACCGTCACCTACGCGGGCGCCCTCGACGCCACCGATCTGAAGGTGGCCCCCACCGCCACCGGCGTGAAGGAGTCGGTCGTCCTGCACTCCGCGGTCGCCGGCAACTCCTGGACCTTCCCCCTCTCCCTCAAGGGCCTCACGCCCGTCCAGCACGAGAACGGCTGGACCGACCTGCGCGACAGCGCGGGCAGGACCGTCGAGCGCATCCCCCCGGCGTACGCCTACGACTCGAAGGTGGACCCCCGCTCCGGTGACCCGGCCACCACCCACGACGTCACCTCCGAGCTGGTCCAATCCAAGGACGGCTACGCGCTGAAGGTGACGCTGGACAGCCGCTGGCTGCACGACGCCCACCGCGTCTTCCCGGTCACCGTCGACCCGACCGTCGACGACGGCTGGACCACCACCTACGCCGAGTCCGGTTCCGGCAACGACGGCGACCACTCCTACGAGCAGACCATCAAGGCCGGCTCCTACGACTCCGGTACCCACTCGGCGGTCAGCTTCTGGAACCACTGGGACACCGCCTGGGACGGCAGCGGCGCCACGGTCACCGAGGCGCACCTGGACATCTTCGACACCTGGGCCTCCACCTGCACCCCCGAGCGGTTCGACGTCGCGCTGGTGACCAAGGCATGGACACCGGAGTCCGTCACCAGCTACCCGGGCCCCTCGCACGGCTCCTCGATCGGCAACCTGACCCCGAGCGTCCCCAACGCGTGCGCCAACACCGCCGCCGACCGCAGCGTCGGCGACTGGCTCCAGGTCCCGCTGTCGACCTCCGCCATCCAGGGCTGGTTCAACGGCACCACGCCCGACTACGGACTCGCGGTCTACGCGTCCACCACGGACAACCTGCACTGGAAGCAGTTCGGCTCGTTCAACGACCCCGCCGACGGCCCGCACATCCTGGTCACCTACAACGGGAACACCGCACCGCAGCTGTACGAGCAGTTCCCCAGCGACAACGCGGTCGAGTACACCACCACCCCCGAGCTCACCGCCTGGGCGGGCGGCGCCAACTCCTCCAGCGGCAGCGGCAACCAGTACCGCTTCCAGGTCTTCGACGCCGCCGGCACCAAGGTCGCCGACTCCGGTCTGGTCTCCACCGGCGACTGGACCGTCCCCGGGGGCAAGCTGGCCTGGGGCAAGGACTACTCCTGGTACGTCCAGGCCTACGACTCCGCCACCAACCTGTACTCGACGGCCACGCCGTACGCGATGTCCGTCCAGGTCCCGCAGCGGGTGATCACCTCGGGACTGTCGCAGAACGGCAGCGACCACGGCTTCGACGCGGCCATCGGCAACTACACGACCTCCGACACCGACGCCTCCATCTCCACCGTCGGCCCCTCCCTGGACGTCCAGCGCGACTACAACTCCCGCGACCCCCGCTGGACCGGGGCCTTCGGGGCGGGCTGGTCGAGCATCTTCGACACCAAGGCCACCGAGCAGTACACCGCCTCCGGCGCGGTCTCCAGCGTCTACGTCACCTACCCCGACGGCTCAGAGGTCGGCTACGGCAAGAACAGCGACGGCACCTTCACACCCGGCAGCGGACGGTTCGCCACGTTCAAGTCGGTCACCGGCGGCTACACGCTGACCGACAAGGACGACACCGTCTACACCTTCACCCAGTCGCTGGGCTCCGGCGGCTACGGCCTGACCTCGGTGACGGACGCCGACGGGCGGTCGGTGAACCTCACCTGGACCAGCGGCCACATCACCAGGATGACCTCCGGGGTCTCCGGCCGATCCCTGTCGCTGACCTGGCAGACCCCCTCGGGCGCGCAGGCCGCGCACGTGGCGACCGTGGTCACCGACCCGGTCACGCCGGGTGACAGCTCCACCGCCCAGACGTGGACGTACGGCTACAGCGGCGACCAGCTGACCAAAGTGTGCTCGCCGCTGTCCACCACCAAGTGCACGACGTACGGCTACACCAGCGGCTCCGGCTACCGCAACGCCTCGATGGACCTCGGCCCGCACGCCTACTGGCCGCTGTCGGAGACCTCGGGCACCACCGCCGAGGACGCCGACCTGTCCAACGAGGGCACGACCGACGCCACGTACGAGAACGTCACCCTCGGCCAGGCGGCCGGCCCGCTGACCGGCTCGTCGTCGAAGGCCGCGACCTTCAACGGCACCTCCTCCGACGTCTCGCTGCCGAAGAACCTCGGCAACGACACCGACTCCGGCGCGATATCCCTGTGGTTCAAGACCTCGCAGGGACCGGGCGTGCTCTACTCGTACGCCTCGCAGCCGATCGGCTCCGGCCAGGCGGCAGGGTTCTACACCCCGTCCATCTACGTCGGCACCGACGGCAAGCTGAACGCCGAGTTCTGGTACAGCGGCGGGATCAACCCGATCGTGTCCTCCGCGTCCGTCGCCGACGGCAGGTGGCACCACGTGGTGCTGTCCGCCGCGGGCAACTCCCAGACGCTCTACCTGGACAACGCCAAGGTCGGTTCGCGCACCGGCTCCGTCTCCATCAAGAGCGCCACCGCCTTCGGCAAGAACCAGTCGTTCAACTACCTCGGCACCGGCTTCCTCGGCGGCAGCTGGCCCGACGAGCCGCACTACTCGACCAGTTCGAAGTACGGCTACGCCACCTACTTCAACGGCTCCATCGCCGACGCCGCCTGGTACGGCCGCCCGCTGGTCGCCGCCGACGTCAGCGAGCTGTACACGTACGGCACGCACGGCACCAGCCTGCTCACCTCCATCACGCGCCCGTCCGGCAAGACGTACGCCGCCATGACGTACGACCCGGCCACCACCACCCTCACCCAGCTCACCGACGAGAACGGCGGCGTGTGGCAGCTCGGGGCACCCACGGTGACCGGCTCCAGCGACACCTACCGCGGCGCGGTGCTGGGCGGGGCGCCGTCCGAGTACTTCCGGCTCGGTGAGGCCGCGGGCGCCACCACGGCCGTGGACCAGGTACGCGGTGGTGACGGCACCTACAACTCCGTGACCCTCGGTGCCTCCGGCCCCTTCAGCGACGCCAAGGCCGCCTCCCTCAACGGGACGGCGTCCCAGGTGACCCTGCCGAACGGTTCGGTGCCCGGCTCGGGTGCCGAGTCGGTCAGCATGTGGTTCAAGACGTCCACCGCGAACGGTGTGCTGCTCGGCGCATCCAGGGACCCGCTGGGCAACGGCACGACCCCGGGCTCCTACACGCCGGTCCTCTACGTCGGCAGCAGCGGCAAGCTGTACGGCGAGTACTACTTCTCCGGCGGCTCCACCAAGCCGCTCGCCTCCGCCGCGGCGGTCACCGACAACAAGTGGCACCACGTGGTGCTCTCCACCTCGGCGAGCAGCCAGTCGCTCTACCTCGACGGCACCCTCGTGGGCACCCAGAGCGGCGCGGGCAACATGGTCGGCCAGACGTACACGTACGTCGGCGCCGGCTACCTCGGCGGCAACTGGCCGGACGAGGCGCACCACAACACCTCGGACAACACCGGCTACGCCACCTACTTCAAGGGCACCGTCTCCGACGTCGCCCTCTTCCGCTCGCAGCTGTCCGAGGCCGACGTCGCCGCGCAGTTCCAGGCCGCGAAGAACTCCACCGGTCTGCTGCCGGTGAAGACGGTGAAGGTGACGACCCCGGCGAACGCCACGGTCACCTACACCTACGACGTGCTGCACGGCGGCCGCCAGCTGAGCGAGACCGACGCCCTGGGCAACACCACCCGATTCGGCTACGACACGGCCGGTTTCGAGCACACCGTCACCGACCCCAACGGGGCGATGACCGTCACCGGCCACGACGTCCGCGGCAACATCGTGTCCTCCACGTCCTGCCAGGACCAGGCCGCGAACAAGTGCAACACCGAGTACTACACGTACTACCCGGACGACACCACGGCCCAGCTGACCACCGCGGATCCGCGCAACGACCAGCTGCTCACCTCCCGCGACGGCCGTTCGGCGTCCGCGACCGACACCACGTACCTGACGTCGTACAGCTATGACGCGGCCGGCAACCAGACGGCCGTCACCACACCCGCCGTTCCCGGCTTCCCCGACGGACGCACCACGACGACCGAGTTCAGCGACGGCACCAGCGCCTATCCGTCCGCCGACGGCGGGGTGGTGCCCAAGGGCCTGCCGGTGAAGGCCGTCAGCCCCGGCGGCGCGGTCAACCAGGTGTCGTACTTCAAGAACGGCGACGTGGCCTCCACCACCGACGCCATCGGCCTGGTCACCCAGTACACCTACGACGGCGTGGGCCAGGTCACCAGCCAGAAGGTCGTCTCGGACACCTACCCGAACGGCCTGGTGACGACGTACACCTACGACGCCGCCGGCCAGGTGACCGAGGTGCACGACCCGCAGCTCACCGACCGTGTGACCGGGGCCACCCACTCCGCCGTCACCACCACGGTCTTCGACGACGACGGCGACGCCACCTCGCAGACCGTCTCGGACGCCACCGGCGGCGACACGGCGCGCACGAAGACGTGGACCTACGACGTCTACGACCACGTGGCGACCGAGTCCGACGCCAACGCGGCCGACGGCGCGGCCGACGGCGACACCACGACGTACACGTACGACACCTCCGGCAACAAGACCAAGGAGGTCACCAGCGCCGGGACCGAGACCCGGTACACCTACGACGACAACGGCAACCTGCTCACGCAGGGCCTGATGTACACCGGCGACCCGACGAACCCGCAGTCGCCGACCCTGCTCACCGAGTCCTCCCGGGCCTACGACCCGGCCGGACGGCTCGCGTCGATCACCGACGCGATGGGCAACACCACGTCGTACACGTACACCGACGACGGCCTGCTGGCGACGGTGACGAAGAAGAGCGCCGACGGCACCGGCGCTTACGTCCTGGAGTCGAACACCTACGACGCGGCCGGCAACCTCGTCTCCCAGACCACGGACAACGGAGAGACCGTCACCGACTACAAGGTCGACGCGGCTTCCCGCACCACCTCCACCACGGTCGACCCGACCGGCGTGGACCGCGTGACCACCATGTCGTACACGCCGGACGACCAGGTCGCCACCGAGAACGACCACGACGCCTCGGGCTACGACCGCACCACCACCAGCACGTACGACGACATGGGCAACACGCTCAGCGAGACGCTGTACGGCGACGCGTCCGGTCACCCGGCGGGGTGGTGGAAGCTCGACCAGACCTCCGGCACCAGCGTCACCGACTCCTCGGGCACCGGCAACACCGCCCAGGCCACGGGAGTCACGTGGGGCGACGGCGCGGCGAACTTCGCCGGCACCTCGGGCCAGCAGATCGCGACGAACGCACCGGTGCTCGACACCAGCGCCTCGTACACGGTCTCGGCGTGGGTGAAGATGAGCTCGCTGCCCACCCACAACGCGACCGTCGTCGCCCAGACGGGCACCGCCAACAGCGCGTTCATGCTCCAGTACAACTACGCGCACACCAGCGCCCCGCTGTGGAGCATGGAACAGACGAGCAAGGACGCCTCCGGCACCTCCTTCCCGGCGGCCTACTCCACCGCCGTACCGACCACCGGTGACTGGACCCAGCTCGTGGGCGTCTTCGACGCCTCCACCGGCGCCGTCAAGATCTACGTCAACGGCACCCTGTCCGGCTCGGGCACCGACACCACGCCGTGGAACGCCACCGGCCCGCTCACCATCGGCCAGGCCAAGTACGCCGGCAGCGCCACGGACTTCCTGCCGGGCGGGGTCTCGAACGTGCAGGTCTACCAGCGGGCGCTGTCGGCGACCGAGGTGTCCTCGCTGTACGGCAAGGGCCGCTCGGGCGGCACGGTCGGCTCCTCGGACGCGCAGACCACGACGTACACCTACGACAAGCGGGGCCTGCCGACGTCCATGACGGACGCCGAGCAGCACACCACCGACTACTCCTACGACGAGGCGGGCAACCTCGCGGTCACCACCGCGCCCGCCGTCCAGGCCGAGCCGGACGGCACCACGGCCTCCACCGTGCGCCCGGTCACCACCAGCGGTTTCAACACCTTCGGCGAGGCCGTCGAGGAGCAGGACCCGAGCGGCCTGGTCACCACGACGGCGTACGACGCGGACGGCAACAGGGTCTCCGAGACCCTGCCGCCGTACACCCCGGCGGGCGCGTCGTCGCCCAACGCGGGCACGACGGTGTGGACGTACGACAGCGAGGGCAACCAGACCTCGGTCACCACGCCGGGCGGCAGGACCACGTCGTACCTGTACGACCAGATGGGCAACCTGGCGCAGGTCACCGAGCCGGACGGCACCAAGACGCACGTCACCTATGACGCCGACGGTGAGCAGTTGTCCGCGACGGACGGCACCGGAGCCCAGACGCAGGCGACGTACGACTTCCTGGGCCGTCAGCTCACGCAGACGACGCTGGAGCGCTACCCGTCGACGCGGACGCTGACGACGACCAACTCGTACGCGGTCACCACCGGCAACCCCTACGGCGCGCACCTGGCCTCGACGACCACGCCAGGCGGCGTGAAGACGACGTACGGCTACAACCGGGCCGGTGACATCACCTCGGTCACCGACGGTGCCAGCAACACCACCCGCTTCGACTACGACTTCGAGGGCAACCGCTCGAAGACGACCCTGGCGGACGGCACCTACACCACGACCGACTACAACGCCGACGGCGACCCGACGGCCACCCGGTCCTACGACGCCGGCGGCACCAAGCTCTGGGAGACCTCCCAGACCTACGACGGCGTCGGCAACGTGACCTCGACCACGGACGCGGGCGGCCACACCAGCCGCTTCACCTACGACGCGGCGGGCACCCTCACACAGGAGATCCAGCCGGTCGACGCCTCGACTTCGATCACCACGACCTTCGGGTACGACGCGGCCGGCAACCGGACCCGCTTCACCGACGGCCGCGGCAACTCCTGGCGCTACACGTACACGCCGTGGGGCCAGCAGGAGAAGGTGATCGAGCCGACCACGGCGAAGTACACGTCGGCGGCGGACTCCACGACGACGTACGCCTACGACGCGGACGGCCGGCTGACGAACGCGACGCTGCCGGGCGGCGTGACCACGTCGATGTCGTACGACTCGCTGGGACGGCTGACGTCGGTGTCCGGCGCCGGCGCGGACGCGGCGACTGCGACCCGCAGCTTCACCTACGACGCGGACGGCCGGGTGCTGTCGGCGGACACGTCGGAGGCGGGCACGGCGGGCGCGGTGGACCACCAGACGGCCACGCACGACGCGTTCACCTACGACGACCGGGGTGACGTGCTGACGGCGTCGGGCTCGGCGGGCTCCTCCGGCTTCGCCTACAACGACGACGGTCAGATGACGTCCCGGACGGACGCGGCGGGCACGACGACGTACGGCTACGACACGGCCGGCCGCCTGTCGTCCCTGAACGACGCGGCCACGGGCACACAACTGTCGTACACGTACGGCGTGCTGAACGAGCTGAGAAGCGTCAAGTACGGCTCGACGGGCCAGACCCGCACCTTCGGCTACAACAGCGCGCACGAGCTGACCAGCGACGTGCTGGTGCAGGGCGCGTCGACGCTGGCGAGCTTCAGCTACGGCTACGACGCCAACGGCAACCTGACGTCGAAGACGACGACGGGCGTCTCGGGCGCGTCCACCAACACGTACACCTACGACTGGGCGGACCGCTTGACGTCGTGGAACGACGGTACGAAGACGACGAGTTACGCCTACGACGCGTCGGGCAACCGGATCCGCAACGGCTCGGACGTGTACACGTACGACGAGCGGGACGAGCTGACGTCGGACGGCGTGCACTCCTACGACTACTCGGCGCGCGGCACGATGACGCAGGAGTCGTCGGCGTCGGGGACGGTGGCGCTCAAGACTGACGCCTTCGGCGACCAGATCGTGGCCGGCCAGCAGTCGTACACGCTGGACGCCACGGGCCGGAACGTCACGGACACCGATACCACGGGCGGGTCGTCGCGCACGTTCCAGTACTCGGGCGCGGGCAACACGATCGCCTCCGACGGGGAGAACACCTACACCTACGACCCGGCGGGCGGTGTGATCGGCGTCAAGCCGGCCGGCGGCAGCGGGGTGCTGGCCCTGACCGACCAGCACAGCGATGTGGTGGGCACGTTCACCTCGGGTGCGGTGTCGCTGGCGGGTTCGGCCTCGTACGACCCGCTGGGCAAGGTGCTGGCGGCGTCGTCGATGGCGGGGCATCTGGGCTTCCAGTCCGGGTGGACGGAGCCGGGTTCGGGTGATGTGGGCACGGCCTCGCGCTGGTACGACCCGGGCACGGGCCAGTTCCTGAACAAGGACAGCTTCTCGCCCAACCCGGTGCCGAACTCGGCGGCGGCGAACCCGTTCGCGTACGTCGGTGACAACCCGATGCTGGGCACGGATCCCTCGGGGCACTGCTCGTGGTGGACCGGCTCGTGCGAGGTGAAGGCGGCCAGCCACATCGCGCACAAGGTGTCGAGCACGGTCAGGCACGCGGCGAGCCGGGTGAAGAGCGCGGCCAAGAGCCTGTACCACCACGCCAAGCGGATCGTGCACTCGGCGATCAGCCACATCAAGCACACGGCACGCAAGATCGTGCGCCATGTGACGGACTTCTACCGTGCCACGGTCCGGACCGCCAGACGCGTGTACTCCTACACGTCACGGCATGTCAGACGCGGCTACCAGCGTCTGGTCTCCGGGGTGAAGTCGGGGTATCGCAGGGCGCGGAGCATGGCCGGGCGGGTGGTCCGCACGGTGAAGAGCAAGGCGCATGCCCTGGGCAGCAAGGCCCGTGCCCTGGGCAGCGAGATCAAGAAGGGGGTGGCCGCCGCCGGGCGGAAACTGGCCAGCGGGGCGCGTACGGCCTACCAGGCGACGGTGCAGGCGACGAAGACGGTCGCCAACTATGCCAAGCACCATGCGGCGGCGATCACGTCGTTCGTGGTCTCCACGGCGGTGTTCGCCGGCTGCGAGGCGGCGACCTGGGGGGTCGGTACGGTCGGCTGCGCGGCGATGGCGGGTGCGGCCGGTTCCCTGGTGGAGCAGGGCTTCAAGTGCGCCGAGAACGGCGGCGGCGACTGCAGCGTGGGCGCTTTCGCCGGCTCGGCCCTGGTGGGCGCGGGCATCGGTGCGCTGGGCGGCAAGTTGGGCGAGCTGGGCGGCAAGCTGCTGGCGAGGGTCGCGCCGAAGGCGATGTCGGTCGTGGGAGGCCTGTTCGGCAGGGGCGCGACGGAGGCCGCCGATTCAGCGGTCGGGGACGCGACGGATGAGGCGGCCTCGGCGGTGGAGTCGGAGGCGGCCGGGACACGGGCGCAGTCGCATTCGGACGAAGCGGGCGGTCCGGCGGAGAAGGAGCCCTCCGGCTGCCCGGTCCCCCACAGCTTCACCGGCTCGACGCGGGTCCTGATGGCCGACGGCACGGCGAAGGCCATCGACCAGGTCAAGGTCGGCGACACCATCGCCGACTCGGTGCCGGGCGCGAAGGGCACGGAGGCGCACAAGGTCACCGATGTGATCGTGACGCGGACGGACCATGACTTCGTGGACCTGACGATCAAGGACGCAGGCAGGTACACGGGGGAGAAGTCGGTGAAGGCCGGCGCGAAGGCCGCGGTCAAGTCCGTGGCCAGGAAGGCGGCCCGCAAGGCGGCCTTCGGCCTGGCGGCCTCGGCAGCGGTACTGGGTGCCCTGACGGGCGGCCATGGTCACGGTCGCGCGCATGAGCCGGCGACGGCTCCGGTGGCTGCGGTCAGCACGGCCGGCGCCCAGGACGCGCATCTGACGACGACCTTCCACCACCCGTTCTACGACGAAACGCAGTCCGCCTTCGTCGAGGCCAAGGACCTCAAGCCCGGTGACGTCCTCCAGACGCCGACCGGCACCACCGAGGTCACCGGTGTCCGCCTGTACCACGCGCACACCACCACCTACGACCTCACCATCGGCACCCTCCACACGTACTATGTGGAAGCCGGGGCCACTCCCGTCCTCGTCCACAACTGTAACGAGGTCGAGTACGGTTCAACACGGCTGAGTCGAGCAGTACAAAAGGCGCGTCTGGCGGACAATAACAAAGACAACAACTATGCAGCTGCTCTCCTGCGGCACCCGGAAACAGGGGAAGACATGGGCGTGGTCACGGCTCGCTCAGTAGGAAAAATCCACGCAGAGCAGAACATCATTAATTCTCTTAAGAATGGTGCCCTGCCTGGCGTTGATGAGTCCTACATCAGCGAGGTGTACTCGGAGTTCCAGCCTTGTGCTAGTCGTTGTTCAAAACTTCTCGGGAAGTTGCCAAATCTCAAACAAATCACGTGGAGTTGGGCGTGGGATAAATCTGGGACGGAAGTCGCAGATGCATCCACTGCCGCAAGAAATGCCGCAGTGAAGGCGCTCTTCGAAGGGAAATGAAGAAGTGGCAGGAGTCGTCCACTGGGATCGTGATTGCGTTGCTGCGATTCGAAACGGTCGAGCAAAAGATGTCCTGATCGAGCAGGGTCTCCCGCAGTCAGCCCTACTTTTCACAGCCGTTGAGAGACCATCGGTTGGTTTCACGACGGATGCTGGAAGCGAAGTGATCCAGATTGGATGCTTCGATGATGACTTCTGCTTCTACATCGATGTTGATCGAGGGCAGGTTCTATTTGGCCTTGAGGGAGATGAGGAGCCTGCCTTCGTTAACGAGACTCTCGATGGCTTCGTCAGTTGTCTCCGTGAGTTCGATTCCAGGTACCCTTTCTACGCTGCGGGTGACAGTGGAGAGGTCAAACAAGTAGCTGGCAGAGATCTCAGGGCTGGACTCGAAGTCATCGACCCCATGTGCGTGGCTTCTGCGGATAACTTCTGGAGTTCCATCATCCACGACGTCTCTATAGGCGACTACCACGAAGGGTCGCTCTGACGCGCTGGGCGACTTCAGGACATGTTGATATCCGCGGTTGAGGCGACTTCCAGAATTCTGGCGATTTCGCTTTTGTGGGTAGTTGTTCACTGAGCCTTTGTCAGTAACGGATCATGACGTTCTGCGATTGATCAGATGGTGCGGTCGTACTCGAGCTGGAGCAGGACGAGGGCTGCGGCGGCGATCTTCGTAATGCGGCTGGGGTCGAGGCTGACCCTGCGCAGGGCCTTGAAGGCGGTCTTGAGCGGGGAGTTGGCGCGCTCGCAGACCCCGTGGACACCGCGGATGACCTTGTTGTAGGTCTGCTGGTCCTGGGTCAGTTCGCCTCCGGCGGGCTTCTTGTGCGGGTGGCGGAAGCCGTCTCCGGCGTTCTCGTAGCCGAGGTCGACCAGGGTCGGCATGCCCAACTCGGCGGCGATCCGGTTGAGGGCGTCGATCAGGCCGTGGTGGCGGGCGCAGGTGGTGTCGTGCTCGCGGCCCGGGCGGACCGGTGAGACCCAGATCGGCCAGCCGTCGGGGTGGGCGGCCGGTGTGCTGCGGATCGGGGCGTGGGACGCCGATCCCGCGCCGCCGGAGCCGCCCGTCCCGTTGGAGCAGGTCGTCGACCTGGAGGAGGGGCGGGGCCTCGGGCTCGTCCGGGCCTGCGCCGACCTCTGGGGGTGGCAGCCGCTCGCCAGGGAGGGGAATCGGGCGAAGGTCGTCTGGTGTGAACTGGCCGCCGCCTGACGGCGGCGTGTCAGTCTGTCAGCGCGTCACCGGGAAGCCGGCCGTGAAGCGCGGTCCGTCCGCGCGGTGCTGCACCGGGAAGGTGACCTTGAGCGCCCCCTCCTGTCCGGCCACCGACAGATGGGTGACGTACTGGAGACCCAGGAAGGCCTTCTTCGAGCCGCCGACGGAGACGTAGGGGCGGGGCAGGTTCAGTACGAGCGGGCCGGGCTTGCCGCCGCGGTTGCCGTCGAAGAAGAGGACGCGCTGGTCGGTCAGGACCAGGTACAGCGGGCGCGGCGTGACCGTCGCCATCACCGTGCCCGCGCTCAGGACGCCGACCACGGCCGCCGTGAGCGCCTGCTTGCGGACGGAGACCGAGCCCACGCCGGCCAGGGAGGTCAACTCCACCTGCTCGCCCTGGAGCAGCAACGGAGCGGCAGCCTCCAGGAGTTGTCGGGTACGGCGGGAGCTGAGGGCCATGCGGGACTCCGGAATCAGCGGGAGGGGGAGCGTGAGCAGAAGTGCGGAGGGTATGGAGGCCAGGTGAACTCCGGGTGTCCAACTCGTTCGCGTACGGTCAAGTCGTAGTCGTCTTTTCCCCTGGTCAGAGCCGTCCTCACCCGCTGGGCGGCGCTGTCGGCGGCCTCGCTTACGATGCGCCGCATGTCGCACCCTCCCGCCTCCTCCCTGCCGCCCCCGGACTTCGAGATCGCCTCCGCCTTTCCCGAAGCCGCCTGGCTGCAGCAGGCCGCCGCGGCGCGGGACTGGGCGGCGATCCGGAACTACGTCGACGGGCTGCCGTACGGGACGGACCGTGCCTTCGCCGTCCGGCAGTTGTCGGAGGTGGACGGGGTGGAGGAGTGGCTGCGCGGTGTGGTGGCGGCCACGCCCGACGACGTGCTCGCGCTCACCGTGCTCGGCGCCCGTGAGGTGCGGATCGGCTGGGAGATCCGGACCACGGCCCGCGCGCAGCACGTCAGCCACGAGCAGTTCGCCGGGCTGCACGCGCATCTGCGGCAGGCCGAGCAGCTGCTGATCCGGGCCACCGCGCTCGACCCGGCGCACGACGCGGCCTGGGCGGAGCGGCTCACCACCGCCATGGGCCTTCAGCTCGGGCAGAACGAGGCGCGCCGCCGGTACGACCGGCTGGCCAAGCACCATCCGCACCACTTCACCGGGCAGGCCCGGCTGCTCCAGCAGCTGTGCCCCAAGTGGGGCGGCAGCTGGGAGGCGGCCCACGGGTTCGCCCGGGAGTGCATGCTGGCCGCGCCCGAAGGAGCCCTCAGCGGCGGGCTGGTGGCCGAGGTGCACATGGAGCACCGGCTCGACCTGCGCGGGCAGGAGCGCGAGCAGTACCTGCGTCAGGACCATGTGCGGGCCGAACTCGTCGAGGCCGCCGAGCGGTCCGTGCTCCACCCGGGGTTCCGGCGCGGCTACGGCTGGGTCACCGTCCAGGGCTACTTCGCCGCGCACTTCTCCCTCATGGGAGACATGGCGCGCGCCGCCGCCTGCTTCCGCGCACTGGGCAACCTCGCTTCCCGGTACCCCTGGTGCGAACTGGGCAAGGACCCCGCCGAGACCTACATCCGCCACCGCGACACCGCCCTCGCCAGAGGCTGACGGACCACCGACGCAGATGACACAGACTCAGATGACACAGACATCGAACAGAGGCCGAAGATGAACCCCCAGGCCGCCGTCCACCACACCCGGGTCGACGGCATACCCACTCTCTTCGCCCACGCCACCGGGCCGATGCGCGCCGGGCTCGTCTTCCGTGTCGGGGTCGCGGACGAGACCCTCGCCCGGGCCGGTGTCACGCACCTGGTCGAGCATCTCGCCCTGCACCGCCAGGGCCTGGCCGACTACCACTTCAACGGCGCGACCAAGGCCGCGTTCACCCACTTCCACGTGGAGGGCGCCGAGCACGAGGTCGTCGCGTATCTCACCGGCGTCTGCGCCTCCCTCACCGACCTGCCCATGGACCGCCTGGAGACCGAGAAGGAGATCCTGCGCACCGAGGAGTCGCGACGTGAGGTCGGCCGGCTCCCGCTGTGGCGCTACGGAGCCCAGGGCCACGGCCTGGTCAGCTACCCGGAGTGGGGCGTACACAGCCTGCGTCCGGACGACGTACGGCACTGGGCGCAGAGCCGGTTCACCCAGGGCAATGCCGTGCTGTGGATCGCCGGTGAGCGCCTGCCGGCCGGGCTGTCGCTCGAACTGCCCGCCGGTGGCCGCTGCCCACTGCCCGCCGTCACCTCCGCCCTTCCCGCCGCTCCCGCCTACTTCTCCGACGGCACCGGCGGCGTTCTGCTGGACGCCGTCGTCACCGACACCACCGCCGCCCGGCTGTACGCCGGGGTCCTGGAGCGCGAACTGTCCCGCGCCCTGCGGCAGGAGGGCGGCTACTCCTACACCACGGCGACCGACTACGCCTCCCGCCGCGACGGGTGCGCACTGGTGACCGCGTTCGCGGACGCCCTGCCCGACCGGCAGGACGCGGTGCTCGGCGGCTTCGTCGACGTTCTCGCCGCCCTTCAGGCGGGCCGGATCGCGCAGGCCGACCTGGACGCGGTGCGCGGCCGCGCCGACGCGGCACTGACCGCACCCGACGCGGCCGTACGACGGCTGCCGGGCATGGCGGAGGACCTGCTGGCCGGGCGGCCGCCGCGCGCCTTGGACGAACTGCGGGCCGAGCTGTGGGCGGCGACGCCGGCGCATCTGCACGCGGTGGCCGTGGAGGCCGGGCAGACGGCCCTGATGCAGGTGCCCGCGGGACACACCGCCGACTGGGCCGGTTACGCGGCGGCCCCGACGAGTTCCCCGTACGCCGTCACCGGGCGGCGGTTCGAGCCCGTGGGCGGGGGCGGTGAGGCTCTGGTCGTGGGCGAGGAGGGCGTCAGCCTGGTGAGCGGGGCGGGAGACGGTTCCCAGCGGGCGGCGACGGTGCCGTACGGCTCCTGCGCAGCCGTGCTGAGCTGGCCCGACGGTGGCCGCCGGCTCATCGGCACCGACGGCATCTGCGTCGATGTGGAGCCGGCCCTGTACCGCGTGGACGCGCACACGATGGCGGCCGTCGACGCCGCGGTGCCGCCGGCGGCCGTGGTGTGGCTGCCGCCCCGGCAGAAGCCGCCCCGGCCGCAGTCGGCGGGCGGGAACGGGGGGAACGGCGCGGACGGCGGGAACCGGGCCCCGGACCCGGCAGCGACGCCGGGGCGGTCCGCACCGGCCCGGCGCACCGGCCGTCAGACGGTGACCCTGGTCGCCTTCGCCGTCCTCGGCGGCCTGTGCGGTTTCCTCGCCCTGTTGTTCACGGTCTTCGGCGCCGGGGATCCGGAGACCAGCACCGGCGAATGGGCCGCCATCGCGGGCTTCCTGTGGGGCGTGGCGGCCCTGCTCGCCTGGCCCGCCGTACGGATCCTGCGCCGCACCCGGCGGGTGTGAGACGGCCGCTCCCGCGGTCCTCGGCTACCGCCCGTACGGGTATCCGTACGGCTGCCCCTGCGCAGGCGCCGCCGGTGTCCCGTACACCGGCTGCGCCTTCTGCGCGGGTCGTCGGGCGTCGAAGACGGCGAACAGCAGCATCGCCGACGCCGCCAGCATGCACAGCACGGCGACGGCGCCGAGGATCGGGTCGCCGTCGCCGCCGGACGTGATCAGCGCCCAGGGGAGGGTCACGCACTCGTAGAGGACGAAGGCCGAGAACGCCCCCCAGTCCGAGCCCCGGCCGCGGCGGATCGCCACGTACAGGAACGGAACCCAGATCAGCAGGCCCAGCGTGGCCCAGGGCAGGACCGCCCAGGCGATTCGCTGGAGCCAGCCTGCTTCCAGACGCTTTTCCATCTCCACCCCCACCTCTGCCCCCCACGGCATCGCAGGGGGCAAGAGTAGGGCACGGTCAGGCCGTCTTCTTCAGGGACGCGACGATCCGCTGGGTCAGCTTCTTCGCCGTGGCCGCGCCGTTGTCGTGGCCGTCGTTCGAGAGCACGGTGACCACGCTGGTGCCCTGCCGGGCCGCGATCAGGGTGGTGCCGTTGTCCCAGGCACCGCTGGTGAGCGTGATGGTGTACGCCTCGTCTCCGAGGCCGGTGGTCGATCGGCCCGAGACCTTCACCGTGCCGTGCAGGTCGGTGTCCGTGTAGCTCGGGCACGTCGCCGGGATGCCCCGTATGCCCTTCATGGCGGTCGCTGCGGCCGTCCCGGGGAACTCGTCGATCTCCTCGGTGATCTCCGCTGTCTTGTCCTTGTTCACGTAGTCGTCGTTGGCGTACGACACGCCTCCCCGGGCACCGGAGACACTCACCCAGGCCGTGGTGCCCAGCTTGGTGCAGTCGGGCTTCCCCGGGCTTTCGGTCTGGGGGGTGACGAACTCGCCGCCGCTGTCCGACGCACCCTGCGGGACGGGGACGAAACCGGCCGGGAAGGACGAGGCGGGCGCCAGGGCCTCCTTGAGTCGCGTGCCCGTCATGAGGCCGGCGTTCGGATCCTTCGGCGGGGAGGGCTTGGCGGAGGTTGTGGTGTCCCCGGTGGAGGAGCCGGAGGAGGAGCCGGTGGAGGGGCCGCAGGCCGCCAGGGCCAGGGGAAGCGCGGCCACGGCCAGAGCGCGAGCGGCGCGGGACAGGGTGTGCATGGAAGTCCTTCGAAACGAGCCAGGAGGGTGGCCAGCGGACCATACGACGCCCAGCGGACACACAGTTCATGCACAGGTCAGGGGTTCGCCAACGGCCGGTCAAGGCCGAGGAGTTCGCACCCCGGGCGCGGGAACGCCACCGCCGGCACGAATGTTTTTGCCGTTACTTGTGATAATCATGTGCTGATTCAGGGACTCCGTTTCCTGTTCACAGGAACCGCATCGGTTACTTTGCGATCCGCTTCAGGCGCCGGGGGAGTCTCCGCAGCCGGAACTCGACGCGCCGCATCAGGGGGCTCAGCAACGTATTCCAGCGGACGTACGTCGCGTGACCGTCGCCGTACGCCGCATCCGACACGCACGCGTGCCCACGCACGCACGCACGCACGTGCGCGCGTGCACACAGCCAGAGACAGGGGTGGGGATGGCCGAGCACCGGCAGTCCAGGAAGCGCAGGTACATCACGTGGGGAGTGGCCGGTGCCGCCGTTCTCGCGGGTGCCGGGATCGCGGCGCAGACCTCGATGGCCGCCACCACCTGGCCGGCCCAGAAGACGTTCACCGGACGTGCCTTCGACACCTGCACCGCGCCCTCGCTGTCCACGATGAAGGCCTGGCACACCGGCTTCTACGGCGCCGCCGCCGTCTACGTCGGCGGCAAGAACCGCGGCTGCTCCCAGCCCAACCTGACCGCCTCCTGGGTGAAGTCGGTCGGCTCCATCGGCTGGAAGCTCATCCCGATCTACGTCGGCGCCCAGCCGCCGTGCCAGACCAGCTCCAACCCGGAGAAGCTCACCGCCTCCACCGCGTCGACGCTCGGCACCAGCGACGCCAACGACGCCGTGTCCAAGGCCTCCGCGCTCGGCATGAAGGCCGGCAGCGCGATCTACCTGGACATGGAGCCGTACGACATCACGAACAAGTCATGCAACGACGCCGTGCTCACCTACGTCCGGGCGTTCGACAAGCAGCTGCGCGCCAAGACCTACCGGGCCGGCTTCTACGGCTTCACCAGCTCCAGCGCCAAGGCCATCGCCACCGCGACCGACAAGACCGACCTCCCGGGCAACCTCTGGTACGCCCTCTGGGACAAGACCAACACCACCACGACGGACTGGCCCTGGGGCTCCACCCAGTTCACCAACCACAGCCGCGGCCACCAGTACATGGTGAACAGCAAGGAGGCGCACGGCGGCGTCACCCTCACCGTCGACCGCGACGCGTGGGACGGGCCCGTGGCCATCACCGGCTGACCGTCACACACGGCTGACCGTCACAGACGGACGGCCGGCCACGGCAGAAGGAACAGGAAAAGGACGGGAAGGGGAGGGCGGGTGAGGCTTGCCTCGATCGGCAGGGGCGCCGTGCTGCGGCCGTACGTCAGGCTGCGGCCGTACACCGTGCGGGCCGGGCTCGCCGCGCTGCCCCTCCTCAGCCTCGGCCTGCTGTGCCCCGTACCGTCCCTGGTGATGGCGTTGCGGGGGCGCGGCGGGGCCGGCTGGTGGCCCTTCGCGGCGTTCAGCGCGGTGCTGGCGGCCTGGGTGACCGAGCTGGCCATGACACCTGAGGACACCCACGGGCTGCTGTTCGCGGTGGACCTGCTGCTGATCTCGCTGTCCATGGCGGGTGCCTCGGTGCACGCGTGGACGGCGTGGCCGCGGCGGTCCGGCCGCCCCTGAGCCGGGGAACGGCAGGAGTCGGCGGCCCGACGGCGGGCCGGCAGGAGAGCAGGAGACACGTGAGCAGGCAGGTCAGGCAGGTGACGCAGGCGCGTCCGGCCAAGGAGGCGCAGACGCCGGCGGGCGGCCCGCTCGCCGTGGCCGGGCGCGCCGCCGCCCGGCGGCTGCGCTCACTGCGCGGGCGCACCATCGCGCTCGCGGCGGGCGCGGCGGCCGTCGTCGGCGCGCTCGTCGTCGCCGGGGTCCTGCTCTTGCGGCACGACGACCGCCCGCCGATCCCGGACACCCGCGCCCGGCACTACACCGAGACCGACGCCTGCCTGCTCACCGGCAAGGACGGCATCACCGCCGGCACCACCGCGGCCGAGGTCTGGCAGGGCATGCAGGACGCCTCCCTCACCACCCACGCCCG
This sequence comes from Streptomyces sp. MK7, assembly GCF_032658145.1. Classification (NCBI taxonomy): domain Bacteria; kingdom Bacillati; phylum Actinomycetota; class Actinomycetes; order Kitasatosporales; family Streptomycetaceae; genus Streptomyces; species Streptomyces sp. MK7. Next base: position 24,091 of record NZ_JAVACL010000024.1, read on the forward strand.
CGTCAGCTACGGCCAGGTGACCGGCGAGCAGAGCACCGGCAATGCGCGGCCGTTCCTCGACGGGATGCTCCAGCGCTCCTGCGACGTCGTCCTCGCCGTCGGCCGGCCGGAGGTCACCGCGGCGAGCCGGACGGCACCGCACTACGGGAAGATCCGCTTCGTGCTGGTCGGCGGCGGACACGCGGACGGGAACGTCACCACGGTCCCCACCGGCGACGGGCTGCGCGCCGACGTGGCCGCCGCCGTGGAGGGGGCGGTGCGCGCCCGAGGCTGAGCCGTCGTGCGGGGGCGGCGCGGTGCCCTGAAACACACGGCAGCACCTGGAACACCGGGCAGTACCTGAAACACCCGTGGAATCGTTGGTCGAATGGGTTGGCCGGAGCCCGCCCGCTGCCTAACATCGATCACCGCAAGACTTTGTGCGCCCGCCCGTCGCCCGTCCACCACCCCTGGTGGAGGCGCTGCGCGCCGCACCCGTTATTGCAATCTCCAACGGGAGGTTCACTTGCACCGCCGCCGTCGCACCGCGCTCGTCCTGTCCGCCGTGATCGCCGCGGCACCTCTCCTCGCCGCCTGCGGAAACGACGCGCACCCCGGCGCGGCGGCCGTCGTGGACGGACAGCGGATCAGCGTCGCCCAGTTGCAGAGCCGGGTGGACGAGGTACGCCGCGCGCAGCGGGCCGCGGTGGCCGACGAGACGCAGTACGAGCAGGCCGTCGCCCGGACCGGCACCCTCGCCCGGGACACCCTGCACCAGATGGTGCTCGACCGGGTGCTGGACCGCGCCGCCCGGGACGCGGGGGTCACCGTCACCCCGCGCGAGGTGCAGGACATGCGCACCGGCCTCGAGCAGCAGGCGGGTGGCTCCAAGGGGCTCGAGACGGCCTGGCTCCAGCAGTACGGGGTGCCGCCGCAGCGCCTCGACGAGAACCTCCGCCTCCAGGTCGAGGCCCAGAAGCTGGCCATGGCCCTGCACACCGACACCAGCCAGCCGGCCTTCTGGAAGGCCCTGTCCAGCGCCTCCCGCGAACTCCGCATCGACCTCAACCCGCGCTACGGCGCCTGGGACGTCGAGAAGGGCGGCGTCGACGCCAAGACCCCGTGGCTGCGGAACGTCTCGGCGCCGGCGGCACAGCAGACCGCCTGAGCCACGTGCGTCCCGGGGCGGGTGCGTTACGTTCGGAAGCGTGAACACCACCACCGACCACGCCTCCACGACGACCCCACCGGCCCCCGGCCGCATCGTCCTGCTCACCACCAGCCACCGGGTCGCCCCCGGGCTGCTGTCCTGGCCGGCCTGGCAGGCGCTGCACGCGGCCGACGAGGTGCTGTGCGCGTCGGCCGCGCACCCGCAGTTGCCGTATCTGCGCGAGGCGGGCGTCACCGTGGCCGAGGCGTCGCCGAGCGCGGAGGAACTGGTGGACGCCTGCTCCGGCGGGCGGACCGTCGTGGTGGTGGCGACCGGCGAGGGCGAGCCCGCCCTGACCGACGGCCTCGCCCGTCTCGCCGGCTCCGGGCGGACCGCCATGCCGGAGCTGGAGCTGCTGCCCGCCTCCTACGACCTGCCCGGCGCCCGCCTGCTCGACCTCGTGCAGGTCATGGACCGCATCCGCGCCGAGTGCCCGTGGTCGTCCCGGCAGACCCACCAGGGACTGGCGAAGTACGCCATCGAGGAGGCGTACGAGCTGGTGGAGTCGATCGAGGAGGGCGAGAGGGAGGAGCTGCGCGAGGAACTGGGCGACGTTCTGCTCCAGGTCGTCTTCCACTCGCGCATCGCCGAGGAGGACCCGGACGAGCCCTTCTCCATCGACGATGTGGCCGGCGGCATCGTCGCCAAGCTGATCCACCGCCACCCCCATGTCTTCGGCGAGGAGACGGCCACGACGCCGGAGGAGGTCAAGGAGCACTGGCTGCGCACCAAGGCCGAGGAGAAGCGCCGCACGTCCGTCACCGAGGGCGTCCCCCTCCACCAGCCCGGCCTCGCCCTCGCCGCCAAACTGGCCTCCCGCGTACGCACGGCGGGCCTGGAGGTCCCCTTCCCCGAGGGCGAGGGCATCGGCTACGAGCTTCTGGCCCTGGCGGCCCGCGCCGAGTCCGAGGGCGTGGACCCGGAGGCGGCACTGCGCGCGGCGGCGAGGGCATACCGGGACGCGATCAGGGAGACGGAGGACAAGTAGGGGCGCGGGGGCCCGGGGCTCCGGGGTCCCCACAGACCCGCACCTGGCGACGCACCCCCTTGGGGTCCGGGGCGAAGCCCCCGGGTTCGGGAAGGGAAGGGGCGGCGGGGGCGAAAACCCTGAACGGCCACCCACGACTAGGGTCAGCCCCATGCACGACCAGCCGCCCACCGACCCCGCGGACACCCCGCCTCCCCTCTTCACCTGGGAGTTCGCCGGCAACCCCTACCCCGCCTACGCCTGGCTCCGCGAGCACGCACCCGTGCACCGGACCCGCCTGCCCAGCGGAGTCGAGGCCTGGCTGGTCACCCGCTACGCCGATGCCCGGCAGGCCCTGGCCGACCAGCGCCTGAGCAAGAACCCGGCGCACCACGACGAGCCCGCGCACGCCAAGGGCAAGACCGGCATCCCCGGCGAGCGCAAGGCCGAGCTGATGACGCATCTGCTCAACATCGACCCACCGGACCACACCCGGCTGCGCCGCCTGGTCAGCAAGGCGTTCACCCCGCGCCGGGTCGCCGAGTTCGCGCCACGCGTACAGGAACTGACCGACCACCTCATCGACCGGTTCGCGGCCCGCGGCACCGCCGACCTCATCCACGAGTTCGCCTTCCCGCTGCCCATCTACGCCATCTGCGACATGCTCGGCGTTCCGCGCGAGGACCAGGACGACTTCCGCGACTGGGCGGGCATGATGATCCGCCACGGAAAGGGCCCGCGGGGCGGGGTCGCGCGGTCGGTGAAGAAGATGCGCGGCTACCTCGCCGAGCTCATCCACAGGAAGCGCGAGGCCCTGCCCGCCGAGCCGGCCCCCGGCGAGGACCTGATCTCCGGCCTCATCCGCGCCTCGGACCACGGCGAGCACCTCACGGAGAACGAGGCCGCCGCGATGGCCTTCATCCTCCTCTTCGCAGGGTTCGAGACGACCGTCAACCTGATCGGCAACGGCACGTACGCCCTGCTCACCCACCCCGAGCAGCGCCACCGGCTCCAGGGCTCCCTGGCCCGTGGCGAACGCGGCCTGCTGGAGACCGGCGTCGAGGAACTGCTCCGCTACGACGGCCCCGTGGAGCTGGCCACCTGGCGGTTCGCCACCCGGCCGCTCACCATCGGCGGACAGGACATCGCCGCGGGCGACCCCGTGCTCGTCGTGCTCGCGGCCGCCGACCGGGACCCGGAGCGTTTCACCGGCCCGGACACCCTGGACCTCGGCCGGCGCGACAACCAGCACCTGGGGTACGGGCACGGCATCCACTACTGCCTCGGCGCCCCGCTCGCCCGCCTGGAAGGCCGGACCGCGCTCGCCACCCTCCTCACCCGGCTGCCCGATCTCCGACTCGACGCGGATCCGGCCGACTTGCGCTGGCGCGGCGGGCTCATCATGCGCGGACTGCGGACGCTGCCCGTCCGCTTCACCCCGGCGCGAGAGTCTTGACGGACGCAAAGGTGACACACGTTCAACTGTGTGATCTTCACGTGATCTGCGCGGCATGAACTTGTGACGGAGGATCGTCAGCCGATACGTTCACGCATCAGCGTGGCGTACGAGCATCACCCGCCACGCCGGTCCCTGTTGTCGCCGAAAGGTCCTTGCATGCTTTCCGGGAACGGTCGCCACCGTCGCCCCCGTCAGGCTCCGGCCCTCTTCGTCACCGCCGGAGTGACCGGCTCCGCCATCGCCATCCCGCTGCTGGGCGCGACCGGCGCGCACGCGGCCGACGGCACCACGTGGGACAAGGTGGCGCAGTGCGAGACGGGCGGCTCCTGGAGCGCCGACAACGGCAACGGCTACTACGGCGGCCTTCAGCTGACCCAGGACGACTGGGAGACGTACGGCGGCCTCGACTACGCCCCGAGCGCCGACCAGGCCAGCCGGTCCCAGCAGATAGCCGTGGCCGAGAAGATCCTCGCCGACCGGGGCCCCGGGGCCTGGCCCACCTGCGGCCTGCTCTCCGGGCTCACCAAGGACTCCGGTGCCGCGAGGGTCGACACGGGTGTGAGCGACGGCTCGTCCTCGGGGTCCCGTTCCTCCGGTTCCTCCGGTTCCTCCGGTTCCTCGGACTCCTCCGACTCGTCGCGTGCGTCCGGATCGTCGGGGTCGAGTGACACACCCGGATCGTACGGTTCGCCCGACGTGGGCGACCCCGGGCTCGGTGACTCGTCGCAGGACGCCGGCGACTCCGGTTCGTCCGGATCCTCTTCGGATTCCGCCTCCGGTTCCGAATCCTCCTCTTCGGGCGATTCGTCCGCCGGATCCCCCGCGAATCCGTCCGATTCGCACCCTACGCCCGGAAAGAAGGGCAGCACCTCCGAGTCGGGCGCGACGCCCGGATCGGGTACGGAGGGTGCCGCGACGCCCGGAGCGTCGCCTTCGACCGCGCCCGACCGTGACGACTCGGACAACTCCGGGCAGAACGTCGGCTCTTCGGCCCTCGTCGACACCGGAGCCCTGGGCACCGGCCGGCACCGCGGTGGCAGCGCCGCCGAGGACCCGGCGGAGAGCCCGGCGGCGGCCGGCGGCGGCCGGCACGCCTCCCGGGACGACGACGGTGCGCACACCGCCTCCGCCGGCTCCTACACCGTCCGCGCCGGCGACTCGCTGGCATCCATCGCCGACTCCCTTGACGTCCAGGGCGGGTGGCACGCGCTCTACGATGCGAACAAGGCGGCCATCGGCTCCGACCCGAACCAGATCGTCGCCGGTCAGAGCCTGGATGTCCCGGTCGAAAACGCCCAGAACTAGCGGGAGTTCGCGTCATATTTCGCGCCGAATGTCCCATTCGGTGAAAGTGTGGGATGAGTCTCAGAAGCCCTGATCGTCTTTGAAATCGGGCGGATCGCGTGTCTACGGTCATGACCGCTCGCCATCGCGAGCCCCGGCTGCCGCAACGCCGAATCCTGCCAGCGGCCGTACGGGAACAGTCGTCGCGTCAAGCGCCGTAGGCAGGAGCGGGGGACCCAAGGTAAGTGCCGCACCGGGCAGTTCGCCCGAGCGGCTTGGGGTGGAGCCGTGCCTCTCCAGGGGCACGGCCGGGCAACTCAACCGGCCCGAACCCGACAGCTCACCTCGCAGGCGTCGGTGAGGGGATCCATCCATGCTGTTTTCCGGCAAGGGCAAGCACCGTCGTCATTCCAAGGCCATCCGCGCCATCGCACTCGCCGGTGTCGCCGGCGCCGCCGTCGCCGGCCCGCTGATGGCGGCCGGCAACGCCTCCGCCGCCACCGCCTCCGAGTGGGACGCGGTCGCCCGGTGCGAGTCCGGCGGCAACTGGTCCATCAACACCGGCAACGGCTTCTACGGCGGCCTGCAGTTCACCAACTCCACCTGGGCCGCGTACGGCGGCACCGCCTACGCCCCGCGTGCCGACCTGGCCACCAAGGCGCAGCAGATAGCCGTCGCCGAGAAGGTCCTGGCGGGTCAGGGCAAGGGCGCCTGGCCGGTGTGCGGCAAGGGGCTGTCGAGCACCCCGTACAGCGGTGCCGCGGCCTCCACCGGCAGCACCGCCAAGAGCACCACGACCAAGAGCACCACCACCCGCTCCACCGAGCAGCAGGCCGCCAACCGCTCCGCCACGCGTCCGGCCCCGAAGAAGACCGTCACCACCTCGACCGGCAAGAAGGTCAAGAAGGGCGACGGCGAGTACAAGGTGGCCTCCGGCGACACGCTCAGCTCCATCGCCGCCGAGCACCACGTCAAGGGCGGCTGGGAGAAGCTGTTCCAGCTGAACAAGGACATCGTCGAGGACGCGAACCTCATCTACCCCGGCCAGCAGCTGCACCTGAAGTAGGCGGCGGGCGGCGCAAGCCGCAGGCCCGCACCCCCGGTCCCGCGGGCTTCCCGGCCCACGGGCCCCCGTCCCCACGGGCCCCCGTCCCCACGGACTCCCCGCCCCGGCGCGTGTTCCCCCGTACGCGCCGGGGCGGGGGCTTTTCTTCACCGGCCGTTCCCCTTGTCTTTCCGCATCTCCGCCCCGCCCTTTTGTTTCGGGCGGGAACAATGTGTACCGTCACCCTGTCCACGGGACGGTCGGTCGGTCGGCCGGGGCCCCGGGACGGTTAGGCTCTAGCCGCAAGGCTCACAAGCCCCGCACTTTCAGCGTCACATCCACGAAGGAGATGCTCGTGCCGTCCATCGACGTCGTCGTAGCCCGGGAAATCCTGGACTCCCGAGGCAACCCCACGGTCGAGGTCGAGGTCGGCCTCGACGACGGCAGCACGGGTCGTGCCGCCGTCCCGTCCGGCGCCTCGACGGGCGCCTTCGAGGCCATCGAGCTGCGCGACGGGGACCCCAACCGCTACCAGGGCAAGGGCGTGGAGAAGGCCGTCCTCGCCGTCATCGAGCAGATCGGCCCGGAGCTGGTCGGCTACGACGCCACCGAGCAGCGCCTGATCGACCAGGCCATGTTCGACCTGGACGCCACCGACAACAAGGGCTCCCTCGGCGCCAACGCCATCCTCGGTGTCTCCCTCGCCGTCGCCCACGCCGCCTCCGAGGCCAGCGACCTGCCCCTCTTCCGCTACCTGGGCGGCCCGAACGCGCACCTGCTGCCGGTGCCGATGATGAACATCCTGAACGGCGGCTCGCACGCCGACTCCAACGTGGACATCCAGGAGTTCATGATCGCACCCGTAGGCGCGGAGTCCTTCTCCGAGGCCCTGCGCTGGGGTGCCGAGGTCTACCACACGCTGAAGAAGGTCCTGAAGACCAAGGGCCTGTCCACCGGCCTCGGCGACGAGGGCGGCTTCGCCCCGAACCTCGGCTCCAACCGCGAGGCCCTCGACCTCATCCTCGAGGCCGTCAAGCAGGCCGGGTACGTCCCCGGTGAGCAGATCGCCCTGGCGCTCGACGTCGCCGCCTCCGAGTTCTACAAGGACGGCAAGTACCTCTTCGAGGGCAAGGAGCGCTCCGCCGCCGAGATGACGGAGTACTACGAGGAGCTCGTCGCGGCCTACCCGCTCGTCTCCATCGAGGACCCGCTGTTCGAGGACGACTGGGCCGGCTGGAAGGTCATCACCGACAAGCTCGGCGACAAGGTCCAGCTGGTCGGCGACGACCTGTTCGTCACCAACCCCGAGCGGCTGGCCCGCGGCATCGAGGAGGGCACCGCCAACGCCCTGCTGGTGAAGGTGAACCAGATCGGCTCGCTGACCGAGACCCTGGACGCCGTCGAGCTCGCCCAGCGCAGCGGCTTCAAGTGCATGATGTCCCACCGCTCCGGCGAGACCGAGGACGTCACCATCGCCGACCTGGCCGTCGCCACCAACTGCGGCCAGATCAAGACCGGCGCCCCGGCCCGCTCCGAGCGCGTCGCCAAGTACAACCAGCTGCTGCGCATCGAGGAGATCCTCGACGACGCCGCCGTGTACGCAGGCCGCAGCGCCTTCCCGCGCTTCCGCGGTCACGTCGAGGTCTCCAAGGGCTGAGCCGTAAAGAGGCAAGGCCCTGCCAGTCCTCCGTACGTCCCCGTACCCGGTCCCGTACCGTGTCCGGGGACGTACGTACGTGTGCAGGGGAGGCGGGGACCATGGCCGTGAAGGACCGGAGTGACCGGGACCGGTTCTCCACCGCGACCAGGCTCAGGCTGCTCGGGGAGCAGACCGCGGCCCGCGTCTACCGCTCCCAGACCCGGCGTCAGGCGCGCCGCTCCCGGCTCACCGGGCGCGCCGCGCTGCTCGCGCTCGTGGTCTGCTCGCTGGTGGTCGCCCTGGCCTACCCGATGCGGCAGTACGTCTCCCAGCGTGCCGACATCGCCGACCTGCAACGGCAGAAGCGGCAGGCCCAGCAGCGGGTCGAGCAGCTGCGCGACCAGAAGGCGCGCTGGCAGGACGACGCGTACGCCGAGCAGCAGATCCGGCAGCGGCTGCACTATGTGCTGCCCGGGGAGACCGGCTACATCGTGGCCGACCCGGGCGCGGCCAAGCAGTCCCGCGCCGAGCAGGGGACGACACGCCGCCCCTGGTACACCAACGTCTGGTACGGAGTCGACAAGTCCGACGCCGGCCACCAGTGAACCGACAGAGAGATTTCCCCACAGGCATGGAAACACCCCCGCCGCCCACCCCGCGCACCGAACCCACCGACGCGGACGTCGAGGCCTTCAAGCAGCAGCTCGGGCGGCCGCCGCGCGGGCTGCGCGCGATCGCGCACCGCTGCCCGTGCGGGCAGCCGGACGTCGTGGAGACGGCCCCCCGGCTGCCCGACGGCACGCCCTTCCCGACGCTGTACTACCTGACCTGTCCGCGGGCCGCGTCGGCGATCGGCACGCTGGAGGCCGACGGCGTGATGAAGGAGATGACCGAGCGGCTGGCGAGCGACCCGGAGCTGGCGGCGGCGTACCGGGCCGCGCACGAGGACTACATCCGGCGCCGGGACGAGATCGAGGAGCTGACGGGCTTTCCGAGCGCGGGCGGTATGCCCGACCGGGTCAAGTGCCTGCACGTCCTGGTCGCCCACTCGCTGGCGGCCGGGCCGGGCGTGAACCCGCTGGGCGACGAGGCGATCGCCATGCTGCCGCAGTGGTGGCGCAAGGGTCCGTGCGTGACGGTGCCGGACGAGCCGGGCAAGAACGAGCCGGCCAAGAACGAGCCGGGCAAGAACGAGTCCGGGAAGAACGAGGAGGACGCCCAGTGAGCCGGGTCGCCGCCATCGACTGCGGTACGAACTCCATCCGTCTGCTCGTCGCGGACGCGAACCCGGAAACGGGCGAACTCGTCGACCTGGAGCGGCGCATGACGATCGTGCGGCTCGGCCAGGGCGTCGACCGCACCGGCCGGCTCGCGCCCGAGGCACTGGAGCGCACCTTCACGGCCTGCCGCGAGTACGCGCAGGTCATCAAGGAGTACGGCGCCGAGCGGCTGCGTTTCGTGGCGACCTCCGCCTCCCGGGACGCCGAGAACCGGGACGAGTTCGTGCGCGGGGTGGTGGACATCCTGGGTGTCGAGCCCGAGGTGATCACCGGCGACCAGGAGGCCGAGTTCTCGTTCACGGGCGCGACGAAGGAACTGACGGGGCGTGACCACCTGGAAAAGCCCTTCCTGGTGGTGGACATCGGCGGCGGCTCCACGGAGTTCGTCGTGGGCGACGACCACGTGCGGGCGGCGCGCTCGGTGGACGTGGGCTGCGTGCGCATGACCGAGCGTCACCTGCTGCGGGACGGCGTGGTGAGCGACCCGCCCAGCGAGGGGCAGATCGCGGCGATAAGGGCCGACATCGACGCGGCGCTGGACCTCGTCGAGGAGACGGTCCCGCTGCGCGAGGCACGCACCCTGGTGGGCCTGGCGGGATCGGTGACGACCGTGTCGGCGATCGCGCAGGACCTGCCCGAGTACGACTCGGCCCGCATCCACCACTCCCGGGTCCCCCACGACCGCGTCCGCGAGATCACACGTGCGCTGCTCCACTCCACCCACGCCGAGCGGGCGACGATCCCGTCCATGCATCCCGGCCGGGTCGACGTGATCGGCGCGGGGTCTCTGGTCCTGCTGGCGATCATGGAGCGGATCGGCGCGGAGGAGGTCGTGGTCAGCGAGCACGACATCCTCGACGGGATCGCGTGGTCGGTGGCCTAGGGGGGCGTCCGCCGGCGCCCGGGTGCCGGGATCCGTCCGTCGGGCCCCGCTCCCCGCATGTATGCTACTCCTCGGTAACATCTCTTGAGCAGGGGCGACGTCGTATGAGCGGGGTCGGCTCGGCCTTCTGGGGGGTCGGGTGACGTCCCGTCGGGAAAAGTTCGTGAAGTTCTTCACAAGGAATTCGGCCCGAGAAGCGGGTCCAGTGGCCTTCATGAGGGTCTATGGGGCCCTTGTGGGTTCCCAAGGGTGCCGGGAAGCATGTCCACGGGGGATTCCGCAAGGGCCGGACGGGACCCTCCGACGGGGGCCGTGAGGGCTTGGAGTGGCAGCTCACGCGCCCTTGACAACGGTCGTTACCGGGCGCCGGGTTCCTTCCGGTGCCATGATCTCCGTCACGCGGGCCGCGGAGTTTAGCACAGGGCCTGTCGAAGCTTGTGAAGGGGCGCACGAGGTACCCCCCTGAGCCGGGTGGATACTCGATGGCATGAGCACCACGGAGCGTCCCAGGATCCTCGTAGTAGGCGGTGGGTACGTAGGCCTGTACGCGGCTCGGCGCATCCTCAAGAAGATGCGCTACGGAGAGGCGACCGTCACGGTCGTCGACCCCCGGTCGTACATGACCTACCAGCCCTTCCTCCCCGAAGCCGCCGCCGGCAGCATCTCCCCTCGCCACGTCGTCGTCCCGCTGCGACGCGTGCTGCCGAAGGCGGAGGTCCTCACCGGCCGGGTCACCACCATCGACCAGGACCGCAAGGTCGCCACGATCGCCCCGCTGGTGGGCGAGGCGTACGAGCTGCCGTTCGACTACCTGGTCATCGCCATGGGCGCGGTCTCCCGTACCTTCCCGATCCCCGGCCTCGCCGAGCAGGGCATCGGCATGAAGGGCATCGAGGAGTCCATCGGCCTGCGCAACCACGTGCTGGAGCAGCTGGACAAGGCCGACTCCACCACGGACGAGGAGATCCGCCGCAAGGCACTCACCTTCGTCTTCGTCGGCGGAGGCTTCGCCGGCGCCGAGACCATCGGCGAGGTCGAGGACATGGCCCGGGACGCGGCCAAGTACTACAACAACGTGTCCCGCGAGGACATGCGGTTCATCCTCGTCGACGCCGCGGACAAGATCCTGCCCGAGGTCGGCCCGAAGCTCGGCCAGTACGGCAAGGAGCACCTGGAGAGCCGCGGCGTGGAGATCTACCTCTCCACCTCCATGGACTCCTGCGTCGACGGCCACGTGGTGCTCAAGAACGGCCTCGAGGTCGACTCCAACACGATCGTGTGGACGGCCGGCGTCAAGCCGAACCCGGCCCTCGCCCGCTTCGGTCTCCCGCTCGGCCCGCGCGGCCACGTGGACACCGCGGCCACGCTCCAGGTGCAGGGCACGGACTACATCTGGGCCGCCGGCGACAACGCCCAGGTGCCGGACCTCGTCGGCCGCAAGGCCGGCAACGAGAACGCCTGGTGCCCGCCCAACGCCCAGCACGCGCTGCGCCAGGCCAAGGTCCTCGGCGACAACGTGGTCTCCGGCATGCGGGGCTTCCCGCAGAAGGAGTACAGCCACGCCAACAAGGGGGCGGTCGCGGGCCTCGGCCTGCACAAGGGCGTCGCGATGATCGTCATGGGCAAGATGAAGATCAAGCTCAAGGGCCGTCTCGCCTGGTACATGCACCGCGGCTACCACGGCCTGGCCATGCCGACCTGGAACCGCAAGATCCGTATCTTCGCCGACTGGACCCTCGGCATGTTCCTCAAGCGCGAGGTCGTCTCCCTCGGCGCCATGGAGAACCCCCGCGAGGAGTTCTACGAGGCCGCCAAGCCCGCGCCGGTCGCCGCCGCGAGCAAGCAGGAGGCCAAGGCCAAGGCCTCCTGACCGTCGGTCACCGGTTCAGCCCTCGAAGGGGCCGCCCGCCATCCGTGGTGCGGGCGGCCCCTTCGGCGTTCCCGGCCTGGCTCGGGGCCCCGAATACGTGCGTGATGCAACTGCTTTGCCCAGTCGTAACCCGCTTGCGGGACTGCGCTGAAGGCGTCCTGGTGTTTACGTGGTGGAGGACATTCCGGCGTTCGTCGTCACGGAGGTGTGCACCATGCCCGACGCCGCGCTGCGGCTCACAGGACTGCTCGAACAGCTGCTGGGTACCCCGCTACCGGTGCGCATCCGCGCCTGGGACGGTTCCGAGTCGGGGCCGCCCGGGGCGCCGACGCTGGTCGTACGCAACCGCCGCGCGCTGCGCCGGTTGCTGTTCAAGCCGGGCGAACTCGGCCTGGCCCGCGCCTGGGTGGCCGGGGACCTGACCGTCGACGGGGACCTCTACACCGCCCTGGGCCTGCTCTCCGGCCTGGTCTGGGAGCGCGGGGAGGACGCCCGGGGCCTCGCCGGGACGCTGCGCGACCCCCAGGCACGGGCCGCCGCCCTGGGCCTGGTGAAGCTGGCCGGGCCGCCGTTGCCGCCCGCCCCGCCCGCCGAGGAGGTCCGCCGCCCCGGCCATCTGCACACCCGGCGCTCCGACAGGCGCGCCATCAGCCACCACTACGACGTCGGCAACGACTTCTACGAACTCGTCCTCGGCCCGTCCATGGTGTACTCCTGCGCCTACTGGCCGGCCCCCGAACCCGGCGCCACCCTCGAACAGGCCCAGCACGACAAGCTGGAACTCATCTGCCGCAAACTCGGCCTGAAGCCCGGTCAGCGTCTCCTCGACGTGGGCTGCGGCTGGGGCTCCATGGCCATGCACGCGGCCCGTGAGCACGGCGTGAGCGTCGTCGGCGTCACCCTGTCCCAGGAGCAGGCGGCGTACGCCCGCAAGCGCGTCGCCGACGAGGGGCTGACCGACCGGGTCGAGATCCGCGTCCAGGACTACCGCGACGTGGCCGACGGGCCGTACGACGCGATCTCCTCCATCGGCATGGCCGAACACGTCGGCGCCGCCCGCTACCTGGAGTACGCGAACGAGCTGTACGCGCTGCTCAAGCCCGGCGGGCGGCTCCTCAACCACCAGATCGGCCGCCGCCCGCAGCGCGACGAGTCGGCGTACCACGTGGACGAGTTCATCGACGCCTACGTCTTCCCGGACGGCGAACTCGCCCCCATCGGCACCACCGTCACCCAGCTGGAGCGCGCCGGCTTCGAGGTGCGCGACGTGGAGTCGATCCGCGAGCACTACGCGCTCACCCTGCGCCGCTGGGTCGCCAACCTGGAGGCGAACTGGGCGCGGGCGGTGCAACTGACCAGCCCCGGCCGCGCCCGCGTCTGGCGGCTGTACATGGCGGCCTCCGCCCTCGCCTTCGAGCGCAACCGCATCGGCGTCAACCAGGTGCTGGCCGTGAAGACCCCCGAATCCGGTGACTCGGGGATGGCGCTGCGGTCCCGCACATGGGGCACGCCGGACGCCTGACCGGCCTCGCGTACGTACCACCGGGAGGCCCCGTTCCGCCGCGGAACGGGGCCCCTCGCGCAGCCGCGCGGCTACTCCGACTTGATGGCCTGGAGCATGTTCAGCCGGGCCGCCCGCCGGGCCGGCCACAGCGCGGCCAGCACGCCGACCGTCGCCGCCAGCAGCAGGAAGACCGCCATCCGGGACCAGGGCAGCACCAGTTCGTACGTCGTCATCCTGGCGCCGAGCAGCTGACCGGCCGCCCAGCCGAAGAACACGCCCAGACCGATGCCGAGGACCCCGCCGAACAGGGAGATCACCAGGGACTCCAGGCGGACCATCCGCTTGATGCCCTTGCGGTCCAGGCCGATCGCGCGGAGCATGCCGATCTCCTGGGAGCGCTCGAACACCGACATCGCCAGGGTGTTGATGACGCCGAGGACCGCCACGATCACCGCCATGGCGAGCAGGCCGTAGAGCATGTTCAGCAGCAGCGTGAAACTGCGCGCGATGGTGTTGGAGATGTCCTTCTTGTCCTGGACCTTGATCGCCGGGTTGGAACCGAGCGCCTCGACCAGCCGGTCCTTGGTCGCGGCGGACGTGCCGTCGGCGGTCTTCACCATGACCTGCATGTCGGTCGGGTCCGACTGGTGCGGGGCGAGAGTGGCGTTGTCGAGCATGATCCCGCGGATCATCTCGTTGCCCTCGTAGATCCCGGCGACCGTCAGCTTCTGCTTCTTCCCGTCCTCGTAGGAGACCGTGAAGCCGGAACCGGCCGTCCAGTGGTGGTGCTCGGCGGTGTCCTTGTCGACCACGACCCGGGTGCCGCCGACCGAGAAGGAGCCGTCGTCGACCTTCAGATCGGTCAGCCTGCCGATCACGGCGCCGTTCACGCCGGTCAGGTACTCCGTCTCGCCGTCGATGCGGGAGGGAGCGTTGCGCAGCGGGCTGGTGGCGGTGACGCCCTCGGCGGCCCTCAGCTTCCGGTCGACGTCCGGGGACAGGCCGTTGCCGTTCGCCATCGACACCACGTAGTCGGCGCGGATCGAAGAGGACGCCATCCTGTCGATCGCCTGCTGGAGGCTGCCCGCCATCACCGTCATGCCGGTGATCAGCGTCAGCCCGATCATCAGCGCGGACGCGGTGGCCGCCGTACGGCGCGGGTTGCGCACCGAGTTCTGCCGGGCCAGCTTGCCGGAGACACCGAAGACGCGCAGCACCGGGTCGGCGGCCGCGATCAGCGGCCGGGACAGCAGCGGGGTCAGGACGAACACGCCGATGATCAGCAGCACCGCACCGAGGCCCATGGGGGCCTGACCGGTGTCGCCGTCCATCTTGGTGGCCGCCAGGATCACCGCGGTGCCGGCCGCCGAGAACAGGGCGCCGAGCGTGTTGCGCAGCACCAGCGACCTGGTGGTGGCCTGCGCGTGCACGCTGCTCATCGCCGCCACCGGCGGGATCTTCGCGGCGCGCCGGCCGGGCAGCCACGCGGCGAGCATGGTCACGAGGATGCCGACCGCGAGAGCGGTGGCGACGGTGCCGGGCGTGACGACCAGCGGCCCGTCCGGCACGGTGGCGCCCAGCGAACCCAGCAGGGACCGCAGCCCCGCGCCGATGCCGATGCCGGCGACCAGACCGGTCACGGCGGCCACCGCGCCCACCACGAACGCCTCGAGCAGCACCGACCGGGTGACCTGCCGGCGGGAGGCGCCGACCGCGCGCAGCAGCGCCAGTTCCCTGGTGCGCTGGGCGACCAGCATGGTGAAGGTGTTGGCGATGATGAACGTGCCGACGAACAGCGCGATCCCGGCGAAGACCAGCAGCCCCCGCTTCATGCTGCTCATGGACGAGGCGATCGCCCGCGCCTGGTCGTCGGCGAGCTGCCTGCCGGTGGTCGTCTCGGTCCTCCCCTTCGGCAGCGCCTCGTCCAGCTGCGCCTTCAGCGCCGTCTGGCTGGTGCCGGCCTTCGCCTTCACGTCGATCTCGTCGTACGTGCCCGGCTTGCCGAACAGCTTCTGCGCGGTGGCCGTGTCGAACAGGGCGAGGCTGCCGCCGGCGGCGACGTTGCCGTCGTCGGTGGTGAAGATGCCGCTGACGGTGGGGGTGAGGACGGGGCCGTCGACGGAGATCCGCACGGTGTCGCCGACCTTGTAGCCGGTCCGCCGGGCGGTCTCGGAGTCGATGATGACCTGGCCCTCGCCGTGCGGGGCGGTGCCGTCGGTGAGCGGGTAGCGGGGGTCCTCGCCGCCCCAGTAGTTCCCGCCCTCCGAGCGGAAGCCGCCGCCGATCAGCTTGCCGTCCTTGTCGGCGATCGCGGTGAAGCCGCGCACGACACCGAGGGCGGAGGCCGCCCCCGGCACGCGGGCGCTCTGCTCAAGCGTCGCCCGGGTCAGCTCGGGTGTCCTGCCGACCCGGTCGCCCTTGCTCTTCTGGTGCTTGGCCTCGACGGCCACGTCGACATGGTCGAAGCCCTTGGCGGCGCTGTTCTGGAAGGCGTCGGAGATGGTGTTGGTGAAGACCAGGGTCCCCGAGACGAAGGCGACGCCGAGCATCACGGCGAGCACGGTCATGAGGAGCCGGGCCTTGTGCGCGAGCACGTTGCGCAAGGCGGTGCGGAACATGGAGGTTGTCTCTGTCCAGGTGTACGAGGTGGGGAGGGGCTTGTCCGGGGAGGTCAGCTGGTGCGGCCCTTGGCGTCGAACTCGGGGGCCCGGGGGTTGCCCCCGGGAAGATTCCGCATGCGGTCCAGCACGCTGTCGGCCGTCGGCCCGTACACCTCGTCCACGATCCGGCCGTCGGCGAGGAACACCACCCGGTCCGCGTACGCCGCCGCCACCGGGTCGTGGGTCACCATCACCACCGTCTGGCCGAGCTCGCGCACGGAGTTGCGCAGGAAGCCGAGCACCTCGGCGCCCGAGCGCGAGTCGAGGTTTCCGGTGGGCTCGTCACCGAAGATGATGTCCGGCCGGGAGGCCAGCGCCCGTGCGACGGCGACGCGCTGCTGCTGACCGCCGGACAGCTGCGAGGGCCGGTGCCCCAGCCGGTCGGCGAGCCCGACCATGGCGATCACCGTGTCCAGCCACTGCTTGTCCGGCTTGCGGCCCGCGATGTCCATGGGGAGCGTGATGTTCTCCAGGGCCGTCAGCGTCGGCAGCAGGTTGAACGCCTGGAAGATGAAGCCGATCTTGTCCCGGCGCAACCGGGTGAGCTGCTTGTCCTTCAGGGAGCCCAGCTCGGTGTCGCCGATGCGCACGGACCCGGAGGAGAAGGTGTCCAGGCCCGCCACGCAGTGCATCAGCGTGGACTTGCCGGACCCGGAAGGGCCCATGATCGCGGTGAACTCGGCCTGCCGGAAGTCGACGGAGACCTGGTCGAGGGCGACCACCTGGGTCTCGCCCTGTCCGTAGATCTTCGACAGATCCGTGGCGCGCGCGGCCACGGCGGTGGTCCGGCCGGCGATGGAAGAGGTGGTCACGGGTGAACGCTCCTGACGGGACGACGGATGATCTCGGGGTTCTCGAGGCTTGGGGTTCTGCCAGGCCTTGGGGTGCTCCGAGGCCTTGGGGTGCTCAGGCTTCTGGGAGATGTGACCATCGTCGTCGCCGGACGGGCCCACCGAGTCAGCCGCTGCTCCGGTTCCGGGGGGCGACTCGGGTCGGACCGCACACGCCCGCGTCATACCTGGGGATGACCCCGGTCCCTGAGAGCTGTCAACGACACTCCCCCGGGAGGGGGACGTCGAGACCGGGCGGAGCGGCGTTGTCCAGACGGTGAAATTCCGTCATTCCGCGTGCGCGGGCGGACTCGGGCCATAAGGCTGTCGGGCAGGTGCCAACCGGCGGTCAGGAGTGCTGATGGGCCCTCAGACGTCAATAGAATAAGACAACATGGGTCCGTCGGACCGCTGTTCGGGGGACGCCTCCCGATAGGCTCGGAACCTCAGTGCGGAGCCCATGGCCTGCCCGGATGGTGGAATGCAGACACGGCGAGCTTAAACCTCGCTGCCCCTCGCGGGCGTACCGGTTCGAATCCGGTTCCGGGCACCTTCACGTCACGGCACCTCACCTGTCCGCGGGGCGGCGAGGTGCCGTTCCGCTGTCCGCGGAGCGGGGAGGTGACCTTCGGCCGTCGGTGTGGGTGGTCAGCCCTCGTAGACCGTCAGGACGGCGCCGTCGATCTCGATGCGGCGGCCCGCACGCATTCCGTTGCGGCGCAGGGTCCGCAGGCAGGTGTGGAACAGGACCAGCTCCTCCGCCTCCAATATGGCGGCGGCCAGGTCCAGGAGCTCGGCGAGGGCCTCGTCGGTGAGCACCTCGGGCAGTTCACCGGACAGCAGGACCATCGCGTCTCCGGCGGGATTCCGGACCACGGCCGTGGTCGGTCCGCCATGCACGAACAACACATGTCCCCCCTGGGAGCCCGGGGTCGTGCGGCTTTCGCGCCTCGGGCAGACGAGAGACTAGCGGCGGATCTCGATGGGTATCGGGTCGTCTGGATTCTTTTTCCGACTTGGCGGGAGAACGTCCGTTCGGTCGCAATGGATGGCCGGCCCGTGTTCCGGGCCGTCAGTCCTGCCGTGAGGCGCGGTCCAGCAGGGACTCCACCAGGGCCGCGACATGGCGGCGGTCGTCGGCCGACAGCTTCTGCACGCTGGCGATGAGCAGGTCGACCTCGGGGTCCGCGGGGCGGGGGGCCTCCCCGTCGGCGCCCGGGGCGGAGGGGCCGTAGACGTGGATGCCGCAGGCCTCCGCGGCGGCCCGGCGGACGGTGTCCAACGGAAGTTCCAGGCCCTTGGACAGTCCCTCCAGTGTGGCCGGCTGGGGCATGCGCACCACGCGGTCGGCGGTGGCCAGGTGGTGGACCGTGGAGCGGGGGACGCCGCCGCGGCGCGCGACATCGCCGTAGGACCAGCCCTTGCGGTCGAGGCGCTCACGGATCAACTGCTGCAGTGCGTTGGCCACCGGTGGTCACTTCCTGCTCGCCGCCTGGCAAAACCCGTGGGAACCCTCCACGTGGGGCTCGATTCTACGGGCGTCGGCGCACGTCGCCGAGAGGGGGATTCACGGAATGGGTTGCGCAAGTGCTTCACGAGGCCCTAGTGTCCAATCTCGTTGGACAGCTCGTCCGACCAAGTTGGACAGAGTCCGGGGGGAACCTGACTCTCTCCGACCGGACACGCCCATCCCTGAGGGGGAATTGACCATGATGGACGCCCACGAGCTCGAGGCCGAGTCCGCGGAGCTGCTGCCGGGCCGCGAGGCCCTCGGCCGGCTGAAGTTCAGCTTCACCAAGTCGGTGAACGTCACCAAGCACGTCGCCAACATCTCGGCCGCCAACCAGTCCGCCGCTCTGAACGACCACTCGTTCGGCTCCGTGGCCAGCTCCGGCGCCGGCCAGAGCATCAACGTCAGCCAGTAACACCTGCCCCACCACCCACCCAGACACTCAGAAATCGAAAGGACGTCCGTCATGAGCATGGACATGCACGAGCTGGACACCGAGTCGGCGGAGCTGCTGCCGGGCCGCGAGGCCCTCGGCCGGCTGAAGTTCAGCTTCACCAAGTCGGTGAACGTCACCAAGCACGTCGCCAACATCTCGGCCACCAACCAGTCCGCCGCGCTCAACGACCACTCCGCGTGGTCCGCCGCCGAGTCGCAGGCCGTCCAGAGCATCAACGTCACGCAGTAGCGGCACCACGGCAGCGCCCCGAGCGGCGCTGACGACGACGCCACCGGGGGCGGACCGCGCGGGGGGTACGACGCGGTCCGCCCCCGGAGGGATGACGTGGGGGGAGATCACATATGACGGTGCTCGGAGACGGGGCGCCGACACTGCACGACACGGGCCCGGTCCCCGGGCCCGGCGGCTGGCCGGTGACCTACGAGCAGGTGGCGACGGGCACCCTGCCGGTCGTCGAGCAGCAGCCGCCGCCGCTCGTCCCACGCCTGAGCGCGGGACTGCGGCTGCACGGCGAGTATCAGGGGTCGGGCTTCACCGAGCCCAAGTACATCGCCCGTCGGGGGGACGGGCAGGTCGTGCAGCTGTCACGGCTGCTGTATCTCGTCGCCTCGTCCGTCGACGGCGTCCGCGACACCGAGACCATCGCCCACCGCGTCAGCGCACGGTTCGGGCGCGAGGTCAGCGGCGAGAACATCCGCTACCTGGTCGAGAACAAACTCGAACCGCTCGGTGTGACGGTCCCCGACGGCCAGGAGAGCGAGGAGGTCGACGCACCGCGCTCCGACCTCCTGCTCGCCCTCAAGGGCCACCGGGTGATCTTCAACGAGCGCCGTACGGCGAAGATCGCCCGGATGTTCGCCTGGCTGCACCGGCCGGCCGTGGTGGCGCTGGTGCTCGCCTCGGCGGTCGTCATGGACGTCTGGCTGTTCGGCTTCTTCGGGGCGATCGAGCCGGTCCTGGAGGTCCTCGACCAGCCCGTCCTCATCCTCATCGTCTTCGCCCTCACCGTGGCCTCCCTCGTCTTCCACGAGTTCGGCCACGCCTCCGCATGCAGATACGGGGGTGCCCACCCCGGGTGCATCGGCTGCGGGCTCTTCCTCATCTGGCCGTCGATGTACACCGACGTCACCGACGTCTACCGGATCGGCCGCGCCGGACGGCTCCGCACCGACCTGGGCGGGGTGTACTTCAACGTCGTCTTCATGCTCGCCATGGCCGGGGCGTACTTCGCCACCGGGGCACAGTTCTTCCTGGCCGCCGTCTACCTCGGCCACTTCGAGATCCTGGAACAGCTGATGCCGGCCGTCCGCCTCGACGGCTACTACATCCTCGGCGACCTGGCCGGGGTGCCCGACCTGTACGGCAAGATCAAGCCGATCCTGCTGGGCCTGGTGCCGGGCAGGAAGGGCCGGGCCGCCCGCAAGGAGGTCGCCGGGCTGAAGAAGTCGGCGCGCACCATCGTCGCCACCTGGGTGCTGACGATGGTCCCGCTGATCGTCGGCGAACTCGGCTACGCCCTGTGGAACCTGCCGCGGATCATCACGACCATGGTCCGGTCGCTGACCGAGCAGATCATCGGCACCGGCTCGGCGTTCGTCGACGGGCGGATCGTCGAGGGCCTGGTCGGCCTCATCGGCTGCGTCATGCTGCTGTGCCCGATGGCCGGCGTCGTCTATCTCTCCGTGAAGCTCGGCGGGCGGCTCTTCCGCGCCGCGAAGCGGGCCACGGCGGGGCGGCCGGTGCTGCGGCTGGCGGTGTGCGCGCTGACGCTGGCCGGGCTCAGCGGGCTCGGCTATGCCTGGGTGTCCGGGATGACACCGCAGCCGCTGCCGAAGAAGCCGCCGATCGCGCCGATACTCCAGCCCGGGGTGTCCACGCAGGAGCCGCAGCCGCGGCAGGCCTCGACGCCGCAAGGGCCGACGTCGGACCAGCCGTCCGGCGGGGCCTCCGCGGTGCCGTCGGGGACGGCGGGGACGGCCTCCGCCGGCACGACGGGGCCCAGTGACGGGCCGTCGGCGTCGGCGTCGGGCAGTGCGGCCGCCTCCGCCGAGGCGTCGGGTGCGGCCTCCGTGGAGCCGAGTGCCACGCGCCGGGCGGTGCCCAGCGGCGAGGGCACGGTGGGGGAGCCGGCGCCGTCCGTGTCGGCCGGGGGATCGGTGCCGGAGGCTTCGCCCACGGCGTCCGAGAGCGTGTCGGCCGTGCCGAGCGAGAGCGCATCGGCGGTGCCGCCGCCGTCCGGCAGCGGGTCCTCCAGTCCTGTTGCCGCTTCGCCCTGACCGACGTGCCACCGTGCGGCGTAGCCGCGGGCATTCGTGCCTCCCCCAGTGCTCGACGCCGGGGAGGTGCCCCCAGGGCGGCACGGGTGGGCGGTGGGGGTGCCCCCGCGCGAGCGCGTTCGAGCGTGGGGGAGGCACCCCGCACGCGCGGGCAAGCGCACCCGCCCCGACGGCCACGCCACCGGGCCGCACTCCCTCACATGCAACGCCACTTTCTCAATTCACCGCAGGAGACCCCATGAGCAGTCATCGCAAGCCACGTTCCTCCAGTCGTCCCCTTACCCAGCGAGCCGTGCGGATAGGGCTGTTCGCCGCCGGGGTCGCCGGTGTGGCGACCGCCGTGCCGGCGCAGGCGGCGACCGCCGCGCCGCATGCCGCCGTCGCCTCCGACAACGTGTTCAGTCACGCCGACCGGGTGCACCACACCCAGGCCAGGGACTCGTTCACCGTGCGCCAGTTCGGCACGGTGAACGCCGCCGCCGTGCGCAACCAGGCCAACGCCGTCTCCGTCGGCTGCTCGGCCGACGACGCGTGCCGTTCCGTGGCGCTGTCCTTCCAGATCGTCACGTTCGCCGGCGAGCGCACGCACCTGAACGCGGTGAACCTCAGTGACGCCGCCAACAAGAGGTGCACGGGCTGTCAGACCCTCGCCGGCGCCTATCAGTTCGTCGTCTCCACGCCCACCCCGATCACCTTCGACGCCGCCACCCGGCGCAAGCTCGACGACATCCACCGCCGGCTCGACGAACTGTCCCGTTCCTCGCTCCCCGCCGCCGAGCTGAGGTCGCGGGTCGACGGCCTGGCGGCCGAGGTCGGCACCGTCCTGCACGACGCGGTCGCCGACGCCCCGAAGGGCGAGGCGCCGCCCGCCGTGACCCTGCACCGCCATCTGGACGGCTGGCCGGGCCACTGACCGCGCCGTAGTCGTCGCGGTCGTCCCCCTGGGCCGACCGCCGGATCCGCGACCGTGAACGCGGGTCCGGCGGCCGGCCGTCGCCGTGTGAGGACGGGAACCATTGACATCGGGTGGGTGCGGGCGGAGACTCAGGCAAGGCGAAATCGGTGAACAAAACTTCACCACGCGAACACCCCATGCGAACACGGCAACGACGCCCACCCGAAGGGAACGACCGATGCGCACCACCGTCGGCATCATCGGAGCCGGCCCGGCCGGCCTGCTCCTCGCCCGGCTGCTCCACAACGCCGGAATCGACTCGGTCGTCCTGGAGAGCCGTGACCGCTCCTACGTGGAGCAGCGACAGCGGGCCGGAATCCTGGAGCAGGGCACGGTCGACGTGCTGCGCGCGGCCGGTGCGGGGGAGCGGATGGACCGCAGGGGGCTGCGGCACGACGGGATCGAGCTGCGGTTCGAGCGTCGCCGGCACCGGGTGGACTTCCCCCGGCTGACCCGTGGGCGGTCCGTGATGGTCTACGCCCAGACGGAGGTCTGCAAGGACCTCATAGCCCTCCAGCTCAAGGAGGGCGGACCGCTGCTGTTCGAGGCGGAGGCGCTGGCCGTGGAGGGCGCGGAGAGCGACCACCCGGCCGTCCGGTTCCGTCACGGCGGGCGCGAGGACGTCCTGGAGTGCGACTACGTCGTCGGCTGCGACGGCTTCTGGGGAGTGTCGCGGAAGGCCGTCCCCGCCGGGCTCTCCCGCGTGTTCGAACGGACGTACCCCTTCGGCTGGCTCGGCGTCCTCGCCGACGTCGCCCCCTCCCACGACGAGCTGGTCTACGCCCGCCACGACCGCGGCTTCGCCCTGCTGTCCATGCGGTCCCCCTCCGTCTCCCGCCTCTACCTCCAAGTCCCCGCCGACACCGACGCGGAGACGTGGACCGACGACGAGATCTGGGACGAACTCGAGCGGCGGCTGGAGACGGACGACGACTGGGCGCTGCGGCGCGGACCGATCACCCAGAAGTCGGTCACCCCGATGCGTTCCTACGTCCACGAACCCATGCGTCACGGCCGGCTCTTCCTCGCCGGCGACGCCGCCCACATCGTGCCGCCCACCGGCGCCAAGGGCCTGAACCTCGCCGTCGGCGACGTCGCCACCTTCGCCCGCGCGCTGACGCACCAGCAGAGGACGGGCTCCGCCGAGCTGCTGGACGCCTACTCGGCGACCTGTCTGCGACGCGTCTGGCAGGCCGAGCGCTTCAGCTACGACATGACGACGATGCTGCACCGTCACCCGGACGCCACCCCGTTCGACGAGCGGCTGCAACTGGCCCGCCTGGACCGGATCGCCTCCTGCCGGGCGGCCGAGACCGACCTCGCCGAGGGCTACACCGGCTTCCCGATCGGCTGACGGAGTGCTCCTGGTCCCCCGGGATCTCCGGCTGATTCCGGCCATGTCGCAGGCTGGTCATGAATGGGCCCGGCCGTCGCCGGGAATCACCTGCCCGCGTAGCGTGTTCCGCAGCAGGACGAGGGAAAGATCCTCCCCAGGTATTAGGGTCGATCCTTTGCCGTTCCATTACTCTTGAGCCAAGGTCGCGTCGTGTGGCCATGGAGGAGTGAGATGAGGAGCAGAAACCCGGTCTTCTCGCGACGGGGATTCAGCCGCGACAACGGCTACGCGGGCTTCAACACCGCGCCGCAGGCCGGGGGCCCCGCTGTCGGCACGCAGGGCAACCCGTACGCGCAGGGCAATCCGTACGCCCAGCCGAGCGGCGGCCCCTACGCGCAGAATCCTTACGCTCAGAACCCCTACGCCCAGCAGGACCTGCAGTACGGCGCGCCGCCGCAGGCCCCGGCCACCACCGGCCGGATGACGATGGACGACGTCGTCGTGCGCACCGCGTCCACGCTCGGCACCCTGGTCGTCACGGCCGCGCTCGCCTGGGCGCTGCTGCCGGTCGACGAGGCGCAGATCAGCCGGTCGTACGGCATCGGCATCGGTGCCGCGCTGATCGGCATGGTGCTGGCCTTCGTGCAGTCCTTCAAGCGCAAGGCCTCGCCCGCGCTGATCCTGGCCTACGCCGCGTTCGAGGGCGTCTTCCTCGGCGTCGTCTCCAACATCGTCGACACCCACATCGCGAACGGCGCGGCCATGCAGGCCGTGATCGGCACGATGGCGACCTTCGCCGCCGTACTGGTCGCGTACAAGGCGGGCTGGATCCGCGTCAACCGGCGGTTCGCCGGCTTCGTGATGGCGGCCACGCTCGGCTTCCTGCTGCTGATGGTGGTGAATCTGCTGTTCGCCGCGATCGGCGGCGGCGACGGCCTCGGCTTCCGCAGCGGCGGGCTCGGCATCGTGTTCGGTGTCATCGGCGTCATCCTCGGCGCCTGCTTCCTCGCCCTGGACTTCAAGCAGGTCGAGGACGGCATCGCCTACGGCGCGCCGCGCGAGGAGGCCTGGCTCGCGGCCTTCGGCCTCACCGTGACGCTGGTGTGGATCTACATGGAGTTCCTGCGGCTCATCGCGATCCTCAACAGCAACGACTAGCGGTCATCCGCGTGACGAAGGGCCCCGGTTCCCACCGGGGCCCTTCGTCGTCTGCCGGTGCGCCGCGGCGCACCTAGGGGGTGTCTCGTTTGGATCATGCCGGATCCAAGCGAAAGACCCTAGAGCAGTTTGCGCGCGGCCCTCCTCAGGTCGTACTCGTGGATGATCGCCTTGGCGTGGCCGTACGCGAGGTTGTGCTCGTGGCGGAGCCAGCTGAGCCTCTCCTCGAAGCAGAGTGCCGGGCCTTCTTCGACGGTGCGCAACCAGTCGGCGACTTCACGACCGGTGCACTGGGGGATGCGGGCGAGCAGGTTGCGATGGGTCTCTTCGGAGAAGACTTGGGACATCGGCGCCTCCGGACGCGTTCGATGAAGCCGGTCCTTCACGTCACCGTGCCTGAGCGTTCGCGTATTGGCAACAGTCCTGGTACGACGCGTAGTCTCGCGGCGTGGTTGACACGACATCTCTGACCCGGGCAGTGGATCACTTCGCCGACCGACTGAGGGCTGCGCCGCAGAGCCGGCTGCAGCGGGCCGCGGCCGCCGAAGCGCTCGCGCTGGCAAGGGAGTTGGCCCGGCGGGCACAACTGCTGGAGGATCCCTCGGCGGAGCCGCGGGAGATGCCCGACGCCGGGATGTTCGCGGCCGCGGACCAGATCACCGTCGCCGGACACGACCTGGCGCTCGTACTCCAGAGCGAGGCCGAGGTCCAGGAGGCCGTCCGGCTGGTGGAGGAGGCCCAGAAACGCGCGGGTGTGTGACAGCGCGCGGGTGTGAGTCCGTGTGAGCCCCGGCCGCCGCGCACCGGCGGCCGGCGGTCCGGTCCGGCGCGGCGGTGCGCCGCGCGCCGGCTGCTACAGCGAGGCGATGACCCGGTCCGCCAGGATGTACACGTTCTCCTCGCCGCAGGAGAAGGTCAGGGTGTAGGCGCCGGAGATGCCCGAGCCGCCCAGCAGGACGGGGGACCGGCCCGCGCGCAGGGCCTCGGCCAGGCGCTCGGCGGTCTCGCGGTGGCCCGGGGTCATGCACAGGGTCGTGCCGTCGGCGAAGACGTAGACGTCGAGGGTGCCCAGCGGGCCCGGGCGGACGTCGGCCAGCTCCACGCGGGAGGTCGCCAGCTCCTCCAGCGTGGCGACCGTGCGCTCGTGGTCGCCCACGACCGGGGACGGGTGCGGGGTGAAGTCCGGGTGCGAGGGGTGGCGGCGGCGGGCCGCGGCCAGCTCGGCGGACTCGCCGGACGTACCGCCCTGGGCGGTGTCCCTGCTGGGGAGGCCGGAGAGCTCGTCGGCGTCCGCTCCGTTCTCGGCGACCGGCTCCAGATGGTCAAAACCCGCGAAGTCGGCCTGACGGGGCAGGAACAGCTCGCTGTCGGGCAGCCCCAGCAGGGAGGGTGCGTCGGCGGCGTCCCGCGCCTCCTGGGCGGCCCAGAAGGCCCGCGCCTCGGCCAGCTCCCGCTCCCGCTCCTCCGTCAGCGCCTCGACCACGGCGGCGCGTATCTGCTCGGCGTCCGCCTGGCCGCGGGCGGCCGGCAGCAGGGCCCGCGCTGTGGCGGCGTGGTTCTCGGCGAGCTGGTTCTGCAGAGCCGTGACCTGGCGGCGCAGCGCGAAGAGGGTGCGCAGGACGGCGACGCCCACGGCGCCGGTGGCAGCCGTGGTGAGCAGCAGGGCGATCGGCATGGCGCTCACTGACGTACTCCTGGGTTCAAGGTCGACCCCCGACTTCCTACATCAGCTTGAAGGGCGGACTATCCAGCTGTCAGTGCGTAACGTCACGAAACGGGCATGAATGCCGCTTGTGCGGCGCTCGAGCTGCCGTGCGCGACGCTGCTGACCTGCGAAGATCTCCTTCCTGAGGGAGATAGGTCACACTCTGGGGGAGATTGGATCACAAAACGGCCCGGAATCCGGGAGTTTCTTGGATTCCGGGCCGTTCGCTCACGCTGGGTGCTATGGCGGGCACTGACGGTCCCTCAAGCGGCCGTCCGGGACGGCCGGGTGATCAGCTCAGGCGCTCGATGACCATCGCCATGCCCTGGCCGCCGCCGACGCACATCGTCTCCAGGCCGAACTGCTTGTCGTGCCACTGGAGGGAGTTGAGCAGCGTGCCGGTGATGCGCGCGCCGGTCATGCCGAAGGGGTGGCCGACCGCGATGGCGCCGCCGTTGACGTTCAGCTTGTCGATGTCGATGCCGAGGTCGCGGTAGGAGGGGATCACCTGGGCGGCGAACGCCTCGTTGATCTCCACCAGGTCGATGTCGTCGATGGTCAGCCCGGCCCGCTTGAGGGCCTGCTTGCTCGCCTCGACCGGGCCGAGGCCCATGATCTCCGGGGAGAGGCCGGAGACGCCGGTGGAGACGATCCGGGCGAGCGGGGTCAGGCCCAGCTCGCGGGCCTTGGTGTCGGACATGATGACGACCGCGGCGGCGCCGTCGTTGAGCGGGCAGCAGTTGCCGGCGGTGACCAGGCCGTCGGGGCGGAAGACGGGCTTGAGGCCCTGGACACCCTCCAGGGTGACGCCCGCGCGCGGGCCGTCGTCCTTGCTGACGACCGTGCCGTCCGGGAGGGTCACCGGGGTGATCTCCCGCTCCCAGAAGCCGTTCTTGATGGCCTCCTCGGCCAGGTTCTGCGAGCGGACGCCGAACTCGTCCATCTCCTGGCGGGTGACGCCCTTCCAGCGGGCCAGGTTCTCGGCCGTCTGGCCCATCGCGATGTAGGCGTCGGGGACGAGGCCGTCCTCGCGCGGGTCGTGCCAGGTGGTGCCCTCCTGCTCGGCGACGGCCGCCGTGCGGGCCTCGGCCTCGGCGAAGAACGGGTTGTGCGTGTCCGGCAGGCTGTCGGAGTTGCCCTTGGCGAAGCGGGAGACCGTCTCGACGCCGGCCGAGATGAAGACGTCGCCCTCGCCGGCCTTGATGGCGTGCAGGGCCATGCGGGACGTCTGCAGAGAGGAGGAGCAGTAGCGGGTGATCGTGCAGCCGGGCAGGTGGTCCATGCCCATCTGCACGGCGACGATCCGGCCGAGGTTGTTGCCCTGCTCGCCGCCGGGCAGGCCGCAGCCGAGCATCAGGTCGTCGATGTCCCTCGGGTCCAGCTCGGGGATCTTCGCCAGTGCCGCCTGGATGATCGTGGCGGTCAGGTCGTCCGGGCGCAGGTCCTTGAGGGAGCCCTTGAAAGCGCGGCCGATGGGGGAGCGGGCGGTCGAGACGATGACGGCTTCGGGCATCACGGCTCCAGTGGCATGCGAGGTATGAGGGGGGCGGGGCTCTCTGGGAAGTTACCCGTACGTATGGCCCGGGTCACGGGAACGGCGGTGTGATCCTCGCCGCAACTTTCTAAGCGCTTGCTTTCTCCCTGGGCCGTGAGATCAGGTCGGGGCCTGCACCGGCGCGGGGTCCGGCTCCGTGACCCGGCGCCGCCGGCGCCGCTTGAGCAGGGCCCACGGCCCCCGCGGCCCCGTCGGCATCGCGGCGGTGACCTCCGTACCCGCCTCCGACGCGGCCTCCGCCGCCGCCCGGGCCACCGGCAGGAACCCCTCGCGCCGCGACACGTCCGGCCGCTCCTCCTCCGCCGGCCACAGCCCCAGCACCGCGCACACCGTCGGCAGCACCGCCATCGCCGCCGTGGCGTACCCCTCGGCCGAGGGGTGGTAGTTGTCCGGGCCGAACAGCTCCCGGGGATTCGCCTCGAACTCCGGGCCCAGCAGATCGCCCAGCGACACGGTGCGGCCCCCCTGCTCCACCACCCCGATCGTCTGCGCCGCCGCCAGCTGCCGGGAGGCCCGGCGGGCCAGCCAGCGCAGCGGCTGCTGCACCGGCTCGATCGTGCCCAGGTCGGGGCAGGTACCGACCACCACCTCGGCGCCGGCGGTGCGCAGCCGCCGTACCGCCGCCGACAGATGACGTACCGACTGGGTCGGGGGCATCCGGTGGGTGACGTCGTTCGCGCCGATCATGATCACGCAGACGTCGGGGACCTGCGCCGGGTCGGCCGTCACCAGGCCCACCTGCCGGTCCAGGTCGTCGGACCGGGCGCCGGGCACCGCGACGTTGCGCAGCAGCACCGGCTGCTCGGCCACCGCCGCCAGGCCCGATGCCAGCAGCGCGCCCGGCGTCTGCCCGGAGCGGTGGACTCCCTGCCCCGCGGCCGTGGAGTCGCCGAGCATGGTCAGCCTCAGCGGGGGGTCGCCCGGAGCGTCGTAGACATGGCCGTAGAGCCCGTCCGCGACCGGTACGTGGTTGTCCGTGCCGTTGCCCACATGGCGCTTGGCCAGCTGCACCTCGGCCAGCAGCAGCCCCATGGCCGCCGCGCCGACCAGGCCGAGCCCGCCGCCGCCGTACGCGGCGCCGGCCGCGATCCGCCGGGCCACCCTCGCCCTCGACATGCTCGTCATGCCTGCCGCCACCTCCCGCAGAGCCGTACATCCACTCCTTGCCCCGTACCGACCGTCATCCAATCGCGACGAAGAGTGAACGACCG
The DNA here is from genome assembly GCF_032658145.1 of Streptomyces sp. MK7. Taxonomy (NCBI): domain Bacteria; kingdom Bacillati; phylum Actinomycetota; class Actinomycetes; order Kitasatosporales; family Streptomycetaceae; genus Streptomyces; species Streptomyces sp. MK7. Next base: position 52,864 of record NZ_JAVACL010000024.1, read on the forward strand.
CCCCGTGCCCACCCCTGGCCTTAGGCTGGCGGCACCACCACGACCACTTTGTGCAGCAACCGGAGACAACGGTGCGATTCCACGACTCGATGATCAGCCTCGTCGGCAACACCCCGCTGGTGAGGCTCAACAGCGTCACCAAGGGCATCAGGGCGACCGTCCTGGCCAAGGTCGAGTACTTCAACCCGGGCGGTTCCGTGAAGGACCGCATCGCCCTGCGGATGATCGAGGCGGCCGAGCAGAGCGGGGAGCTGAAGCCGGGCGGCACGATCGTCGAGCCGACCAGCGGGAACACCGGCGTCGGCCTGGCCATCGTGGCCCAGCAGAAGGGCTACAGGTGCATCTTCGTCTGCCCGGACAAGGTCTCCACCGACAAGATCAACGTGCTGCGCGCGTACGGGGCGGAAGTCGTGGTGTGCCCGACGGCCGTGGCGCCGGAGCACCCGGACTCCTACTACAACGTCTCCGACCGGCTGGTCCGTGAGACCCCGGGCGCCTGGAAGCCCGACCAGTACTCCAACCCCAACAACCCGCTCTCCCACTACCACTCCACCGGCCCCGAGCTGTGGGAGCAGACCGAGGGGAGGATCACCCACTTCGTGGCGGGCGTCGGTACCGGCGGCACCATCTCCGGCACCGGCCGCTATCTGAAGGACGTCAGCGACGGCAAGGTCCAGGTCGTCGGCGCCGACCCCGAGGGCTCGGTCTACTCCGGCGGCTCCGGGCGGCCGTACCTCGTCGAGGGCGTCGGCGAGGACTTCTGGCCCACCGCCTACGACCGCACCGTCGCCGACGAGATCGTCGCCGTCTCCGACAAGGACTCCTTCCAGATGACCCGCCGCCTGGCCAAGGAGGAGGGCCTGCTGGTCGGCGGCTCCTGCGGCATGGCGGTCGTCGCGGCCCTGCGCGTCGCCGAGCGCCTCGGCCCGGACGACGTGGTGGTCGTCCTGCTGCCGGACAGCGGACGCGGATACCTCAGCAAGATCTTCAACGACGAGTGGATGGCCGACTACGGCTTCCTGGAGGACGAGGGGCCGAGCGCCCGCGTCGGCGACGTGCTGCGCGACAAGGAGGGCGGCATCCCCTCCCTCGTCCACATGCACCCGGACGAGACCGTCGGCCAGGCCATCGAGGTGCTGCGCGAGTACGGCGTCTCGCAGATGCCGATCGTGAAGCCGGGCGCCGGACACCCCGACGTCATGGCCGCCGAGGTGGTGGGCTCCGTCGTCGAGCGGGAACTGCTGGACGCCCTGTTCACCAAGCGCGCCTCGCTGGAGGACCCGCTGGAGAAGCACATGTGCGCTCCGCTGCCGCAGGTCGGCTCCGGCGAGCCGGTCGCCGACCTCATGTCGGTGCTCGGCGCGGCGGACGCGGCGATCGTGCTGGAGGAGGGCAAGCCCACCGGCGTGGTCAGCCGTCAGGACCTGCTGGCCTTCCTGGCCAAGGCCGGAAAGCAGTGACGGAGAACGGGCGGTGACCCGCGGCTGAGAGGGAGTCGTGAAAGTGGTACGAGCGTGTCACATGCACGCAGTACCCGCTTAACACGGGTCAGGCAGATTATGGGTGTCGGCGGGAGGGAGCGGCTCCCCTCCAGGCCGGCGTCGTACGGCGTCCCGGACCTCCGGAGCGGCTCCCGGGCCTCCTTGGACGCCATGGACGCGCAAGCCCGGTCCTGGCCCGGCCCGCGTCCCCCGCGGGGACCGCCGTCGTCCCGCCCCTCAGTGATGGGGGTGCGGCGGTCCCCGCGCACATCCGTGTCCGTTGTGTCAGTCCTCCCAGCGGTCGTCCTGGGCGGGCCCGGTGCGGCGGCTGCCGAAGAGGCCGGGGTTGGTGCGGGCGGCCTGGACGACGTTGACGCCGACGATGCCGGCCCAGGCGGCGATGAGACCGGGCAGGTGGGCGACGCCGCCGCCGATAGCGGACAGCGGCACGGCCAGCACCAGCGAGACGATGCCGAAGCCGAAGCGCTCGCCCCAGGAGTCGGTGGCCTTCGGCGAACGGGCGTCGCGGGCCACCGTCATCTGCTGCTCGGCGAGCTGCCGGCGGACGCGGCGCTCGACGGCGCCGTCGATGCGCTGGTCCACCTTCTCCAGGAACGAGTCGACCAGCGCGGACTCGTAGTCCTCGCCCAGTTCCCTGCGGGCCTGCAGGGTGGCGTTGAGTTCCTTCTTCAGGTCGGTGTCACGCGCGTCCATTCCGCTCATGCCGACCAGGCTAGGGAGCCGGGTCGCCGCCCGCACTGGGGCTAGCCCCCGGCTTCCGCGGGGGAAGGCCGCCCGCCGCCGGCGGCGCCTGCGGTGCGGCTGCGGTGCGGCGCGCGCCGGCGGCGGTGGCTGCGTCCACGAGTAGCACACCGCCGGTCGCGACACATGCGCGATCCGCCGCGCTTGGCCGATCCCTTGCCCGGCCTGTATGACCTCATGCAGAGTTCTTGGTATCTGAATAGGAACTGGTCGGGGAGTACTCTCCCGGGTCGTCGACGACTTCTGGAGGGGGAGCATGTCATGAGCGGGACCGACAGCCCTGCCGCACGGCTGCAGGCGCTCTTCGAGGGGCACCGGCTCACGCCGACCCAGCGGCGCATCGCGCACAGCATGGTCCGGCGGGCCGCCGACGTGCCGTTCCTGTCGAGCGTCGAGCTGGCCGAGCTGGCCGGGGTCAGCCAGCCGTCGGTGACGCGGTTCGCGGTCGCCCTGGGCTTCGACGGCTACCCGGCGCTGCGCCGGCACCTGCGCGAGGTCGCGCCGGCCGAACCGGCCGCCGAGCCGGCGTCGTACAACGAGTACCAGCAGGCCGTCGAGGCCGAGATCGAGAACCTGCGGCACCTGGCGGAGGCGCTGGCCGATCCGGGGCCGGTGCGGCAGGCGGGCCGGATCCTCGCCGCCTCGCGTCCGCTGCCGGTCCTGGGCCTGCGGGCGGCGGCCTCCCAGGCCTACGGCTTCGCCTACTTCGCCGGCAAGGTCCACCCGGACGTACGGCTGCTCGACGAGGGCGGCACGATGATCCAGGACCGTGTCGACGGCTCCGTACGGGCGGGCGCGTCGGCGCTGCTGTGCTTCGCGCTGCCGCGGCATCCGCGCGAGGTGGTCGACACCCTCGCCTACGCCAAGGACGCGGGGCTGACCGTCGTCACGGTCGCGGACTCGGCCTTCGCGCCGGTCGCGAAGTACTCCGACCTGCTGCTGCCGGCGGCGGTCGGCACCGGGCTCGCCTTCGACACCGCGTGCGCGCCGATGCTGCTCGGGCGGGTGCTCCTGGAGGCCATCTGCGACGACCTGCCGGACGCGCAGGCGCGGCTGGAGGAGTTCGACTCACGGGCGGCGGCGCGCGGGCTGTTCGTGGACTGAACCGGCGGCGCACCTGGCGGCCGCCCGCGGCCCGTCGTTCCCGGAGCCGCGACCCCTTGCTCTCAGATTCGTCTCACGAAGGCCCGCTAGCCTGCCCGCCCGAACGAAGGTGTGCCGGGGCGCGAAGGAGGCAGCAGGTGGCACGCGGAGGGCGCGAGGGTCGCGGAGGACAGGGACTGGCCCGTGTGGCCGTCGTCGTACGGGCCGGGGCGGCACCGATGTGGTGGCTCGGTGTGGTCGCGGCGGGGGCCGGGCTGGCGTGGCCGGGACTGACCGGGCGCCGGATCGGCGTGTCGGCGGGCGCCGCGCTGTTCCTGGTGAGCGCTGCTGTCGTCGCCTGCGCCCGGCGCCGCCGCTACACCGCCCTCGCCCGCGCCGCGAGCCGCGCCGGACGGCACGACGTGCTCCAGGACCGGGCGGTCAGTGTCCGCGCCTGGCGGCGGGGACACCGCTGGTGGCTGCTGCTGGCGTTCGTGGCCGCGCTGGGCAGCTCGTTCGCCGTGCCGGCGGCCGGCGGGATGCTGCTGGCCGGTGCCGGGACCGGGCTGCGGCTGAAGGCCGCCTGGCTCGGGCGGCGCGAGCGGGCCGACGACGTGCTGCTGTGGGTGCGGGTGGACCGGCTCGGCAGGTACGGCGGGCGTCCCACGGGCCCGGCGGTCAAGGGCTACCGCAGCACCGGCATCGCGGCGGGCGACGCGGCCCCGGGCGGGGCGCGCCGCCGCACCGCGGCGCTCGTCTGATCAGACCTCCAGGTCCTCCTCGATCTTCTTCAGCTGGTGGCGGGCCATGGCCAGGTTGGCCCGCTTGCCGTCCAGCACGAGGTAGAAGAAGAGGCCGTTGCCGCCGCGGCCGCCGACCAGGCGGATCAGGTGGTACTGGTCGTTGAGGGTGATCAGGATGTCCTCGATCTGCCCCTTGAGGCCGAGGTGCTCCATGGTGCGCATCTTGGCCCGTACGACATCGGTGTTGCCGGCGGCGGCCACGTTCAGGTCGAAGGTCTTGCTGCCGCCCATCGTGCCCAGCGCCATGCCGCTGGTGTAGTCGACGAGGGCGACTCCGGTCGCGCCCTCGATGGAGGCGAGGGCTTCCTTCAGGCAGGTCTCGGTGTTGGCCATGGCCGGTCTCCTTGTTCGCTAACTTTCGGTGGTGGTAGGCGTGTTGGCGCCGGTGGCGCGTGGCACACGCGTGGTTCTGGTCCGTGGGGCGGTACTGCCGGCGGCCGGGGCCGGCTTCGTGGCCCTCGCGGGCGTCACCCGTCCGAGGCCCCGGGCCGCCGCCTCGGCGTCGACCAGTTCCCCGATGCGGGCTCCGGCCCTGCGGCCCTCCAGGTGGAGGCGGCCGACGTTGACGCGGTCCTGGGCGAGCAGCGTCAGGACGGCGGTGCGGCCCGCCGCATAGGTGGCGACATAGCCGTGGACGCCGCGCATCAGCAGTTCGCGCAGCTCGCCCCGGCCGGTCACGTCCGCCATGCGTACGGCGACGCCGAGCGCGGTCGCGGTCAGCGCCGCCACGCCCTCCGGTTCCACGCCCGGGGTGTCGTGGGCCAGGACGAGGCCGTCGGTGCTCGCGGCGAGGGCGCCGGTGAGCTGGGGGACGCGGGCTCTCAGCCGGCGCAGCTCGTCCAGGATCTCGGGCTCGGCCGCCATCCGGTGTCTCCTTTCAAAGGGCCTCCAGCGCATCCCTGAGCCTCTTCAGCAGCGTGATGTGGGGGTCGGTGGTGCACGCGATCCGCTCGGTGACGCCAGGCGGCGGCCCGGCGCCCGACACCGCCGGTCCGGTGCCCGCCGCTGCCCGTCCGGTGCCCGACACCGCCGGTCGCTCGTCGGTCGGTGGCGGTCCGTCGTCCGGCGCCGCCGGCCCGGTGGCGGCCTCCGGCGGGCGCGGAGCCACGAGGCCGGCGGACGCCAGGCGCCGTACGTCCGCCAGGGTGTGGAACGCCTGCCGGCCCAGCTCCCGGGCCAGTTCGGCGGCCGTGCGGGTGCCGTCGATCCGTTGCAGCAGGGCCCGCTGGCGGGCGGTGAGCTTCGGCGCCGCGGTGGTGCGCGTCCGCGCCAGTGGGGCGCTGTCCGCCCGTGGGTCGGGCCAGATGCGGCGCAGCAGATCGCGGCGGCGCAGGGTCTCGCGCTCCAGGGCGGCGACCGGGACCGGCAGGACGGGGCCGAGCCGGTGGGTGACGCCGTAGCGGAAACGGCCCGGGGTGCTGCTCGGGGCGAGCGCGAAGTAGGCGGCGTCGTAGAGGGCGCCCAGATGGCACAGTTGCAGCGCGCCCTCGGTCAGCCGGCCACCGGCCAACAGCAGGTGTGCGGCGCCGCTGCGCTCGTCGGCCCGGGAGACGGCGTCCCGCCAGGCCTCGGCCGTGAGCGTGCCGTGCGCGGTGAGGAGGGTTTCCAGGTCCGGGGCCAGCGGGCTTTCGGCGTGCACCACGCGGCCCTCGTTGAGATAGAGCGTGCCGCGCTCGCGGACGAGGACGCCGCTGGCCCGCTCGGCGGCGAGCCGGGTCAGCATCGGCGACAGGCCGCCCCAGGCCCGCTCGGCGGCGGCCGCCCGGTCGCGCACCGGCAGCCGGGGCGGGGGAGTGGTGTCGACCACGGTCATCCCAGCACCAGCCGCTCGGCCATCTCGCCCAGGCGTATCCGGGCCAGCGCGAGGTTGCCCTCCGCACGGGTCAGCCACAGGTGCAGGAACACACTGCTGTCGAAGGTCGTCTCCACGAACCGCAGCAGGTGGTAGCTGTCCCGGTTGCTGACGATCAGGTCCTCGACCGGAGGGCGCTCGCCGTCGGGGTCTTCGGCGGCGAACGCCCCGTGCTCCGCGGCCAGCCGGGCCAGCTCGGCGGCCTCGGCCGCCGCGGTCTCGTGGTCGCCGCCCGGTGCCTCCCCGACGGTGCCCAGGGCCAGCCCGCTCGTCCAGTCGACCAGCGCGGCGCCCCGCGCGCCGGGCAGCCGCATGGCCTCCAGTAGGCACTCGTCGATTCCGGGCACCGTCGCTCCCCTCCCACCTGGTGTGTCGGCCGAGTGAGGACGACGCTACGCAGGGTGTGCGAAGCTGGTCGGGGTTACGGCATTTTCCAGAGGAACATGCGACCGAGGGGCTAATGTAGGTCAACTGACCCCGGTTTCCGCCTTGTTGCACCGGTTGCTTCTGGCGTGCCTCAAGAGCGCCCGGGTGCGCGCAGGGTGGTGAGCGCCGATGCGTGCGCCCCTCCGGCCTCGGCCACGATCTCCTCGACCCCCTGCGGCGCGCGCACGGTCGCGAAGGCGACACCGCTGGCGCCGTCGGGCGCGTAGCCGTAGACGCCGGGGCGGGGCAGGGAGTTGTAGGCGTAGTGGTGCGCGAAGTAGTACGCGCCGGTGTCCAGCGCGGCCACGTGGTCGCCCGGTTCCAGCGGGGGGAGCGCGCGGGCCTCGGCGAGCAGGTCACCCGCGAAGCACGCCGGTCCGGCCACGTCCTGGACCACCTCCGGGCCCGCCTTGGGCCGTCCCTTGGTGTCGTACGCGGCCAGCCGCAGCGGCCACGACCCCGGTGCGTACACCGTCCGGGTGGCGACCTGCACGCCCGCGTGCGTCACGGCGACCGGCCGCCCGCCGGCGCTCTTGGTGTACTCCACCCGTGCCACCACCGTGCCCTGCTTGGCCAGCAGCGACCGCCCGAACTCGGTCACCAGCCCGTACCGCCCGTCGAACAGCCCCGGCACCACCTCGCCCAGCAGCCGCGCGTACTGCGCGTACGTCGGTGTCGTCGCCTCCGAACCGAAGTTCACCGGCAGTCCGCCGCCGATGTCGAGGGTGTCGATCTGCCGCCGCCCCGCCCGCTCGTTGATCTCCTCGGCCAGCGCGTACGTCTCCGCCACGCCCCGCACCATCAGGGACAGCGGGATGCCCTGCGAGCCGGTGTGGGCGTGCAGCCGGGTCAGCCACGGCCGGTCCAGGTACGCCTGTACGACCCACTCGCGCGCTCCCTCGTCGAGCAGCGCCACTCCGAACTTCGAGGTCGCCGTCGCCGTCGACAGCGCCCCGATGGAACCCCCGCCGACCTGCGGGTTCACCCGGATCCCGAGCGGGGAGCGGGGCGCGGAGGACCGTACGAGGGCGTCGATGCGGTCCAGCTCCTGCGGGCTGTCGGCGTTCACGGCGATGCCCAGGGCCAGCGCCTCGCGCAGCTCGGCTGAGGTCTTGGCGGGCGAGTCCAGGACGGTGCGGGCGGCCGGCACCCCGGCCGCCCGGGCCAGCGCCAGCTCTCCCGGGCTCGCCACCTCGGCGCCGATGCCCTCCTCGCACAGCAGGCGCAGCACCGGCACCAGCGGGGTCGCCTTCACCGCGAAGGCGTGCAGCACCGGTGTCCCCGGCGCCGCGACCGCGGCGAACGCCGCCGTGAGCTTCGCCGCCGCCTCCCGGATGCCCTGGACGTCCAGCAGTCCCACGAGCGGGGACCCGGGCCCGAGCAGCCCCTGCTCCACCGCGGCCCGCACCGCCTCGTCCCGCCGGACGGCCCGCTCGCCGTCCGTACGGCCCGTCCGGTCCTCGTCGCCGTAGCCGCCCATGTCCTCGTCCCCCGTTCTCCTGCTGCCGGCAGTCGTCCACACCATGTGTCCAGCCAAACATCCGGGGCGCGCCGATGTCGGCACACCGACGTATTGACTAGTTCTATTCAGCAAGTCAGGATGTGAATAGACGTAGTAATAATCCATCGGGAGCAACCGCCAGGAGGCAGACCATGTCAGGACCCCGCCCGCCCGCCTCCCACCACCACCCTCGAACGGGGCCCTACGGGCCGCCCCCTGGTGGAGTGCGAGCGCCGCGCGGTACGGAACTGAGCGCCCTGGGATGGCAGCAGGAGGCCGCCCTGCGGATGCTCCAGAACAACCTCGACCCCGAGGTCGCCGAGCACCCCGACAAGCTCGTCGTCTACGGCGGCACCGGCAAGGCGGCCCGCGACTGGCGCTCCTTCGACGCCATGGTCCGCACCCTGAGGACCCTCAAGGCCGACGAGACGATGCTCGTCCAGTCCGGCCGCCCCGTCGGCGTCATGCAGACCCACGAGTGGGCGCCGCGCGTCCTCCTCGCCAACTCCAACCTCGTCGGCGACTGGGCCAACTGGGAGGAGTTCCGCCGCCTGGAGGCCCTCGGCCTGACCATGTACGGCCAGATGACCGCCGGCTCCTGGATCTACATCGGCACCCAGGGCATCCTCCAGGGCACCTACGAGACCTTCGCCGCCGTCGCCGCGAAGAAGTTCGGCGGCACGCTCGCCGGGACGATCACGCTCACCGCCGGTCTCGGCGGCATGGGCGGCGCCCAGCCGCTCGCGGTCACCATGAACGACGGCGTGGCGATCTGCATCGACTGCGACCCCCGCGCCATCGAGCGCCGCATCGAGCACCGCTACCTGGACGTCAGGGCCGACTCCCTCGACCACGCCCTCCAGCTGGCCGTCGAGGCGCGCGACCAGCGCAAGCCGCTGTCCATCGGCCTCCTCGGCAACGCCGCCGAGCTGGTCCCGCAGCTGCTCGCCATGGGCGCGCCCATCGACATCGTCACCGACCAGACCTCCGCCCACGATCCGCTGTCCTACCTGCCGCTCGGCATCGCCTTCGAGGACATGGCCGACGAGGCCGCCAAGGACCCGGCCGGCTTCACCACCCGGGCCCGCGAGTCGATGGCCCGCCATGTCGAGGCGATGGTCGGCTTCCAGGACGCCGGCGCCGAGGTCTTCGACTACGGCAACTCCATCCGCGGCGAGGCGCAGCTGGCCGGGTACGAGCGGGCGTTCGCCTTCCCCGGCTTCGTCCCCGCCTACATCCGGCCGCTGTTCTGCGAGGGCAAGGGCCCGTTCCGCTGGGCCGCGCTGTCGGGCGAGGCCTCCGACATCGCCAAGACGGACAAGGCGATCCTGGAGCTGTTCCCCGAGAACGAGTCCCTGGCCCGCTGGATGAAGATGGCCGGCGAGCGCGTCCACTTCCAGGGCCTGCCCGCGCGCATCTGCTGGCTCGGCTACGGCGAGCGGGACAAGGCGGGCGAGCGGTTCAACGACATGGTCGCGAGCGGTGAGCTCCAGGCGCCGATCGTGATCGGCCGCGACCACCTCGACTGCGGCTCCGTCGCCTCCCCGTACCGCGAGACCGAGGCCATGCTCGACGGCTCCGACGCGATCGCCGACTGGCCGCTGCTGAACGCCATGGTGAACGTGGCGTCGGGCGCGTCGTGGGTCTCCATCCACCACGGCGGCGGCGTCGGCATGGGGCGGTCCATCCACGCCGGGCAGGTGACCGTCGCCGACGGGACGAAGCTCGCCGGCGAGAAGATCCGGCGGGTGCTCACCAACGACCCCGGGATGGGCGTCATCCGGCACGTGGACGCCGGGTACGACATCGCGGAGTCGGTGGCCGGCGAGCGTGGCGTGCGGGTGCCGATGCGCGAAGGTGACGACGCGTGACCTTCCACAGCATGTGGGCGGAGCTGCTGCCGATCGGCCGCAGCTCCGCCTCCGGCGGTTACCGGCGCTACGCCTGGACCGGGGCCGACGGCGAGTGCCGGGCCTGGTTCCGGGAGCAGGCCGAGGGGCGAGGACTGGCGTACGAGGTCGACCGGAACGGGAACCAGTGGGCCTGGCTCGGGGATCCGGACGGTGAGGACGCCGTCGTGGCCGGGTCGCACCTCGACTCCGTGCCCGACGGCGGGGCCTTCGACGGGCCGCTCGGCGTGGTGTCCGCCTTCGCCGCGCTCGACGAACTGCGCGGGAGGGGAGCGCGGTTCGGCAAGCCGTTCGCCGTCGTCAACTTCGGGGACGAGGAAGGCGCCCGGTTCGGGCTGGCCTGCGTCGGGTCGCGGCTGACCGCCGGTCAGCTCACCGTGGAGCAGGCGCACCGGCTGACCGACGCCGACGGGATCACGCTGCCCCGGGCCATGGAGGCCGCCGGGTACGACCCGGACGCCATCGGACCGGACCCGGAGCGGCTCGCGCGCATCGGGGCCTTCGTCGAGCTGCACGTCGAACAGGGCCGCGCCCTCGACCTCACCGGGGACGCCATCGGGGTGGCCGGCGCCATCTGGCCGCACGGACGGTGGCGGTTCGACTTCCGCGGCGAGGCCAACCACGCCGGCACCACCCGGCTGGCCGACCGGCGCGACCCGATGCTGTCGTACGCCGAGACCGTGCTGGCCGCCCGGCGCGAGGCCGAGCTCGCCGGTGCCGTCGCCACCTTCGGCAAGATCGCCGTGGAGCCGAACGGTGTCAACGCGATCCCGTCCCTGGTGCGCGGCTGGCTCGACTCCCGCGCCGCCGACCAGCAGACCCTGGACGAGGTGGTCAGCGGTGTGGAGGAGGCGGCCCGCGCGTACGCCGCCGCGCACGGGGTGGACCTCGACGTGGTCCGCGAGTCCTTCACCCCCGTCGTCGAGTTCGACCACGCCCTGCGCGACGAACTCGCCCGCATCCTGGGCAGCCGGACGGATCTGAAGGTGCCCGTGCTCGGCACCGGTGCGGGACACGACGCCGGAATCCTCTCCGGGAGCGTCCCGACCGCCATGCTGTTCGTGCGTAACCCCACCGGTGTCTCGCACTCCCCGGCCGAGTTCGCGGCCGAGGACGACTGCCTGGCGGGGGTGCGCGCACTCGCCGACGTACTGGAAGGACTGGCCTGCACGTGATGCCCACCCAGCGGACGCGGACGTACTGGCTGGAGCACGCCTGGCTCGGCACCCACGCCGAGCCGGGCGTGGCGCTCGACGTGCGGGACGGTCGCATCGCGGCCGTCCGCACCGGCGTGCCCATCCCGCCCCCGGAAGCCGAACCCCTGCGCGGGCTGACGATCCCCGGGCTGGCCAACGCCCACAGCCACGCCTTCCACCGCGCCCTGCGCGGCACCGTCCAGGTCGGTTCCGGAACCTTCTGGACCTGGCGCGAGGTCATGTACGCCACCGCCGAGCGGCTCACCCCGGAGACCTACCACGCCCTGGCCCGCGCGGTGTACGCCGAGATGGCACTCGCCGGGATCACGGCCGTCGGTGAGTTCCACTACGTCCACCACGCCCCGGGCGGCTCCCCGTACGCCGACCCGAACGCGATGGGCGAGGCACTGATCGAGGCCGCCGCCGAAGCCGGCATCCGCATCACCCTCCTGGACGCCTGCTATCTCTCCGCCGGCTTCGGGCAGTCGCCCGAGCGGCACCAGCTCCGCTTCTCGGACGGGACGGCCGAGGCCTGGGCCGAACGCTGTTCACTTCTCAAGGAACGGGATCACGCGCGGATCGGTGCCGCCGTCCACTCGGTGCGCGCCGTACCCGCGCCCGAGCTGGCGACCGTGGCGCGGTGGGCCGAGGAGCGGCGGGCCCCGCTCCATGTGCACCTGTCGGAGCAGACCGCCGAGAACGACGCCTGCCTCCAGGCCCACGGATGCACCCCCACCCGGCTGCTGGCCGACCACGGCGTCCTCGGCCCGCGCACGACCGGCGTGCACAACACCCACCTCACCGAGGAGGACATCGCCCTGCTCGGCGGGTCCCGCACCGGCACCTGCATGTGCCCGACCACCGAACGGGACCTGGCCGACGGCATCGGCCCCGCCGTCGCCCTCCAGCGCGCCGGCTCCCCCCTCTCCCTCGGCTCCGACAGCCATGCCGTCATCGACCTGCTCGAAGAGGCCCGCGCGATGGAGCTGAACGAGCGACTGCGCACCCGCACCCGCGGGCACTGGACCGCCGCGGCCCTGCTGCACGCCGCGTCCGAGGCCGGTCATGCCGCCCTGGGCTGGGAGGAGGCCGGCAACCTGCGGACGGGGGCGCTCGCCGACTTCACGACGATCGCCCTCGACACGGTCAGGACAGCGGGCCCGCAGCCGCGACTCGCCGCCGAGACAGCCGTATTCGCCGCTTCCGCGGCGGACGTGCGCCACACGGTCGTGGGCGGCCGTCATGTCGTGCGCGACGGTGTCCACGCCCTCGTACCCGATGTGGCGTCGGCGCTGGCAGGCGCCGTCCGAGCGCTGCGCGGCTGAATCTCCCCGTCATCCCTGAGGACACCATGAGCAGCACAGTCATCAGCAACATCGCCACGCTGGTCACCAACGACCCCTCCCTCAATGACGGCTCCCCGCTGGGCCTGATCCGGGACGCGGCCGTCGTCATCGACGGCGACCGCGTCGCGTGGACCGGTGAATCAAGCAAAGCACCCGCCACTGACAATCGGGTCGACGCGGGCGGCCGGGCGGTGCTCCCGGGCTTCGTGGACTCCCACTCCCACCTGGTCTTCGCCGGTGACCGCACCGAGGAGTTCAACGCCCGCATGTCCGGCCGGGCCTACGGCGCGGGCGGCATCCGCACCACGGTCGCCGCCACCCGGGCCGCCTCGGACGCGGAACTGGAGGCCAACCTCACCCGTTACCTCGCCGAGGCACTGCGCCAGGGCACCACCACGTTCGAGACGAAGTCCGGTTACGGCCTGACCGTCGCCGACGAGGCCCGAGCCCTGCGCATCGCCGCCGCGCACACCGACGAGGTCACCTACCTCGGCGCCCACATCGTCTCCCCCGACTACGCCGAGGACCCGGCGGCGTACGTGGGCCTGGTCACCGGCGAGATGCTCGACGCCTGTGCCCCGCACGCCCGCTGGATCGACGTCTTCTGCGAGAAGGGCGCCTTCGACGGCGACCAGGCCCGCGCGATCCTCACCGCGGGCAAGGCCAGGGGCCTGCACCCGCGCGTCCACGCCAACCAGCTCTCCTACGGCCCCGGCGTGCGGCTCGCCGTCGAGCTGGACGCGGCCAGCGCCGACCACTGCACCCACCTCACGGACGCGGACGTCGACGCCCTCGCGAACAGCCGTACCGTCGCCACCCTGCTCCCGGGCGCCGAGTTCTCCACCCGCGCGGAGTGGCCCGACGCCCGCCGCCTCCTCGACGCCGGTGCCACGGTCGCCCTGTCCACCGACTGCAACCCGGGCTCGTCCTTCACGTCCTCACTGCCGTTCTGCATCGCCCTCGCCGTACGGGACATGGGCATGACCCCGGACGAGGCGGTCTGGTCGGCCACCGCGGGCGGGGCCGCGGCCCTGCGCCGCACGGACATCGGCCGCCTGACGCCCGGCGCCCGCGCCGACCTGATGCTCCTGGACGCTCCCAGCCACGTCCACCTGGCCTACCGGCCGGGCGTACCGCTGGTGAGCGAGGTCTGGCGGCGCGGCGTGCGCGAGGTCGCTCACCGCTGACCCGCCCGCCAGCGCTGCTCCGCCCCACCGCTCAGCGGTTCCAGGGACAGGTAGCCGCGACCGTTGTCGGTGAGGGCCGTCTCGATGGCGATGGCCGGGCGGATGACGCCGTCCGGGTCGACGGTGAACGTCAGGTTCCGGCCGTTTCTGCCGTCGACCGAGTCGCACGACCAGATGCCGACGCCCTTGTCCACGGATCCCCGGCTGTCCAGGCAGAAGTCGGGGTCCGCCGCCGACTGCACGACACCGCGCTCGGAGTCCACCCGCCAGCGCTGGGTGTCCGCGGAGCCGCAGGGAGCGGTGACGACGTCCGTGCCGTTGTCGAAGTCGCCGGCCACGTCCAGACAGCGTCCCGAGGCGTCGTTCACCACCTGGGCGAACACCGCGCCCGGCGGATAGGCGGGGGACGGCCTGGGCGTCGGCTTCGGCGGCGGGGGATCGGCGTGGGCGGTCCGTGTGGGGCGTGGGGACGGTGTGGGCGACGGCGGCCGTGAGGTCGGTGGCGGAGAGGGCGTCGCGGGGCCGGTCGACACCGTCGCCGTCACCGTGACCTGGGCGGGCATTGAGGGAGTGGTCACCGCGCCCGCCGACCGCCGGTGCGGCTCCGCGTCTCCCGAGAAGAGGACGAAGAGCAGCAGCGGGGTGAGGGCGACGCCGAGCGCCGCCGAGGCCAGGACGTAGCGGCGGGACGGCGGCCAGGCGGTGGTCCGCGTGCCCGCGTGCGTGGGCGCCCCGGCCTCCGGGCCCGGTTCGGTGGGCCGGCGCGTGACGTAGGCCGTGCCGCCCCAGGGCAGCAGGCCCTCGGCGAGCGCGGTGCGCGGGTCGTCGCGCAGCGCGGACTGCTCCTCGAACGCGGCCGTGCAGTGCGCGCAGTGCGCCATATGGGTGTGCAGATCCGCGCTGGAACGGGGGTTCTCCGGCCGTACGGACTCCTCGATCAGCCGCCGGAAGTCGCCGCAGTGCGGGTCGTCGGAGGCGGCGAGGCGTCTTCTCAGACAGGCCCGGGCCATGGACTGGAGTGCCTGCGGGGTGCCGTAGCGCACATCCTCGCGGGTGAGGCCGAGGAACCTGGCCGTCCGTTCGTCGTTCTCCTGCTCCACGGTCCCGTACCAGAGCAGTCCCTGGGCCCGCAGTGGCAGCGACTGGAAGGCCGCGAGCAGCGGCGGTTCGGGGCCGTCGGCGCCGGCCGTGCTCAGGATCAGCAGCAGCCCCGCGTCCAGGCCGCCCGCGCGCTCGTCGCGCGACCAGGCGGCGGCCAGACGGGCGGTCAGCAGCAGGAGTTGCAGCCGCACCGGGACGCCCCGGTCCACACCGCGAGCACTCTCGCGCGCGGCATGGGTGAACGCCTGCGCGGCCAGTTGCCGCGCCGCCGCATCACTGGTCGTGCACCGGCGGGCGTAGGCAAGCACGGCAGAGTGATGACGGCCCCGCAACTCCCGAAGCGCCGGATAGACCGTCGGCGTCTCAGCACGCAACAACCCGACCAGCCGGGCATCGGCCGCCGCCGCGCAGCCGCCGTCGACCTCCCCGAACTCGCCGTCCCCGCCCGCACCCGAGGCCGTGACCCCGCCGGGCAAGTCCGCGTACGGGCCCGCTGCTTCGCCCGGCGTCCTTGCGCGCTGGCCCGTCGCCCCTCCGGCGGCCCCGCCGGACGCACCCGTGTACGGGCCACCCGCGTCCCCGGTCTCGACGTCGTTGCCGGTACCGTCGGCCCGAGCCATCGTCTGCCTCCTCGCAGCCCCGGCCGGCATTCCGGAGTCCTGACGTACCGGCCGGTTCGGAGGGCGACCCTAGTGGGGGAGGCGGGGCGGGGAAAGAGGTTTCCGCGGGTAACCGGGAGTCGTCGGTGCGGTGCCCGACGGGTTCCGCCCGGCGCCGTTCGCGGCACCGGGCGGAGAACCTCATGTCAGGCCGGTCACTCCTCGACGGTCAGCCCCTTGCGCAGCCGCACCAGCGTGCGCGACAGCAGCCGTGAGACGTGCATCTGCGAGATGCCGAGCTCGTCGCCGATCTCCGACTGGGTCATGCCCGCCACGAACCGCAGGGACAGGATCTTCCGGTCCCGGCAGGGCAGTTCGGCGATCAGCGGCTTCAACGACTCGACGTATTCGATGCCTTCGAGCCCGTGGTCCTCGTAGCCGATGCGGTCCGCGAGCGCACCCTCGGAGTCGTCCTCCTCGGGCTGGGCGTCCAGCGACGAGGCGGTGTACGCGTTGGACGCCGCCATGCCCTCGACCACCTCGTCCCGGGACAGGCCGAGGTGCTCGGCCAGTTCCGTCACCGTCGGGGCGCGGTCCAGGCGCTGGGCCAGTTCGTCCCCGGCCTTGGCCAGGTCCAGCCGCAGTTCCTGGAGCCGGCGCGGCACGCGCACGGACCACGAGGTGTCGCGGAAGAAGCGCTTGATCTCGCCGATGATGGTGGGCATCGCGAAGGTCGGGAACTCGACGCCCCGGGAGAGCTCGAAGCGGTCGATCGCCTTGATCAGGCCGATCGTGCCGACCTGGATGATGTCCTCCATCGGCTCGCTGCGGGAGCGGAAGCGGGAGGCGGCGAACTTGACCAGCGCGAGGTTGAGCTCGACGAGGGTGTTGCGGACGTACGAGTACTCGTGGGTGCCTTCCTCGAGGGACTCCAGCCGCTCGAAGAGGGTCTTGGACAGCGCCCGGGCGTCGTCCGGGGCCACTTCGTCGTACGGGGGGATGTCCGGAAGTCCGGCCAGCGCGGCGGCCGCCTCGGCCCGCTCGGCGCGTACGTCGTCCTGAAACTCGATGGGATCAAGATGGACCGAACGGGGTGTCGACGTCGCCGTCTGGGTATGCGAGGCGTCGAGCCGGGGTGACATGATGTCCTCCATCGTTCTCGGCATATGGCTGCCGAAGCCAGTTCGTGCACTGCGGTGTGCGGCGCCTCCAAAGCCGGCCGTGTCGGGTGCGTGTCTCTACTAGCCCTACCCGCTTCACCACGGCCACCGCAAGTGCCTTATGTGGCTATATGTCCGTTTCTGTGTGGTTGTTCGGGTGTCGAAGGGGTGAGGGAAGGCGTAGTGTTCGAGGGCGTCAGTCAGCAGCCGAGACACCGGGAGAGAGAGACGGCATGGACCGCGGGACGGTCGGCAGCGCACAGTCGGGCCGGCTTCTGGTGGAGGTGCGGCAAGAGGGCTCCAGCGCTGTCGTGACACCGGCTGGTGAGCTGGACCATCACACGGCCGACCTGCTGCGCGAGCCGCTCGAGGAGTGCCTCGACAAGGGGCGCTCGCGCCTGGTGGTGGACTGTTCGCGCCTGGAGTTCTGTGACTCCACCGGGCTGAACGTGCTGCTGGGGGCGCGACTGAAGGCGGAGGCGGCCGGGGGAGGTGTGCACCTCGCCGGGATGCTGCCGGTGGTGGCGCGTGTGTTCGAAATCACAGGAGCCGACGCCGTCTTCAGCGTGCACGACACGCTCGAGGATGCTCTGGCCGACGAGACCGGCTGATCCGGTCGCGGGCCGCCCGTCGGCCGCCGGCGCGTCGGTTTCGTGTGCTGTTCTGCGGAAACCTTCAGCCGGCCGACCGACGGGCCGACGGGCCCACCGGCCCGCGCCGGGAGGCGCGCCGAGGGATACGCCGGGGGGTACGCCCCACGCGCCGGAAAACGGGGGTGTCCCATGGGATCGGTCGGGCAGGAGTCATCCTGGAGCATCGGCAGGTGGCGTACCGACATGTATGTGTGCAGTGACTTTGTGTAGTGACGTGTGAAACGTGAACTGGTGAATCGGTGAGGTGAAGCGCTGATGAGCACCACCCGGCCTTACTCGCCGGGCGACCACGGCCCGGAGCCCAGCGGCGCTTCCGGGGCGGCCGAGGGGGGCGCGCCGGCGGACGGGATGTCCGCGAGGGGCGCGACGACCGTGCCCGCGGTCCCGTCGGGGGGTCGTCAGGTCCGCAGGCTGAGCTTCGACGGCGAGAGCGGCGTCGTGCCGCTCGCCCGCGACTTCGCCCGCCAGGCGCTGTACGCGTGGGGCTGGCTGCCCGCCGCGAGCGCCGACCAGCGGGCCGCCGCCGAGGACGTGCTCCTCGTCGTCTCCGAACTGGTCACCAACGCCTGTCTGCACGCCGAGGGCCCGGACCACATGGAGATCGCCTGCGACAACAAGGTGATCCACATCGAGGTCTCCGACCGCGGCACCGGCCAGCCGGCCCCGCGCACCCCGCACCGCGCCGGCCGCCCCGGCGGTCACGGCATGTTCATCGTGCAGCGCCTGTGCCTCGACTGGGGCGTCGTACGCGTTCCCGGCGTCGCCGGCAAGAGGGTCTGGGCGGAGCTGGGAGCTCCCGCGTAGGCACGCCTGCCACAGGAGCCCGCCGCGGGGCGGCTCCCGCCAACACCCGCAAACGCCGGAAGGGCCCTCGCATCCGTACGGGATGCGAGGGCCCTCCAGTGCGACGGACGACCGGCGAACCGACGAGCCGGAGACGTACGTGCGCCGACGAACGTCAGCGCACGTCGCCCATGAGCTCCTTGACCTTCTTGCGGTACATCCACACCGCCACACCGGCCACGGCGGCGAGGGCCGCCTCCATGGTCACGATGCCCGTCTTGTTCAGGTCGACACCCGCGATGGAGAGCAGACCGGTCGTGGCGTCACCGGCGGTGACGGCCAGGAACCAGACACCCATCATCTGGGAGGCGTACTTCACGGGCGCCATCTTCGTGGTGACCGACAGGCCGACCGGGGAGAGCGTCAGCTCACCGACGGTCTGGACGAAGTAGATCGCCACCAGCCACAGCGCGGCCGCCTTGTGACCGCCGTCGGCGATGGCCAGCGGGGCGAGGAACAGGAAGAAGGACGCGCCGATGAGCAGCAGACCCATCGCGAACTTCACCGCGGTGCTCGGCTCCTTGCCGCGCCGGGCGAGCGCGACCCACATCCAGGCGAACACCGGCGCGAACGCCATGATCATGACCGGGTTGACCGACTGGTACCAGGAGACCGGGAAGCCCCAGCCGAAGACGCTGTTGTTGGCCGACCCCTCGGCGAACAGCGACACCGTGGAACCGCCCTGGTCGTAGATCATCCAGAACACGGCCGCGGCGACGAAGAACCAGATGTACGCGGTCATCTTCGACTGCTCGGAGCGGTCCAGCTCCTTGTCCCGCTTGATCCGGGCGATGACCAGGATCGGGATGAGCAGACCGGCGACGGTGATCGGGACCAGCAGCCAGTTCAGGGTGTAGACGCCGGAGAAGCCGACGATCGCGTAGAAGACGACCGCGACGGCCGCCCACAGGGCCGACTTGCGCAGCACGGCCGACTTCTCCTGCGCGGACAGCGGCGTCGGTACGACGTCGGAGCGCGTGTCCAGGTGACGGGAGCCGAGCAGGAACTGGGCCAGACCCAGCGCCATGCCGAGCGCGGCGAGCGCGAAGCCGATGTGCCAGTTGACGTTCTCACCGACCGTACCGATGACCAGCGGCGCGGCGAAGGCACCCAGGTTGATGCCGATGTAGAAGATCGTGAAGCCGCCGTCCCGGCGCGGGTCGTCGGTGCCCTTGTACAGGTGGCCGACCATCGTGGAGATGTTGGCCTTCAGCAGGCCCGAGCCGACGGCGACGAGGCCGAGACCGGCGAAGAAGCTGCCGGCCCACGGCAGGGCCAGCGTCAGGTGGCCCAGCATGATGACCGCGCCGGCGACGGCGACGGTCTTGCGGGGGCCGAGCACCCGGTCGGCGAACCAGCCGCCCGGCAGGGCGAGCAGGTACACGAGGGACAGGTAGACCGAGTAGATCGCGGTCGCGGTGGCCGCACTCAGGTGCAGGCCGCCCGGAGCCACCAGGTACAGCGGGAGCAGAGCCCTCATGCCGTAGTAGGAGAAGCGCTCCCACATCTCGGTCATGAAGAGGGTGGCCAGGCCGCGGGGGTGGCCGAAGAAGGTCTTCTCGGAACCGGGGGTGCCCGGGCGGACCGAGTCCTTCGTCAGGCTGGACGCCATGGTCGTTCCTTGCTGGTCGGGACGCGCGGCGGCGAGCCGTTGCGCGCCCGGTGGGGGGCGGCCGGCACCGGCAGGACCGGTCGTCCACCCCACGCCCAGGGGGAGTCCGCCCCGGGTCACGGAGCGGCGGACGGCGGCCACCGGGATCCACGCCTCACGACGCGTCATGACGCGCGATGAGGCCCGGCCCTAGGTCATTCCTTTCAGGACCGGTCGGAGCCGGCCCGCACGCAAAAGGGACCCTCAGCGTTGAATGAGTGCCAAAGGTCCGCTGCGTGCTACAGGCGTTCAGGTCACCATACGGCAGGACACCGCCCGGTATGGAAGGACTTGAGACGCGGATCACAGGTCCAAGGGGAACCGTGCCCACTCTTTCGAAGGTGTAACCAAGGGGCGTATTCCAGGATCGCATCCCCGGCTCAATGGTCCGGACCGGGGGACACGCGGGTCCGCACCCGTACTCCGGGGGCTCCGTGACCCTAGGGGCGGAAGGTAAGAGCGCACGATGTCGATCACACCGCAGCACCAACCCAGCGGACGGCACCGTCGGACTACCATCACCCCATGACCCGTGTACTGCTCGCCGAGGACGACGCGTCCATCTCGGAGCCGCTGGCCCGCGCACTGCGCCGGGAAGGTTACGAGGTCGAGGTGCGTGAGGACGGACCCACCGCGCTCGACGCCGGAATGCAGGGCGGCGTCGACCTGGTCGTGCTGGACCTCGGTCTGCCCGGTATGGACGGCCTGGAGGTCGCCCGCCGGCTGCGCGCCGACGGTCACACCGTGCCCATCCTGATCCTCACGGCGCGCGCCGACGAGGTCGACACGGTCGTCGGCCTGGACGCGGGTGCCGACGACTACGTCACCAAGCCCTTCCGCCTCGCCGAACTGCTCGCCCGGGTCCGGGCCCTGCTCCGGCGCGGTGCCGCCGAGCCCCAGCAGCCGCCGGCCACGCACGGCGTGCGCATCGACGTCGAGTCCCACCGCGCCTGGATGGGCGACGAGGAGCTCCAGCTCACCGCCAAGGAGTTCGACCTGCTGAGGGTGCTCGTGCGGGACGCGGGCCGGGTCGTCACCCGCGACCAGCTGATGCGGGAGGTCTGGGACACCACCTGGTGGTCGTCGACCAAGACCCTCGACATGCACATCTCGTGGCTGCGCAAGAAGCTCGGCGACGACGCGGCGAACCCCCGGTACATCGCGACCGTGCGCGGCGTGGGCTTCCGCTTCGAGAAGAGTTGAGCGGCCGCCCCAGGGCTGCTCACGGATGCTTACGGGTAAGTACGGGTAAGAGGTCATGCGCCGTCGACTGATCCAGTCCACGCTCGCCGTGGTGCTCGTGGTGATCGCCGTCTTCGGTGTCTCCCTGGTGCTCGTGGAGACCCGCACGATCAGCAACAGCGCCCAGGAGCGGGTCGACTCCGAGGCGCTCCGGCTGGCCAGCATCGTCGACGGCCGGCTGCTCGGCGACGAGACGGTCGACGCGCGGATCCTGCACGACCAGGTGGCCCCCGGCCAGTACGCGGTGATCGGCATTCCCGGCCGGCCGGCCATCGAGGTCGGCACCAAGCCGGACGGCGACGTGATCCACTCCACCGCCAAGGGCGAGCAGGGCGAGACCGTCCGGATGGAGGAGTCCCGCTCCTCCGTCACCCGCGAGGTCGGCCGTACGCTGCTGATCATCGGCCTGGTGGCGCTGCTGGCGGTGGTGGCGGCGGTGCTGCTCGCGATTCGCCAGGCCAACCGGCTCGCCTCCCCGCTGACCGACCTCGCCGAGACCGCCGAACGCCTCGGCTCGGGCGACCCGCGTCCCCGGCACAAGCGCTACGGCGTCCCGGAACTGGACCGGGTGGCCGATGTGCTGGACTCCTCCGCCGAGCGGATCGCCCGGATGCTGACCGCCGAGCGGCGCCTGGCCGCCGACGCCTCCCACCAGCTGCGTACGCCGCTGACCGCGCTGTCGATGCGCCTGGAGGAGATCACCCTCACCGATGAGCTGGACACGGTGAAGGAGGAGGCGAACGTCGCGCTCACCCAGGTGGAGCGGCTGACGGACGTGGTGGAGCGCCTGCTGACCAACTCCCGCGACCCGCGCATCGGCTCCGCGGTCTCCTTCGACCTCGACCAGGTCATCCAGCAGCAGATCGCCGAGTGGCGGCCCGCCTACCGCAGCGCCGGCCGCGCGATCGTCAGCTCCGGCAAGCGGCACCTGCAGGCGGTGGGCACACCGGGCGCGGTCGCCCAGGTGCTGGCCGCGCTGATCGAGAACTCCCTCATGCACGGCGGCGGCACGGTGGCGCTGCGCACCCGCGTGACCGGCAACCAGGCGGTCGTGGAGGTCACCGACGAGGGTCCGGGCGTCCCCGCCGACCTGGGCGCGCGGATCTTCGAGCGCACGATCAGCGGCCGCAACTCCACCGGCATCGGGCTGGCCGTCGCCCGCGACCTGGCCGAGGCCGACGGAGGCCGCCTGGAACTCCTTCAGGCCAAGCCGCCGATCTTCGGACTGTTCCTGTCCCGCACGCCCCCGCTGAAGAAACCGGCGGACGCCGAGCCGACGGTGCGGTAAGCCGGCAGCGCGGCAGCGCGCGCCCGGGAGCGTGCCGGAGGGGTTGGCCGGTCAGCGGGAGACTCTGGTCGGGCGTGGCCTCTTCGCCTGTGCCTCCACGTGGAGGAACGACTCCGCGTCGGCCACGGCCTCCCGGGCGGGCAGGGCGCGGAAGACCCAGCTGCGGTAGGACCAGAAGCGGAACAGGGTCGCGATGCCGATGCCGAGGAACTTGAAGACGTTGCTCTGCAACGGGCTGTCCCAGCCGAACCCGTAGGTCGCCAGGTACAGCACACCGTTCTCGATCACCAGTCCGACCACGCTGAACAGCAGGAACAGGGTCAGTTCCTTGGTGCGGCCGCTCTTGTCGCGGTCCCGGTAGGTGAAGTACCGGAAGCCCACGTAGTTGAAGATGATCGAGACGACGGTCGCGATGACGCTCGCTCGCACCACCTGAAGATCGGTGACATGCCGTACCAGGTTGAACACCAGCAGGTTGACAAGGAGCCCCGCTCCGCCCACCGCACCGAACTTGGCGACCTCCCGCCAGAGCCGGCCGACACGCCCCAGCAGCGCGTCCCGGGGCGTCGGGGGCGCCGATCGGTGCCCCGAGGAACCACGTCCCATGGTCGTGCAGGCCCCCGTCCGGGTCGATTGCGTCAACCACGCCATGCTAACCAGCGGCCGGTGGCCGCGCCTGGGGACGGGTCATGCGCCGGGGAACGGGAAGGGAAGAGACCCGCAAGAGCCAGGAAAGAGTGCGCGAAACGGTCGGTAAGAGAACACCGAAGAACACCCGGAACGGCGGGCGGTACGGACGAGCGACGGGCGGACGCGCGGCGGGAGGCGGGGAACTGACGGCGTGAGGCGCCCGGGGGCGACTGGCGGCGGGAGCCGGGCGGGCGGCCCGGGGCGGTGGGCGTGGTGGCGGAGACGGGTGGCTTGCGGCGGGAGCCGGGGGACTCATGGCGGGGAGTCGGGTGGACTGATGGCGGGAGGCGGCCGGCTCACGGCCCGGAACGACGGGTAGTACCGATGAACGGCGAGTGGGCTCGCGGCAGGGGGAGGGCGGGGCCCGAGACCGTGGGCTCACGGCCCGGGGCGGGTGGGCTCGTGGTGGGTGATCGGGCCATGGTGGCGCGGCCGATACCCTGGGGGCGTGACGTTCCCGGTAGTCGGCATGGTCGGCGGTGGCCAGCTCGCTCGTATGACACACGAGGCGGGCATCCCGCTGGGCATCAGGTTCAAGCTCCTCAGTGACACTCCTCAGGACTCCGCGGCGCAGGTCGTGAACGAAGTCGTCGTCGGCGACTATCGCGACCTGGACACGCTGCGCGAGTTCGCGCGCGGATGCGACGTGATCACCTTCGATCACGAGCACGTGCCCACCGAGCACCTCAGGGCCCTGGAGGCGGACGGCATACCCGTGCGCCCCGGCCCCGACGCGCTGGTGCATGCCCAGGACAAGGGGGTGATGCGCGCCAGACTCGACGCGATCGGAGTGCCCTGCCCACGGCACCGCATCGTGACCGACCCGCACGACGTCGTCCGCTTCGCGGCCGAGGGGGACGGCTTCCCGGTCGTCCTGAAGACCGTCCGCGGCGGCTACGACGGCAAGGGCGTGTGGGTCGTGGAGTCCGCCGAGGAGGCCGCCGACCCGTTCCGGGCGGGCGTCCCGGTCCTCGCCGAGGAGAAGGTCGACTACGTCCGCGAGCTCGCCGCCAACGTCGTCCGCTCCCCGCACGGCCAGGCCGTCGCCTACCCGGTGGTCGAGTCCCGGCAGGTGAACGGCGTCTGCGACACGGTCATCGCCCCGGCCCCCGGCCTGGACGAGACCCTCGCGCTCCAGGCCGAGGAGATGGCCCTGCGGATCGCCAAGGAACTCGGCGTCGTCGGCCACCTCGCCGTCGAGCTGTTCCAGACCCGCGACGGCCGCATCCTCGTCAACGAGCTGGCGATGCGCCCGCACAACTCGGGCCACTGGACCCAGGACGGCGCGATCACGTCCCAGTTCGCCAACCACGTCCGCGCCGTCCTCGACCTGCCGCTGGGCGACCCGCGCCCGCGCGCCGCGTGGACGGTCATGGTCAACGTCCTCGGCGGCGACTACCCCGACATGTACTCCGCGTACCTGCACTGCATGGCCCGCGATCCCCAGCTCAAGATCCACATGTACGGCAAGGACGTGAAGCCCGGCCGCAAGGTCGGACACGTCAACACCTACGGCGACGACCTGGACGACGTGCTGGAGCGCGCCCGTCACGCAGCCGGCTACCTGAGAGGCACGATCACCGAATGAGCCCTGCCCATCCGTCGCCCGACCACCACCCCTCAACGAGCGCTGACGCGGGCCCCTGTCCTCTGGTGGGCATCGTCATGGGGTCGGACTCCGACTGGCCCGTCATGGAGGCCGCCGCCAAGGCGCTCGACGAGTTCGAGATCTCCTACGAGGTCGACGTCGTCTCCGCGCACCGCATGCCCCGGGAGATGATCACCTATGGCGAGCACGCGGCGGAGCGAGGACTGAAGGTGATCATCGCGGGCGCGGGCGGCGCCGCCCACCTGCCCGGCATGCTCGCCTCCGTCACCCCGCTGCCGGTGATCGGCGTGCCCGTCCCGCTGAAGTACCTGGACGGCATGGACTCGCTGCTGTCGATCGTGCAGATGCCGGCCGGCGTGCCGGTCGCGACGGTCTCGGTCGGCGGCGCCCGCAACGCGGGCCTGCTCGCCGCCCGGATCCTCGCCGCCCACGACGAGGAGCTCCTCGGCCGGATGCGGGAGTTCCAGCAGGACCTCAACGACCAGGCCACCGAGAAGGGCAAGCGGCTGCGCGCCAAGGTCGAGGGCGCCGGCGGCTTCGGCTTCGGCACGGGGAAGTGACGCCGATGGCCTCCCTCGAGGAAGCCCGGGAACTGCTGCGCGACTTCCCGGTCGTCGACGGTCACAACGACCTGCCCTGGGCGCTGCGCGAGCAGGTCCGCTACGACCTCGGTGCCCGCGACATCGCCGCCGCCCAGAACGCCCACCTGCACACCGACATCCCACGGCTGCGCGCGGGCGGCGTCGGCGCGCAGTACTGGTCGGTGTACGTCCGCTCGGACCTGCCCGACCCGGTCCCGGCGACCCTGGAGCAGATCGACTGCGTACGGCAGCTGCTCGCCCGCTACCCCGCGGACCTGGCCCCCGCGCTGACCGCCGCGGACATGGAGGCGGCGCGCGCGGACGGCCGTATCGCCTCGCTGATGGGCGCGGAGGGCGGCCACTCCATCGCGAACTCGCTCGGCACCCTGCGCGGTCTGCACGCGCTCGGCGTGCGCTACATGACGCTCACCCACAACGACAACGTGGCGTGGGCGGACTCGGCGACGGACGAGCCGGGCGTGGGCGGACTGTCGGCGTTCGGCCGCGAGGTGGTCCGGGAGATGAACCGCCTGGGCATGCTGGTGGACCTCTCCCACGTGGCCGCGACGACCATGCGGGACGCCCTGGACACCTCGGACGCCCCGGTGATCTTCTCCCACTCCTCCTCCCGGGCCGTGTGCGACCATCCCCGCAACATCCCCGACGACGTCCTCGAACGCCTGCCCGCCAACGGCGGCATGGCCATGGTGACGTTCGTACCGAAGTTCGTCCTCCAGGCCGCCGTCGACTGGACGGCCGCGGCCGACGAGAACATGCGGGCGCACGGCTTCCACCACCTCGACACCTCGGAGGAGGCCATGAAGATCCACCGGGCCTTCGAGGAGCACACCCCCCGTCCCGTCGCCACGGTGGGCACGGTCGCCGACCACCTCGACCACATGCGCGACGTCGCCGGCATCGACCACCTGGGCATCGGCGGCGACTACGACGGCACCGCGTTCACCCCCGACGGCCTGAACGACGTCTCCGGCTACCCCAACCTGCTCGCCGAACTGCTGGACCGCGGCTGGTCCAGGTCCGACCTGGCCAAGCTGACCTGGCAGAACGCGGTCCGCGTGCTGGGCGCCGCCGAGGACGTCTCCCGCGACCTGCGCGCCACACGGGGCCCGTCCAACGCGACGATCGAGGAACTGGACGGCTGAGGTCCGGTACCAGTGCTGTGTGCGAGAGGTGGCGTCAGATGACCATAAGTGCCGGTGAGGCCCGCCGGGACCTGTTCCCTCTCATCAAGCGGGTCAACGACGACCACACGCCGGTGCACATCAGCTCCAAGGGCGGTGACGCCGTCCTCATGTCCGCCGACGACTATGAGTCATGGCAGGAGACCGTGTATCTCCTGCGGTCCCCGGCGAACGCCCGGCGGCTCATGGAAGCGGTCGCCCGCGACAGGGCCGGTTCGGTCGGCGTCAGCAAGACCATGGAAGAGCTGCAGGCGCTGACGGGGGACGAGTGAGGAGCGTCCACTTCGACCCCGACGGCTGGGAGGACTTCCTCTTCCGGCTCGGTTCCGACCGCAGAATGGCCCGCCGGATCACCCGCCTGATCGGCGAGATCCAACGGGACCCCTTCAGCGGTATCGGCAAGCCGGAACCGCTGAAGGGCGACCTGTCCGGCTACTGGTCCCGCCGGATCGGCGACGAGCACCGGCTCGTGTACCGGGCGGACGACAAGGAAGTGAAGATCCTCAAGGCCCGCTGCCACTACAGCGACTGACGAGCGCCTCTCAGCAGGCGCAGAGGCAGAACGGGTGTCCGGCGGGGTCGGCGTAGACCCGGAAGGTGCGGGTGTGGTCCGTCGCGTCCAGCGGCTCCGCGCCGAGCGCGAGGACGCCCTTCTCCGCCGCGTCCAAGTCGTCCACCACCAGGTCCAGGTGAAACTGCTGCGAGTGGTCGGACCCCGGCCACTTCGGCGGGACGTGCCCGGGCGCCGCCTGGAACGCCAGCGACGGCCCGCCCGGCACCTGCAGGTCCACCCAGTCGCCCTCGCCCTCCACCGTTCCGCCGAGCACCTCGGCGTAGAAACCGGCGAGCGCGCGCGGGTCGGGACAGTCCAGGACGACGACACCCAGCTTGGCCAGAGCCATGACTTCCTCCCGAGGGATGTTGGTTGACACCCGGTCGGTTGGTTACCTGTAGGAGCCGGTAACCGGTAACCGTTACCGCATGCTCCCCCATGGCGGGTAACCGTGCAATCGGTTTGCGAGGTAGCGTCGCTGCCATGAGTGAGAGGTCGCCCGCGCCCGGGGGCCTGGCGCTGGTCGAGTCCCTGGTGAACACGCTGGACCTGGAGACGGGCGGCGACGCCCTCGCCTCGCCGGACGGCCGGGCGCGCTTCGGGATCACCGAGGCGGAACTGGCGGGCGCGCGCGAGCTGCGCGAGTCGCTGCGGGCCGCGCTGCTCGCCCACGCCGGCCATCCGCCGCACCGCGAGGTGACGCCCCTGGGCGAGCTGCTGGCGCGCGCCCCGCTGCTGGTCGCGGTCGACGCACGGGACGGCTCGGCGCGCCTCGCCCCCGCCGACGCCCTCCCCCTGACCTCCCGTGTGGCGGCCGCCGTGGCCGAGGCCCTGGTCGCCGGCACCTGGACCCGGCTGAAGGCCTGCGAGGCGGTCACCTGCCACTGGGCGTACTACGACCGCAGCCCGGCCGGCCGCGGGCGCTGGTGCTCGATGCGGGTGTGCGGGGCACGCGCGAAGATGCGCCGGTACCGCGCCAGGGAGCCATGACCGCCCTGACCGTCGGCCCGGTGGTGCAGAGGGCGCGGACACGGATGGTGCAGAATGCGGGAAGACGCCGGTTCGGCCGACTGAGCCTCGGCCGAACCGGCGTCGCGCGTTGTGCCGGTCGTCGGCCCGCGGGGCGCTCGAAGCCCTGCGGCTCACACCCGTCAGGCCGCCTGCCGGCGTGTACGGCCTATGCCGTCGGGCGCCCCATGGCCCGGTACGTCCATCCGGCCCGCCGCCACAGCTCCGGGTCCAGCGCGTTGCGGCCGTCCAGGACCAGCCGGGACGCCGCGACCTCGCCCAGCTCGGCCGGGTCCAGCTCGCGGAACTCGCGCCACTCGGTCAGGTGCAGGACCACGTCGGCGCCCCGGACCGCTCCCAGCGCGGACTCGGCGTACCCCAGCGTGGGGAAGACGCGCCGGGCGTTCTCCATTCCCTTGGGGTCGTAGACGGTCACCTGGCCGCCCTGGAGATGGATCTGCCCGGCCACGTTGAGGGCGGGCGAGTCGCGTACGTCGTCCGAGTCGGGCTTGAAGGTGGCGCCGAGCACCGCGACCCGCTTGCCGAGGAACGGCCCGCCGCCCAGCGCCTGCCGGGCCAGCTCCACCATCTGCCCGCGCTGGCGCATGTTGATCGAGTCGATCTCGCGCAGGAAGGTCAGCGCCTGGTCGGCACCCAGCTCGCCGGCGCGCGCCATGAAGGCGCGGATGTCCTTGGGCAGGCAGCCGCCGCCGAACCCGATCCCCGCGCGCAGGAACTTCTTCCCGATCCGGTCGTCGTACCCGATCGCCTCCGCCAGCTTGGCGACGTCGCCGCCGGCGGCCTCGCACACCTCCGCCATCGCGTTGATGAAGGAGATCTTCGTGGCGAGGAAGGAGTTCGCGGAGGTCTTCACCAGCTCGGCGGTGGGGAAGTCGGTGACGACGAAGGGCGAGCCCTCGCCGATCGGCGTGGCGTACACCTCGCGCAGCAGCTTCTCCGCCCGCTCGCTGCGCACCCCGACCACGATCCGGTCCGGGTGCAGCGTGTCCTGGACGGCGAAGCCCTCGCGCAGGAACTCCGGGTTCCACGCCAGCTCTGCGTCCTCGCCCGCGGGCGCCAGCTCGGCGATCGTCCGGGCCAGCCGCTCCGCGGACCCGACCGGCACCGTCGACTTGCCGACGACCAGCGCGGGCCCGGTCAGATGCGGGGCGAGCGAGGCGACCGCGGAGTCGACGTAGGACATGTCGCAGGCGTACTCGCCGTGCTTCTGCGGGGTGTTCACACAGACGAAGTGGACGTCGCCGAAGGCACCCGCCTCCGCCCAGTCCTGGGTGAAGCGCAGCCGCCCGCTGGAGCCCTCGATACCGGCCACGTGCTTGCGCAGCAGCTCCTCCAGACCGGGCTCGTACATCGGGACCTCGCCCCGCTGCAGCATCTCGATCTTCTCGGGAACGACGTCCAGTCCCAGCACCTCGAACCCCAGCTCGGCCATGGCCGCGGCGTGCGTCGCGCCGAGATAGCCGGTGCCGATCACGGTGATCTTGAGGCTCATGGATGCTCCAGGAGGGACGAGGGTGATGCGCTGCCCGAGCATATCGGGGGTATGCGCAAGCCCATCGCCGGGCAATGTCCCTGCTGTCGCCAAGCTCACGTATCACTTGCGTGGGCAGGCACCTAAAATTCGGGTTACTTAACGGTAGTTAGCGTCACACTGGTCGCTTTGGAGCGTGAGAGACCTTGGCCGGATCGGCTGATTTCGACCTGTACCGCCCGTCCGAGGAGCACGACATGCTCCGCGACGCCGTCCGCTCGCTGGCCGAGGCGAAGATCGCGCCGTACGCCGCCGCGGTGGACGAGGAGGCCCGCTTCCCGCAGGAGGCCCTGGAGGCACTGGTCGCGGGCGACCTGCACGCCGTGCACATCCCCGAGGAGTACGGCGGCGCGGGCGCGGACGCCCTCGCGACGGTCATCGTGATCGAGGAGGTGGCCCGCGTCTGCGCGTCCTCCTCGCTGATCCCCGCGGTGAACAAGCTGGGCTCCCTGCCGGTGCTGCTGTCCGGCTCCGAGGACCTGAAGAAGCGGTACATGGCCCCGCTCGCCAAGGGCAACGGGATGTTCTCGTACTGCCTCTCCGAGCCGGACGCGGGCTCCGACGCGGCCGGCATGAAGACCAAGGCGGTCCGCGACGGCGACACTTACGTGCTCAACGGCGTCAAGCGCTGGATCACCAACGCGGGCGTCTCCGAGTACTACACGGTGATGGCCGTCACCGACCCGGAGAAGCGCTCCAGGGGCATCAGCGCCTTCGTCGTCGAGAAGTCCGACCCGGGCGTCTCCTTCGGCGCCCCGGAGAAGAAGCTCGGCATCAAGGGCTCCCCGACCCGCGAGGTCTACCTCGACAACGTGCGCATCCCCGCCGACCGCATGATCGGCGAGGAGGGCACCGGCTTCGCCACGGCGATGAAGACCCTGGACCACACTCGCATCACCATCGCCGCCCAGGCCCTGGGTATCGCCCAGGGCGCCCTGGACTACGCCAAGGGCTACGTCAAGGAGCGCAAGCAGTTCGGCAAGCCGATCGCCGACTTCCAGGGCATCCAGTTCATGCTCGCCGACATGGCCATGAAGATCTCGGCCGCCCGCGCCCTGACCTACCAGGCCGCCGCCGCCTCCGAGCGCGGCGACGCCGACCTCACCTACCAGGGTGCCGCCGCCAAGTGCTTCGCCTCGGACGTCGCCATGGAGGTCACCACCGACGCCGTCCAACTCCTCGGCGGCTACGGCTACACCCGCGACTACCCGGTGGAGCGCATGATGCGCGACGCCAAGATCACCCAGATCTACGAGGGCACCAACCAGGTCCAGCGGATCGTCATGGCGCGCAACCTGCCGTAAGCGGGCCGGTGAGCCGATGACCGAAGGGTGCCCGCAGGCCGGGCACCCTTCGGTCTTGTTGTCACTCTTCTCGCGGGACCGGCCGCTCAGCTCGGCGAGGTGACCGCCGGCCGGCGCGAGGCGATGACCCTCCTCGCCAGCGACTTAGGGCTGGTCAGGAAGCCCCAGCCCCACGACATGTGCATGGTGGCCAGGGCCACGGGTATCCGCAGCCGGGCGCCCAGCGTCAGACCCTTGCCGGCCGGGAGCGAACCGGCGGCGATCGCCGCCAGATAGCCGCCCGGGACCACGAAGCCCCACGGGGTCAGGGCCGCGCCCACCACGATCCCGGCCGCGATCGCGCACACGGCGGTCGGCGGGGCGAGATAGCGCAGGTTGATGGAGCCCTCGTGGTAGCGGGCGACGACGTGCCGCCAGCGGCCGTAGTCCTTGTACTGCTTGGCGAGCGCCCTCACGTTCGGGCGCGGCCGGTAGGAGACCCGCAGCTCGGGCGAGAACCAGATCAGGCCGCCCGCCTCACGGATGCGGAAGTTCAGCTCCCAGTCCTGGGCGCGGATGAACTCCTCGTTGTAGCCGCCCTGTTGCTCCAGGGCCGCGCGGCGGAAGACACCCAGGTAGACCGTCTCGGCCGGGCCCGCCTCGCCGCCGGTGTGGAAGGCCGCGTTGCCCACGCCGATCTTCGAGGTCATCGCGGCCGCGACCGCGTGCTCCCAGGCGTTCTCGCCCTCGGCGTGCATGATGCCGCCGACGTTCTGCGCGCCGGTCTCCTCCAGGAGGCGTACGGCTGTGGCGATGTAGTTCGGCGAGAGCATGCCGTGGCCGTCGACGCGGACCACGACCGGATGGCGGGAGGCCTTGATCGCGGCGTTCAGCGCGGCGGGGGTGCGGCCGGTGGGATTCGGGACCGTGTGCACGCGCGGGTCGTTCCGTACGAGCTCGGCGGCGATCTCGTCCGTGCGGTCCGTGGACGGACCCAGGGCGATCACGACCTCCATCTCGCCGTCGTACTCCTGCGCGAGGATCGCTTCGACGGCCCCGCGCAGATGCCGCTCCTCGTTGAGGACGGGCATGATCACAGACACGGCGGGGAGCCGCACGTCGGGCTTGGCGTTCATCGGTGCTCACGTTACCGCGTACGGGGGACACCGGTGCGCGCCGCAGGGGGCACTGCCCCGGTGCGCAGATCGTATGGCCCTACGGTGCTCATGGTGCCCACCCACGCCATATGCGGAGGTGTCCCTGCATGTCCACCACGCCGTCCCGGTCGTCCCCGCAGTCCCGGCCCGCCGCGCGGTCCCGGCGAGGGTCCCGGAAGGCCGCCGCACCGCAGCGGCCGTACGGCGTGCCGTACGCGCCGGTGCCGCGCCGCAGACCGCGCTGGGCCATGCGGGCGGTGACCACGCTGTCGGTGGTGGTGCTCGCCTCGGCCGGGATCGGACACGCGGTGGTCTCCAGCCTGGACGCCGGCATCGTCCGGGTCGACCCCTTCAAGGACATGAAGAACCGCCCGCCCAGGGGCCATGGAATGAACGTCCTGCTGGTCGGCACCGACGGCCGGGACAAGATCAGCGCCCAGGAGCGGCGCAGGTACCGGCTGGGCGGGCAGCCCTGCCACTGCACCGACACGATGATGATCGTGCACCTGTCGGCGGACCGGGAACGGGCCAGCGTGGTCAGCCTGCCCCGCGACTCCTACGCCGAGCTGCCCGCCCATGTCGACCGGAACACCGGCAAGCGGCACGGACCGCACCCGGTCAAGCTGAACGCGGCCTATGCCGAGGGCGGACCGAACCTGACCGTGCGCGTGGTCGAGGGCATGACCCGGCTGAAGATCGACCACTACCTGGAGGTGGACTTCACCACCTTCATGCGCACCGTCGACGTCCTCGGCGGCGTGCGGATCTGCACCGCCGAACCGCTGAAGGACTCCTACACCGGCCTGGACCTGCCCGCCGGCACGCACACCCTCACCGGCGGCCAGGCGCTGCAGTACGTCCGCTCCCGGCACGTCGACGGGGCCAGCGACTTCGGCCGGATGCAGCGCCAGCAGCGCTTCCTGGCCGCGCTGATCGAGCGCGCGACCTCATCCCGGGTGCTGCTGAACCCGATGAGGTTCCGGGACGTGACCCGGGCCGTGCTCAGCTCGGTACGCGCCGACCGGGGCTTCCGCACCGAGGAGCTGCTCGACCTCGGGCGGGCGATGCGGAGCTTCTCCCCCTCCTCCTCCGAGTTCACCACCGTGCCGGTCGAGCAGACGGCCGTTCCCATGGGCGGGCTCGGCTCGACCGTGAAGTGGGACAAGGCCAAGGCGGAGCAGCTGTTCCGGACGCTGCGCGAGGACCGCCCGCTCGCGGTGCGCAAGCCGTCACCGCGGCGGGACCGCGCCGTGGCCGTGGAGGTCGCCCCGCAGAGCGTCCGGGTCCAGGTGGAGAACGGCACCACCACGGTCGGGCTCGGCAGGCGCGTGGACACCGCGCTGGCCGGGGCCGGGTTCCTCACCACCAAGGCTCCCGTGGACTCCAAGGAACGCGGGGTGAAGCGGACCGTGGTGCTCTACGACCCCCGGTGGGACCGCTCGGCGCGGTCGCTCGCCGCCGCGCTGCCGGGGGCCGGGCTGCGGGCCGTGCCGGGGCAGGGGCCGACCCTCAGGGTGATCGCGGGCGGCGACTTCCGCCAGGTGCGCAAGGTGCGCGTGGAGGACCCGGTGGAGGGCGCGGCCCGCGTGGTCAGAGGCGACGAGGTGCGGTGCGGGTGAGGCCGGCGGGAACTCAGTCCTCGTGGCCCTCCGCCACCCGCTTCTCCCGGAGCTCCTTGATCGCCCGGCGGCGGGCCAGGCGGTGGGTGCGGCGTATCTGGGCCTCCTGGTAGCGCCGCTTGTCGCGCTCGGTCTCGGGCAGGACCGGTGGCACGACGCGGGGCTTGCCGTCGGCGTCCACGGCGGCGAAGACCAGGTAGGCCGAGCCGACCTGGGTGGGCGGGGTGGACTCGTTCCAGCGTTCGGCCAGGACGCGGACGCCCACCTCCATGGAGGTCCGGCCGGTCCAGTTGACCTGGGCCTTCACATGGACGAGGTCGCCGACCCGGACGGGTTCCAGGAACACCATCTCGTCCATGGAGGCGGTGACGGCGGGGCCGCCGCTGTGCCGGCCGGCCACCGCGCCCGCCGCGTCGTCGACCAGCTTCATGATCACACCACCGTGCACCGTACCCAGGAGGTTGGTGTCGTTGTGGGTCATGATGTGGCTGAGGGTGGTGCGGGACGCCGAGGTCGGCTTGCCCGGGACATCCGCGGTTCCGGTTTCCGCGGCGAAGGCCTGGTCTGTCATGGCCCCCACCTTATGCCGAGGCGACATAGGGGGGATTTGTGTCGGGTTCGCAACAGCCGTGACCTGATTTTCCGACGGCCCTTGTACGCCATACGGGCGGGACCTGCACACTGGGGCCCATGAATGATTGGCCCGAGGGGTGGTCCGGCGACGAGCGTGGACCTCGGTACGGACGCGGCAGCGCCGGAGCGCAGCCGGAGGGCGCGCGCGTGATGCGCCAGGTACGGCGCGGCGGCCCGGCGGTACCGCCCGGGCAGGGCGCCTACGGCAGGCCGGGCGGGCAGCGGCCCGCGGCGCCCCCGTACGGAGTGCCGCAGCAGCCGTCGTACGTCGACGGCGGCTACACGGACGGTTACACCGACAGTGACGACGGTTACGGCTACGACAGCGGCTACAACACCGGACAGGTCTACGGCCGGCCGGGCGGCGACGGCCCCGGCGGGCCGGGCGGCCCGGGCGAGGGCCGCACCCGCGGTCCCCGTCCCGCGCCGAACTGGGGCCGTCGCATCAAGTGGACCGCGATAACCCTGGTCACCGCGCTGGTGGTCACCTCGGTGGCCACCTACTTCTGGGCCGACTCCAAGCTCCACCGGGACGTCGACCTGTCCAAGGTCATCGACCGGCCGGAGGCCGGCAAGGGCACGAACTACCTGATCGTCGGCTCCGACAGCCGCGCCGGAATGTCCGCCGAGGACAAGAAGAAGCTGCACACCGGCTCCGCCGAGGGCAAGCGCACCGACTCGATGATGATCCTGCACGTCGGGGACAACGGCGACACGCTGATCTCCCTGCCGCGCGACTCCAACGTCACGATCCCGC
Organism: Streptomyces sp. MK7; assembly: GCF_032658145.1. NCBI lineage: Bacteria > Bacillati > Actinomycetota > Actinomycetes > Kitasatosporales > Streptomycetaceae > Streptomyces > Streptomyces sp. MK7. The sequence goes on from NZ_JAVACL010000024.1 coordinate 87,592, forward strand.
AGTTCCGCGGCTCGGAGTCCGGCAAGATCAGGCCCGCGATGGGCGCGAACAAGCTGAACGCGGCGTACGCGTTCGACGGGCCGACCCTGCTGGTCCGCACCATCGAGTACAACACCGGCCTGCACATCGACCACTACGTGGAGATCGGCTTCGCCGGCTTCGCCAACATCGTGGACGCGGTCGGCGGCGTCGAGATGACCATCGACAAGCCGTTCAAGGACAAGTGGTCCGGCGCCGACTTCAAGGCGGGCAAGCAGAAGCTGAACGGCGAGCAGGCCCTGGCCTTCGTCCGCACCCGGCACGCCTTCGCCGCCTCCGACCTCCAGCGCACCAAGAACCAGCAGAAGTTCCTGTCCGCCCTGGCCCACCAGGTGGCCACCCCGTCGACGGTCCTGAACCCGTTCAAGTTCTATCCGACGATGGGTGCGGGCCTGGACTCCCTGGTCGTCGACAAGGACATGAGCCTGTGGGACCTGGCGTCCATGTTCTGGGCGATGAAGGGCGTCAGCGGCGGTGACGGCAAGTCCATGAACATGCCGATATCCGGCTCCACGGGCGGCAACCTCGTCTGGGACAAGGCGAAGGTCAAGACCCTGGTCGACGAGTTGAAGAACGACGAGACGGTGACCGTCTCCGGCGACTGACCGGACGGCCGCCGGACAACCGGGCGGCCGCCGGACGACCTGTCAGGGGCGAGGGCCCCGCGGTACGCGGCCGCGGCGCCCTCGCCGTCGCGCCGGCCGGGTCACATCCGGGCGCCTGTCATCGCGCGACACATCTCCGCGCAGCGGCGACACGCCTCCGCGCAGCGCTGCATCATCTTGTCCTCGGGCAGCGACATACACGCCTCGGCGCACATGTCACAGGCCTTGGCGCACATCGCGCACATCTCGGCCGCCATCGGCGAGCGGCGCATCATCATGTCCGCGCACATGCGCGTGGTCTCGGAGCAGTCCATGAGCGCGCGCATGATCTGCATCTGCGCCTGGCCGCCCATCTGCATGCAGGAGCTCATGGCCTCCTCGCAGACGGTGTGGCAGGCCATGCACGCCTCGACGCAGTCCTGCATCTGCTTGCTCATGGCGGTCATGGTTCCGGGCTGAGTCATGGCTCCTCCTGGGGGGCGAAGGGAGCCGGGGCCTCGGGCGGGCCCCGCGCCCTTCCGTCGTACGCCCCTCGACCGCCCTCCGCCATCCGACGGAAGCACGGAATCCGCTACGCCCGCCCGGGTGAGGCGGTGCCCGGTGTCCGCGTCCGCCGCTCACCCCGCCTTCGCCGGGTCCGTCCCGTACAGGGCGGAGGCCGTCAGGGCCCGGGACATGTCGCAGGTCTCCTGCTCGTCGGCCGGGGCGAGCCACAGCGGTACCAGGCGGGACGCGGTGGACGAGGAGTCCATCCGCAGATAGTGGCAGGTGCCGTTGACGCGCAGCGCGAACACGTCCACGTCGCCTCCGGCGGGGCCGCCGGAGACCTCGCTCACGGTGTCCTGCGCGGCGACCAGCCGCTTGTCCTTCAGGAAGTCCACGGCGCCCTGCGCGGTGTGCGGGTATCCCGCGGTCGCCATCCGCCGGGACGCGCCGGTGGACTGCCGCGCGAGCAGCGCGCCCATCTGCGCCACGAGGCTGCCCGGCCGGCCGTCGGTCCGTACCGCCGGGCAGTCCAGGGCGGCCTTTTTGACGCTGTACGTGCCGACGGCGAACGTGTAGCGGTAGCAGCGGACCGGGTAGGCGTGCGCGTCGACGGTTCCCGTCTCCGGCGGCACGAGCCCCAGCATCACCGTCATCGTGTGCGTCCTGCCGCCCGGCCCGCCCGGTGTCGTGCCCGAGCTCAGCAGCACACCTCCGTGGGCCTCGGCCTGGGCGACGAGGGTTCCCTCGGTGAACTGCCCTCCGTAGGTCTGCCCCGGCGAGTAGAAACCCGCGTTCAGGTCCGCCCGCAGATCCTCGGCGAGCCGGTCGGCCTGCGCGTCGACCGCCGCCGTGTCCTCTGCGGTCACCCTCTGGTACACCAGCGTGCCCGCCACGCCCGCGGCCCCGGCCACCAGCGCGGTCAGCACGAACAGCAGCCCGCGGACCAGGGCCCCGCGCCGCCGCTGCTCCACATGGGGCCGCCCGTCCTGCCGGGCCACCGTCACATCTGCCGCCACGTCACCTCTCCCGTCGGCAGGACGTCTCACCTGCCGACGGGACGCCCGGATCACCTCGATGCCCGCCGATCCTGCCATCCGTACCCGCAACACCCGCACGGGGCCGGGACCTTGCCCCGCAGCTGCCCGAGACGGGTCAGCTCCGGCCGCCAGGTGGTAGACGACCGCGTTGACCGAGACCGCGCGGCCGGCCGGCTCGAGCACGGTGACCCGGGTGGTCCCGGTCGGAGACCTGGGTCCCCGTCAGGAGGGAGCGGCCTGGCCGGACACCTCCCGGTTCCGGGCGGTGTCCGGCCTCGTCCGCGCCGCCATGGAGGCAGCGGAGGACAGCCACGCGCAGACCGCCGCCTCCGCGTGAGCCGGGCAGGCAGTCAGGAGCGGCGATGCCGGCTACCAGCGGTAGGGCGCGTACACGTCCATGCACTGCCCGGTGTCGGCGCCGTTGATGGCGTCGGAGTTCTTCGGGATGTCCCCGGCCTTCGGCGCCTCCTGCTTCGGGTAGCTGGTGCCCGTGCGCCAGTCCGAGCCCACGACGACGGTCACACCGGTGACGTCCGTCGACTTCTCCACCGAGGACGTCGGGATGCCCAGCGCCGCCGCGACCCGCTCGGCGTCGCCCTTCAGCTCGGCACTCGGGTAGCGGACGACCGTCTCGTCCGCGGACGGCGTCACCGACGCGTCCGCCGCGGCCCTGGTGAAGCCCTTCTGCACGAGCTCCCGGCTGATGTCGGCCGCCCGGTGGGAGACCGGGGCGAGAGTGGCCGTACGGGTGCCGTTCTGCACCGTGACGCCGATCCGGCCGTCCGGGTGCGCGGGGTCCGCGGTGGCCTGTTCCTGGTCCCCGCCCTCTGTGCCGCCGTCGCCGGCCCCGTCCTTCTTCCCGTCGGACTCCTTGCCGTTGGAGTCGAAGGACACGTCGTCGCGGATCATCTTCCACATCTTCTCGGCGTTGGCGCCGTCCGGTACGAGATGGTCCTTGTTCTGCGGGTCCTCGACGTTGGGCATCGTCGTCATGGTGATGCGGTTGGTCGGGACAGTCTTGAGCTGCATCGCCAGGTCGTACAGCTTCTTGACGGTGCCGATCTCCTCGGAGACCTGAAGGGACTTCGTGGCCGCCTCGGCCAGGTCCATCAGGCGGCCGGTGTCGGTGAAGACGCTCTGGCTCTTCAGCGTGCGGATCATCGAGTTCAGGTACATGTGCTGGGCCCTGGCCCGCAGCGGGTCACTGCCCCAGGCGTGCCGGGTGCGCAGCCACTGCAGGGCCTGCTTGCCCTTGACCTTGGTCGTGCCGGCCTCCAGCTTCAGCCCCGAGCCGCCGGGCACGCCCGGCAGCGGGCGGTCCCACACGTTCTGATTGGTGCAGACGTCGACGCCGCCGATGGCGTCCGCCATCTTCACCACGCCCGCGAAGTCGATGGTCATCCAGTGGTCGATGTAGACATGGGTGAGGTTCTGCCAGGTGGCGAGGGTGCAGCCGGCGCCGCCGCGGGCCAGCGACTCGTTGATGATGGCGTTGGTCGGCGGGTAGACGTGGCCGGTCTTGGGGTCCGTGCACTCGGGGATGTCGACGCGGGTGTCGCGCGGAATGCTCACCACGGCCGCGCTCTTGCGGTCCGCGGCCAGGTGGATGAGCATCTGCACATCGCCCAGCGGCGGGTTGCCCCGGTTCTCCCTGCTGCCGCCGAGCGCGACGTTCGCGTCGGAGTTACGGCTGTCGGAGCCGATCAGCAGGATGTTCACGGGCGTCTGGCCGGCCGCGTTCGGCTTCGACTTCTGCGCCTTGGAGTCGCCGCTGCTGCGCTCGCCCTTGCGGATGTTGCTGTTCAGGTGTTCGTAGTAGAGGTATCCGGCGCCGGCCGTGCCGAGTATCACCAGCGCGAGCACCGTCGCCGACCAGCGCAGCACGCGCCGCTTGGGACGTCTGCCCGCGGTACCGCGTCCGCCGCGTCCGCCATGTCCTCTGCCGCCGTGACGGCCGTGGCCGCCCGGCGCGTTCCCACCCCGCGACGCGAGGGGCACCGCTTCCTTTACCGCAGGCCCCTCCCCGCGCAGACCGCTCTGGGTCAACTCCCCATCCTCCCCACCCTGGCTTCACCGAACAGGCCTGTCGTGCGCCCTGTTAGACGCTCGACAGGCCCGAAGGGTGGCCCTGTGCGCTCAACTCGCGCACTGGACCTTGTCGGCCGTGGACTTCCCCTCCACGTCCGGTGCCTTCGTCGGAGCGGTGAGGGACACTCCCGCGCCCTTGAAGTCCTTGCCCAGGGTCAGCGTCATCGCCGGCAGCCCCTGGGAGTTGGTCACGCTCTTGCCCGGCTTCAGCGCGGAACCGGGCAGCCCCATCAGCGCGGCGAGCTTACGGGCCTGGTCGGCCTGGTCGGGCGCGTACTCGAGCGTGGTCTTGCCGATGTCCGCGGTCGCGTTGCCCGCGTTCTCCGACTTGGTGACGCCCTGCTGGTTCTGGAGCCAGGTCAGCGTCTGCGACGCGGAACCGGAGGGGGCACCTCCGTTCAGGATCCGCACCCGCACGTCGGAGGCGGCCGACTGGGAGCCCTTGAGCCGGTCGGCCTCGGCGTCCTTCGCCTGCTGCTGCTTCTTCTTCACCTCGGTGAAGGAGACGTCGCTGCCGATGGTGTCGAAGACCTGGGGGGCCTTGTTCGGGTCGACGATGACCGTCTTGTGGATCTTGCCGTCCGCCGGGTTGTCGAGGACCGGCACCGTCAGGAAGGTGATGTTCTTCGGCGGCACCTTCTTCAATTCCAGGGCGATGTCCTTGAGCGTGTTGACCTTCTTTATGCCCTGGTCGACGGTGAGTGCCTTGGTGGCGGCGTCGGCCAGGTCGTAGAGCTTGGCCGGGTTGGTGAGGGTGTCGCTGGAGGACATCTTGCGCATCAGCGAGCCGAGGAACTGCTGCTGCACCTTGATGCGATCCAGGTCGCCCTGGTTGCCGAAGCTGTGCCGGGTGCGGACGAACGCCAGCGCCTGCTCGCCTTCGACCTTGTGCGAACCGGAGGACAGCTTCAGATGCGAGTCCGGGTCGTCGACGGCGTGCTTGAGGCACACCTCGACCCCGCCCACGGCGGACGTCAGGGTCTTCACGGCGTTGAAGTCGGCCATCATGAAGTGGTCGGGCGCGATGCCGGTGACCTCCTTGACCGTACGCATCGTGCAGCCCGCGTCGCGGCCGTCCTGGCCGAGGCTCGTGTTGAAGCGGACGTTGTCCGTGCCCGGGATGACCTTCGTGCTGCCGTCGGGCTGCTTGGTCGGGCAGTCGGGGACGTTCACGATCAGGTCGCGGGGGATGCTCAACGCGGTCGCGTTCGTACGGTCCTTGGCGACGTGCAGCAGGATGTTCGTGTCCGCGTGGCCCACGCTGCCCTTGTCGCCGTAGCCCTCGTTGCCCTTGCCTGTCCGCTTGTCGGTGCCGATGATCAGGATGTTGAAGGCCTCGTCCTTGCTGAAGCCGTTCTTGGCCGCACTGCCCACGTCCGTGGTGGAGATGTTGCCCTCGAGGTGCTTGAGGATCAGATAGCCGGCCGTGCCGACGCCCACCAGGACGAACGCCATGGTGCCGCCGGTCCACATCAGGACCTTCTTGGTCCTCGACTTCTTCTTCTCCGGCCGGCGCCCCCGCCGCCCGGGCAGCGGCTCCTGCGGCGGCGGCGCGCCACGACGGCGGCGCGGCCCGGGCACGGTGCGGCCGGGAGCCGTCTCCCGGGACTGCTGCTGCCCGGGCGCCGACTGACCTCCCGGCGCACCGGCGCGCCGTCCCGCCGCCGCGTTGCCGCCGGCCCCGCCCGCACCGCGCGATGGCGGTCTGCGCGGGCTGGGGACGGACGACTGCGGAGCGGAAGGAGTCAGTCGCAGTTCGTATTCGCCGGTGTGCGGATTGAGTACCCACTGGTCTGCGGGGTCGATGTTGTCCGCCCGCCCACGGCCTTGCGCGTCCACGGTTGTCCGAATCCTCCGTCGGGGCCACGCGGCGCCTTCCCCCTCAAAGGCGCTCAGGGTCTCGTTCACACAGTGCACGACCCCAGGGAGACCTCGTGGCCGGTGGCACCGGATCGCTCACACTATCCGGCTGGTCGGGGATTCAGCGACGCCGGTGACAAATTCCACGTCCCTACAACTGGGCAATCCGCCCATTTCCCTGAACAAAAGTTCGCCTTTGGTCGGGGCTTTACCCGCAGATGTCCTCAGCGGCGGTGTTGCCGGGGAACGAGGGGGTGGGTGACGGTGGGTCCACGAAAGCGGCAGTGCGCGCTCGGCGCTTCGGCGCGCGCTCGGAAACGTACTGAACGTAGTCGTGCGACTGCGCAGCCGAACGGCCGCCGAGGAGGGAATCCGGCCCCCCGGCCGGAGAATCCTGCCGGCCGGCCCGGGAATCCGGCCGACCGGTCGAGGAACGGGAATGCGGTGCGGCCGAATTGGCGCCGTTTGCTCCGGAATACCGTGAAACCTCCTTGGCTACCGCCACCGGCTGGTCCGCCCGCAGCCGGGCGAACAGTTTCTCGGCCTCCGGTTCCACGAGTTGGTCACGATCGGCGTCGTAGACGTACGACTCCCTCGGAACCGTCAGGAACCGCACCTGTTCCGTGGGGATCTCACGCAGCCCGCGCACGAGTTGGTAGAGGCCGCGCAGGCTCGCCAGCGCCGGGTCGGTGGTCAGGGAGGAGGTGGCCGCGTCCAGGACGGGATACAGCTTCACCGGGTTCAGCAGGACGTCGTCGCCGCGGACCTTGTTCACGAGGGCGCCGAGGAACCGCTGCTGGCGCTCCATGCGGTCGGTGTCGCTGCCGTCGCCCAGGGACTTGCGGGCGCGGACGTAGCCGAGCGCCTGCTCGCCGTCGAGCGTCACCCGGCCCGCCGGCAGCCGCAGTCCGGCGTCCTTGTCGTTCACCGGCTTCTTCAGGCACAGCTGGACGCCGTCGACCGCGTCGACCATCGCCTTGAAGCCGCTGAAGTCGACGACGACGTGGTGGTCGATCCGGATGTCCGTCAGCTTCTCGACGGTGCGGATGGTGCAGGCCGGGCCGCCCGTCTCGTAGGCGTAGTTGAGCATCGCGAACGTCGGCTCGGTGCGGCTGCCGTCCGGGCGGCGGCAGCCGGGCACGTCCACCATCAGGTCGCGGGGCAGGGACACGGCGGTGGCGCTGCGCCGGTCCGCGGCCAGGTGCAGCAGGATCATGGTGTCGGAGCGCTCGGTCCCCGAGTCCCGCCCGTAGCGGGTGTTGCCGTCGCCCGCGCGCGTGTCCGACCCGATCAGCAGGATGTTCTGCGCACCCTTGACCAGGGCGGTGGGCCGTTCCTTCTCGTAGCGCCGGAGCTCGGCGGCGGCCGCCTCGTCGGGGGTGATGTTGTCGCTGAGCTTGACGTAGACCGCCCACCCGATCCCGGCGGCCGCGGTGACCAGGACGGCCGCGCCGAGTGCGGTGCCCCGCAGCCAGCGCATACGCCGCCGGCGCGCGAGCCCGGCCCCGGTGGCCGATCCCCCCAGGCCCGGCCCGACGCCCGGCCCGTTTGGTTCACCGTCACGGCTCTCGGCACGGCGGCTCCCGCCTGCCCCACGGCTCACGTCTGGAACCACCCGTCTCCTCCGTCCGGTCCTACGACCATGACCCGGGGGAGTCCGGGGGACGGCTGCTGATGGGCCGAACGGGGGAACCGAGCCGGCGCCGCGGCGGTGGTGCCCTGTGGCCCTGTGGTCCTGCGGCTATGGGCGGTCCCGCCCGTGCCGCGGCCTTGCGGCGCTGTGCTCGGGGTCCGGGAAGGGGCGTGCGGTGCTGCCTCCGGCCGCCGTCTCCCGGATCACGCCGCGGGCGTGCTTCCGGACGCCGTCCTTGGGTCGGTCGTATCTGCGGCCGTGTCTCCGACGGCGTTCACGGCCGCCGTCTGCCGGTCCGTGCCGGCGGTCGTCGGCCGTCCAGGCGTGCCGACGGTCGCCGCCTGCCCGGTGGTGTCCGTAGTCGCCGTCTGCCTGGTGGGGTACGCAGCCGCCGTCGTCCGGGCCGTGCCTGCGGGCGCCCTGTGCCGGGCTCTGCCCTGGCCAGGGGTGTCTCCGGCCGTCGTATGTCCGGCCGTGCCGGCGGCCGTGTCCCCGGCAGTGTCCGGGCCCCGCCGTCTGCCGGGATCGGCAGACGGTCACGTCTTGCGGCGGCCGCCCGCCCGGTCGCGGTCCGCCGGTCCGTGCCGGCGGCCACGCGGGCGGCCGTCATCGTGCCGTCGCCGTGACCCTTTCTGTCTCGATGCGCTTGGCCAGGGACTCCTCGCCCAGCCGGTCCAGGTGGCGGCACAGGACGACCGATCCTCCGGCGGCGAGCGGGGCGTACAGACCCGCGCTCAGCCCCTCCCAGGTGTCGTACGGCAGTCCCGACAGCAGCCGGGAACCCGGCCCCGTCAGATCCAGCCCCGGGGCGTCCGCGCGGGCCCGCTCCACGACCTCCGCCGCCGTGTACTCGGCGCCGGCCACGATCAGGCCGGGCCCCTCCGGGTCCACGGGCGCGAACGGCGCGAACCGGTCGCCCTGCCCCGGCACCTCGACGGCGTAGTCGACGAACCCCTCCGGCGGCTGCGGGAACCGCCCGCCCAGCGGCCGCAGAGCCAGCGCGACCCGCTCGCCGGAGCAGGCCCGTGCGACGTCGAGCGTGTCCGGTCCGCTGACCACGACATCGGCCGCCGCCGGATCCCCGCCGACGTCCGCGACCGCGCCCACCGACGCGCACGCCAGCAGCCACACCGCCGTCTGCCAGTGCGCCGGCAGCAGCAGGGTCACCCGGTCGCCCGGCCCGGCGGCGAGGTCCCCCTGGAGGAGATTCGCGGTCTTGGCCACCCAATTGGCGAAGGTGGCCACGGACAATTCGACACGTTCGCCCGTGGCGTCGTCGTAGAAGGTCACCAGGGGGCGCCCGGGATCCGCGGCGAGCGCGGAACCCAGCAGGTCGGCAGGGGTGCGTTCGGTGGCGTTCACCCGCGCTAGCGTACGCGGCGCCGCGCCCGCGCGGCGCGCCCCGGCGGCCGCGGGGCAGCGGGCGGCCACCGGTTCGGCGGCACATCATCCGACGCACCGTCAGTTCGCTGAATGCCGCTACCACGTCCTGAGCATGGGCTGGCGCGACATCGGCTACAACTTCCTCGTCGACAAGTGCGGCACATCTACGAGGGCCGGGCCGGCGGTGTGGCGAAACGGGTACGGGGCGCCCACACCACGGGCTTCAACAGCAGCAGCGTGGGCATCGCCGTCATCGGCACCTACAGCAGGTCCAAGCCTTCCTCGGCCGCCGTCAAGGCCGTGGTCCGGCTCGCCGCGTGGAAGCTCGGCCTGTACGGGATGAATCCGCGCGGAAAGACATATCTGAAGTCCGCCGGTGGCAACCTCTACCAAAAAGGAAAGAACGTACGTCTGAACGTGATCTCCGGTCACCGGGACGGCTTCGCCACCGACTGCCCCGGAGCAAAGCTCTACCGAAAGCTCGGCACCGCCCGTAGGACCGCGGCGCGCTACCAGGGCCGCTGAGGCCGGACCAGACCGCACGGTCCTCGAAGGCGGCCGGGAACGGTCTGCATACACTGGCCGGCCGAAGGACAGATCGGCCGGTCCCGGCAGGAAGCAGAGACGACAGGTGACAGAAGCGATCCTCCTGGTCGGCGGCAAGGGCACCCGGCTGCGCCCGCTCACGGTGCACACCCCGAAGCCCATGGTGCGGGCGGCGGGAGTGCCGTTCCTGACCCACCAGCTGGCGCGGGCGAGAGCGGCGGGCGTCGAGCACATCGTGCTCGCCACGTCCTATCTGGCGGAGGTCTTCGAACCGTACTTCGGCGACGGTTCCTCCCTCGGACTCCACCTGGAGTACGTCACCGAGGAGGAGCCCCTGGGCACGGGCGGCGCCATCCGCAACGTCGCCTCGCGGCTGCGCTCCGGCCCGGACGAGCCGGTCCTGATCTTCAACGGCGACATCCTGACCGGTTTGGACATCCCGGCGTTGGTGCGCACCCACGAGGAGACGGGCGCGGACGTCTCCCTGCACCTGACCAAGGTGTCGGACCCGCGCGCCTACGGACTGGTCCCGACCGACGAGACAGGCCGCGTGCTGGCCTTCCTGGAGAAGCCGCAGACCCCGGAGGAGATCGTCACCGACCAGATCAACGCGGGGGCGTACGTCTTCCGCCGCTCGGTCATCGACACGATCCCGCAGGGCCGCCCGGTGTCGGTGGAGCGAGAGACCTTCCCGGACCTGCTGTCCGCCGGCGCCCACCTCCAGGGCATGGTGGACTCCACCTACTGGCTCGACCTCGGCACCCCGGCCGCCTTCGTCCGCGGCTCGGCGGACCTGGTGCTGGGCCGCGCCCCCTCTCCGGCCGTCCCCGGCCGCTGCGGCGACCGCCTGGTCCTGCCTACGGCCGTCGTCGCCCCCGACGCCAAGCTGACGGACGGCACGGTGGTCGGCGAGGGCGCGCAGGTGGCCGAGGGCGCGCGGATCTCCGGCAGTACGATCCTGCCCGGCGCCGTCATCGAACCCGGCGCCGTCATCACCGACTCCCTCATCGGCGCCCGCGCCCGCATCGGCACCCGCTCCGTCCTCACCGGCACGGTCATCGGCGACGGCGCGATCATCGGCCCCGACAACGAACTCCGCGACGGCGTACGCATCTGGTGCGACGCCCAGATCCCACCCGGCGCGGTGAGATTCTCCTCGGACCAGTAGGACGCAGCCTCGACGGCATGACTGCGGGCGGTCGCGTGCCTCGGTAGCCGCGGGCAGTCGTGCCTCCCCCAGTGTTCAACGCCTGGGAGGTGCCCCCGGGGCGGCACGGGTGGGCGGTGGGGGTGCCCCCGCGCGAGCGCGTTCGAGCGTGGGGGAGGCACCCCGCACGCGCGGGCGAGCGCACCCCACCCCACGCCCGCCCCGACTCCGGGCACCAGTCAACGCAGGGTGCCCTGCCCCACCTCACACCGCCGTACCTCAAAAGCGCCCGATGTCACCCGGCGGCATCCGTGGCCCCCGCCGAGGCGGCACCCGCCCACTCAGCAGAATCAGCCGGGCCGCCCGATGCCGCTGCCCCTGCTCCGCATACGGCTCCAGCAACCGCAACATCGCCGCGTCGTCCGCATACCGGTCTCCCGCCAGCGCGAACCCCACGATCCCCGGCAGATGCAGATCGCCCACCGTCACCGCATCCGCCGCCCCATGACTGCGCTGCACGGTCTCCGCCGACGTCCACGGCCCGATCCCGGACACCAGCTCCAGCCGTTCCCGCGCCGCCGCCGGAGGCATCCCCGCCGCCTCCTCCAGCCGCGCCGCGACCCGCACCGCCCGCAGCACCGTGGACGCCCGCTTGTCGTCGACCCCGGCCCGATGCCAGTCCCACGAGGGAATCAGCGCCCAGGTGCGCGGCGCCGGCATGACGTACAGCCGTACCGGCGCCGGGCCGGGCGCCGGCTCCCCGTGCTTCCGCACCAGCGTCCGCCAGGCCGCGTACGCCTCGACCGTCGTGACCTTCTGCTCCAGGACCGAGGGGATCAACGACTCCAGCACCAGCCCGGTCCGGGTCAGCCGCAGCCCCGGCCGCCGGTGCCGGGTCAGCGCGAGCAGCCGGTGCCTCGGCTCGAACAAGGACGGGTCGTCGGCGGCCCCGAGCAACTCGGGCAACTGCTCCAGCAGCCATTCGGCCCCCGGCCCCCATGCCTGGCCGCACACCTCCCCGCCGCGCGCGAAGACCCGTAGCGTCCCGGGCCCCAGTGGCGTACGGCTGGCCCGCCACACGGATCCGTCGGGCGTCGCACGGAAGGTCGGATCGCCCGGTCCGCGCCGCAGCGGACCGAGCACCAGCCCGAGGTCCAGTGGCCCGTCCGGCACCCAGGTGCGCACCCGCCCCGGGGCGGCCGCCTGCCGCGGCACACCGCCGGCCGGCACCGCACCGCCCGAGGGCACGGCGACATGCCCACCGCGCACGGTCGTACGCGTGGGCCGCGGAGCGAAACGTCCTGCCACGAATGAGTCCTCAGAGGTCGCCGGAGTGGTCCTACGAGACTTACGAGACTAACGAGACCAAGCGGCCGTAGGCGGAAACCGCCGGAAGGAGGACCGGAAGAAGGGAGCGTGGGTCACCGCACCTCGATGAACGCGCCCGCCTCCCGCTCCGGCCGCGGTCGCGGCTCCTCCGCCGGATGCCCGACCGCCACCGCGCCCATCGGGTCCCAGGTCTCCGGAACGCCGAGCACCTCGCGCACCACGTCGCGGCAGAACATCGTCGACGACACCCACGCGGAGCCCAGCCGCTCTCCGGCCAGCGCGACCAGGAAGTTCTGCACCCCCGCGCCCGCGGCGACCACGAACATCTCGCGCTCGGCCCCGTCCCGCCGCGCGTCGCCGTAGGTGTGCGAGCCGTCCATGACGAGGCAGGGCACCACCAGGTAGGGGGCGTTCCGCAGCACGTCCCCGCGGCGCACCCGTTTGGCGATCGACTCCTCCGTCTTGCCGTCCCGTCTCAGGTCGGCGATCCACGCGTCCCGCATGGCGTCGAGCAGCCGGGTCCGGGACTCGGCGGACTCCAGCAGCACGAACCGCCACGGCGTCGTGTGGTGCGGCGCCGGCGCGGTCACCGCGGCGGCCACCGCCCGCCGTACCGCATCTGGGTCGACGGGTTCGTCCGTGAAGGCCCGTACCGTCCGCCGCTGGGTCACCGCCTGCCGTACCGCCTCGGAGGTGCCGAGCCGGAACATGTCGTCGCGCGCCTCGCGCACCATGGCCCTCGCTCCCTCGCCGTGCTCCCCGGACACCGCATGGGCCAGCCCGCGCACCACGGCGACGGGCAGCCCGGCCGCCTTGCCCTTCACCAGGTCACCGGCGGAGGCCAGTTCGTCCGCGGTGGCCATGACCGTCGCGCTGAGCGGATTGCCGTGCGTGTCCGTGGCACCCCGCAGGTCGTCCAGCACGCGTACGCCGGCCGCGCCGATCGCGACGTCCGTGAGTCCCGCGCGCCACGGCCGCCCGAACGTGTCGGTGACGACGACCCCGACGTCGACGCCGAGCGCGTCGCGCAGCCCGTCCCGGATCGCGCGCGCGGACGCGTCGGAGTCCTCGGGCAGCAACAGCACCGTCCCGGAAGGAGTGTTGGAGGCGTCGACGCCGGCCGCCGCCATGACCAGGCCCTGCCGGTTCTCGACGATCCGCAGCGGTCCGCGGCGGGCCACGACCCGCACGGTCTCCGCGTCGATGGCGGCCTCCCGATCGGCCGCGGTGACGACACGGCCCTCCGCCTTGGACACGATCTTGGAGGTGACGAGCAGCACGTCACCGTCGGCCAGTCCCGGCTCGGCGGCCGCGATCAGCTTGCCGAGGTCGTCGCCCTCCTGGACCTCGGGGATCCCGGTGATCGCCCAGACCCGGTACCCGGGCGCCTGTCCGCTCAAGCTCCCCGCACCTCCTCCGCCAGCGCCAGTGCCTCCCGCGCCATCTGCGCGGCGGCGTCGGCGTCGGTCATCATCAGCGGCACCGCGCGGCACCGGATCCCGGCCGCCTCGATCCGCTCCACCGAGGCCGCGTCCACCGTGTCGACGAGCCAGCCGTCGAGCAGGCCCGAGCCGTAGTGCTCGGCCACCGCCGCGGCCGTGGACTCCACGCCCACCGCGGCGAGCACCTTGTCGGCCATCCCGCGCACGGGCGCGTCCCCGACGATGGGGGACAGGCCGACCACCGGCACCCCGGCGTCGGCGATCGCCTCCCTGATGCCGGGCACGGCCAGGATGGTGCCGACGGAGACGACCGGGTTGGACGGCGGGAAGAGGATCACGTCCGCCTCCGCGATCGCCTCCAGCACGCCGGGCGCGGGCTTGGCCTGCTCCGCGCCCACCGGCACGACGGCCTCGGCGGGCACGGACGCGCGCAGCCGCACCCAGTACTCCTGGAAGTGGACCGCCTTGCGTTCGCCGTCGATCTCGACGGCGACATGCGTCTCCACGCGGTCGTCGCTCATCGGGATCAGTCTCACGCCCGGCTTCCAGCGGTCGCACAGCGCCTCGGTGACCGCGCTGAGCGGATAGCCCGCGCCCAGCATCTGCGTCCGCACGATGTGCGTGGCGAAGTCCCGGTCGCCCAGGCCGAACCACTCGGGCCCGACGCCGTACGCCGCCAGCTCCTCCTTGAGGTGGAAGGTCTCGTCGGACCGCCCCCACCCCTGCTCCTCGTCGATGCCGTCGCCCAGCGTGTACATCACCGTGTCAAGGTCCGGGCAGACCTTCAGCCCGAAGAGGTGGATGTCGTCGCCGGTGTTGCCGATGACCGTGACGTCCGCGTCCGGCACGGCCCGCTTCAGACCGCGCAGGAACCGGGCACCACCGATGCCGCCTGCCAGAACCACAATGCGCATGGGGCCAAGTCTGTCAGGCGGGTACGACAACGCGGTGCCGGTACGGCGACGCGGTGCCGGCAGGGCGACGCGGTACCGGTGCGACAGCACGGCGCCCCGCCCTCCGGCCGGACCCCTGCGTGCCGGCCGGACCCCTGTACGCCGGACTCCTACGCGCCGACGGCGCCCACCGTCTGCTGCGCGGCCACGGCCCCCGAGCACGACGCGGTGGGGTGCATGGGCATCTCGGTCAGCCCCGGGAAGTAGACGTGCAGGCTGACCGCCGGCCGCAGCGTGTCGTTGACGACCTCGTGCACGTACCCCGGCGCGAACACGCGCTGCGCGCCCGCGCCCAGTGCGCGCGTGCCCCGTCCGGTGTGCTCGTTCAGGGTGCCGTCCAGGACGGTGAGCACACCGGAGGAGCGGCCGTGGTCGTGCGGTCCGCTGCCCTGGCCGGGCACCCAGGACAGCAGCCACACCTCGTAGCCCGGACCGGTGCGCAGCCGGTGGTACCAGCGAGTGGTGGCGTCGTACTGGACGAGGTGCTCCCACTGGGCGCGGTCGGCCGCGATGGAACGGGCCAGGCCGACGAACTCGGCCACGGTGGCCGGGTGCTCGCGCGGGGTCTGGAGCAGGTGCGGGACTTCGAGGATGTCGCCGGCGATCTGGAGGTCGCTGTCGCTGTTCATGGGAGTGTCGTGGTTCCTCGGTGGGGCCGATCGGAGGGAACGGACGCCGGGCCGTACAGCCGTATGGGAAGGGGCCCGGACGGCGGCTGGAGCGCGCGCGTGCGCGCGGGGGCTCAACAGCCGGAACAGCGACAGCTACAGCGAGCGCGGGCAGCACCGTGGGACCCGGCGGTGCGGGTCGAGGTGGGTGCCGAGTTCGCGAGCATGCCCACAAGGAGACCCATTCACACCACCCCTGTCAACTCGACGCCCGGAATGTGGGACATGTTTCACCTCATCCGGTTCATCTCTCAGATGAAAGGTTTGCTCAGCGGGAGGGCGGGACACATGGCGCACATGCCGGGCGCGCAAGCCCCGTTGCGATCCCGTGATCCGACTGTGATCAGGTTCGCGGCGGTGCGCGTGTCGGAACGAGATCGAAGACCTGGGCGTCCTTCCTTCCGGGGGCTCGGTGAGGGCTCCGCGCGGGGCGACGGGTCTTCGGGGCCTCGGCTGTGTGTCAAGGTTTATGCCGATTTGAACACTTTCCGCATGGCCTTGGTTCCGCAGAGTGAATAAGGGACCCAATAGCAGATCTCGGCTTGACTCGCCCGGAGCAGCACACTTGTAATTTCACTCGTGTCGTTCAGCCGAGATCGGTAACGGCCACATCACGGGGACGCGAAAGACAGACGAGGGGCGCACATGACCGAGCTGGTGCAGCAACTGCTGGTCGACGACGCGGACGAGGAACTCGGCTGGCAGGAGCGCGCGCTGTGCGCCCAGACCGACCCCGAGTCCTTCTTCCCGGAGAAGGGCGGCTCCACCCGCGAGGCCAAGAAGGTCTGCCTCGCCTGCGAGGTCCGCTCCGAGTGCCTCGAGTACGCCCTCGCCAACGACGAGCGCTTCGGCATCTGGGGCGGCCTGTCCGAGCGTGAGCGGCGCCGGCTGAAGAAGGCCGCGGTCTGACGGTACGTCGGCCGTCGTCCGGCCGCCGCCCGGTCACCGTCCGACCACGGACGTACGCGTACATCCCCCACACAAACGTCACGAACGGCCCGTCGCAGGTGGGTTATCCACAGGCGGCGGGCCGCCGTCATGGCCAGCCAGTAGTGTGGTCGCTCGTCCGAGACGCCCCGCTGCCCCCAGGGTGCACAGGCGTCCACCGCAGTCCACCGAACCGGGGCCGTGTATCTCGATGTCCGTGCACAGCCATACGGCAGCCCACTACGACGTCGCCGCCGCAGCGCCGTCGGACCCCGCGCGCGCGACGCAGTCCGACCCGAACCGCCCGCCGGAGTTCCCGCGGCACGTCGTCACCGCCGTCCTCGTCTCCCACGACGGCGCCCGCTGGCTGCCCGACGCGCTCGCCGGCCTGCTCGGCCAGGAACGCCCCGTGCAGTACGCCGTGGCCGCCGACACCGGCAGCGCGGACACCTCCGCCCAGGTGCTCACCGACGCCCTCGGCGCCGACCGCGTGCTGCACCTCGCCCGGCGCACCGGCTTCGGCCAGGCCGTCGACGAGGCCACCCGCACCGCCCCGCTCCTCACCCCGGACGAGCTGCCGTACCTCAAGCGCCCCAGCGGCTGGGACCCCGTCACGCGCACCTGGCGCGACGACGCCTACGACCTGCCCGAACTCCCCCACGGCGAACCGGTGCAGTGGCTCTGGCTGCTGCACGACGACTGCGCCCCCGAACCCGACGCCCTGGCCGAGCTGTTGCGCGTCGTCGACAACGAGTACGAACTCGGCCGCGAGGACGTGGCGGTGGTCGGCCCCAAGCTGCGCGGCTGGTACGACCGCCGCCAGCTGCTCGAAGTGGGCGTCACCATCGCCAACTCGGGCCGCCGCTGGACCGGTCTGGACCGCCGCGAACAGGACCAGGGCCAGCACGACCACGTCCGGACCGTGCTGTCGGTCTCCAGCGCCGGAATGCTGATCCGGCGTGACATCTTCGAACAGCTCGGCGGGTTCGACCGACGCCTGCCCCTGATGCGCGACGACGTCGACCTGTGCTGGCGCGCCCACGCCGCCGGCCACCGCGTCCTCGTCGCCCCCGACGCCGTCGTACGGCACGCCGAGGCCGCCTCCCGCGAGCGCCGCACCGTCGACTGCATCGGCCGCACGTCCGCCTCCCCGCACAAGGTCGACAAGGCGGGCGCCGTCTACACCCTCCTCGTCAACACCCGTACCGCCGTGCTGCCCTGGGTGCTGCTGCGTCTCGTCCTCGGCACGCTGCTGCGCACCCTCGCCTACCTCGTCGGCAAGGTTCCCGGACAGGCCGTCGACGAGATCCGCGGCCTGATGGGCACGCTGCTGCGGCCCGAGCGGATCGTCGCCGGCCGGCGCAGGCGCGGCAGGCCGCAGATCGACAAGGGCGAGCTGAGAGCCCTGTTCCCGCCGCCCGGAGCGACGATCCGCGCCACTGTCGAACAGGTCGCGAGCAACCTCGTCGGCCGCTCCGACCCCGAGGTCTCCTCGGCCGGCCGGCACGGCGGCGCGATCGAGTCCGGACCCGGCGGCGACGACGCGGACTTCCTGGAGATCGAGCAGTTCGCCCGGCTCAAGCGGATCGCCCGCAAACCCGGCCCGGTGCTCTTCCTGGTGCTGCTGCTCGTCACCCTCGCCGCCTGCCGGAACCTGCTCGGCTCAGGCGCGCTCGCGGGCGGCGCCCTGCTGCCCGCCCCGGCCGACTCCTCGGAGCTGTGGTCGCGCTACCTGGACTCCTGGCACCCGGTCGGCACCGGTGGCACCCCGTCCGCACCGCCGTACCTGGCGCTGGTGGCGATGCTGGCCTCCGTGCTGTTCGGCTCGACCGGCCTGGCGGTCACGGTCCTGCTGATCGGCTCGGTGCCGCTGGCCGGGTTCACCGCGTACTTCGCCTCCCGCCCGCTCGTCCCCTCGCGGCTGCTGCGCGCGTGGGCCTCCGTCGCCTACGCCGTCCTGCCCGCCACCACCGGCGCGCTGGCCGGCGGCCGGATCGGCACCGCCGTACTGGCCGTGCTGCTGCCGCTCATCGCCCGCGCGGGCATCGCGGCGAGCGGCCTGGCACGCGCCTCCGGCGCCCGCGGCAGCTGGCGCGCCACCTGGGCGTACGCGCTGCTGCTGACCGTCGCCACCGCCTTCGCACCCATCGTCTGGCCCCTCGCCCTCGTCCTCGGCGTCGGCGTGCTGGCCGTGCGCCGCGGCGACGTCGTCGCCCACGCACTGCGTTTCCTGGCCCAGTTGGGCACCCCGCTGCTCGTCCTCGCGCCCTGGTCGCTGTCGCTGCTGCCGTTCGGCTTCTTCAAGGAGACCGGACTGGAGTACGGCTCCTCGGCCGCCTCCGCCCTCGACCTGCTCGGCGCCTCCCCGGGCGGCCCGGGCACGGTGCACGGGCTGATGCTGATCGGCATCGTCCTGGCCGCGCTGGCCGCCCTGCTGCGTTCGGAGCGCCAGTTCGCCATCTGGACCGCCTGGGCGGTCGCCCTGGTGGCGCTCGTCTTCGCGGTCCTGTCGAACGGCTCCGCCTGGGCCGGCCCCGCCACCCTCGTCGAGGGCATCGCCCTGCTGGCCGCCGCCGTGCTCGGCGCCGACGGGGCACGCGCGCGCGTGACCGAGCAGAGCTTCGGCTGGCGCCAGCCGGTCGCCGCACTCGTCGCCTTCGCCTCGGCCGCGGGTCCGCTGCTCGTCGTCGCCGGCTGGATGATCCGCGGCGCCGACGGCCCGCTGGAGCGGCGCGACGTGGCGCAGGTGCCCGCGTTCGTCGCCGAGGAGAGCAGTACCCGCGACCAGGCCCGCACCCTGGTCATCGACAGCGACTCCGCCGCCCACGTCGGCTACATGCTCGTGCGCGGCTCCGGGGTCCGGATGGGCGACGCCGAACTGGCCGCGGCGGACGGCGGCAACAGCAGGCTCGACAAGGTCGTCGCCAACCTGGTGGCTGGTTCCGGCGCGGACCAGGCCGGCCAGCTCGGCGGCTTCGCCGTGCGCTACGTCCTCGTTCACAAGGGCGCGCCCCGCGAGATCAGCCGCGTCCTGGACTCCACCCCGGGTCTGAGCCGGCTCAGCCAGCAGGACGGCAGTGCCCTGTGGCGCGTGGACCAGGAGGTCTCGCGCGCCGCCGTCGTGACCGCCTCCGGCTCGGACTCCGGCCAGGGCTCGGGCCAGGACTCGGGGGCGGCCACCGGGACCGGCGCGGCGCAGCCCGTCGCCGCCGGACCCGTCGAGATCCACACCACGATCCCGGCCGGTTCCGCGGGCCGCGTCCTGCGCCTGGCCGACGCCGCCGACCCGGGCTGGACGGCCACCCTGGACGGCAAGCCGCTCACCCGCACCACCCTCGACGGCTGGGCCCAGGGCTTCCAGCTCCCCGCCTCCGGCGGAAGGCTCGACGTCACCTTCGACGACCCGATCGGCCACACCGCCTGGCTGTGGGCCCAGGGCCTGCTCGCCGTCGTCCTCGTCGTCCTGGCCCTGCCCGGCCGGCGCCGCGAGGTCGACGACGACCTGCCCGAGGAGGAGGCCGTTCCCGCCGAGGCGGTCAGCGGCGAGGGCCGACGGGCCCGCCGGCTGCGCGCCCAGGCGGAGGCCGAGGAGGCCGCCCAGGAACAACCGCCGGGCCCGGCCACCCTGCCTCCTCCTCCGGAGGAGGCTCCCGCCGCCGTACCGCACCAGCAGTCCTACGGCGACTGGGACACCACCGCCTACGCCGGAGCCGGAGCCCCCGGAGCGGGAGCCGCGACCGGGTACGGCGCCTACGGCGACGACCCGTACCAGGCCGCCCCCGCCCAGCAGTACCCGGCGGGCGCCTACGACGATCCCTACCAGGGCGGCCAGGCCGACCCGTACCAAGGCGGCCAGTACGACCCGTACGCCTACGGCGGGCAGACACCGACCGCCTCCTACGACCCCACGGCCTACCACCAGGGCTACGAGGAGCCGTACGACCCGGCACAGCACCACGCGCAGGACCACGCGCACGGCATCGGCAGTGAGCGCCCCGACGGGAGCCAGCAGTGAACCGCACGACCCTGTCCCTGATCGCCGGCGTGACCGCGCTCGCCGCCGTCACCGGATTCGCCGCGCTGGACACCCCGGACGCGGCGGGCGCCGGCAGCGCCACGGCGGCCGCCCGGCTGCCCGTCGAGCGCACCACCCTGGTGTGCCCGGCCCCGAGCAACTCCGACATCGCCGACACCTCGTACACGTCCTTCACCCCCGTGACCCAGGGCACGGACGGCGACGGCAAGGCCCAACTCCAGTCCGCCGACGAGGAGTCGGCCGCGACCGGCGACGACAAGGGCAAGGACGGCGGCAAGAAGGACGACAAGAAGAAGGCCGCCAAGCCGGTCCTGGAACCGAAGGAGCCCGGCAAGCCGGTCACGGGCGACACCTCGGGTGCGGACGCGCCCGCGCTGATCGGCACCGCCGAGGGCAGGTTCGCACCCGGCTGGACCATGCAGCAGACCACCGAGGTCGCCGCGGGCACCGGCCGCGGCCTGCTGGGCGTGGACTGCACCGCCCCGGACACCGAGTTCTGGTTCCCCGGCGCCAGCACCACGGCCGAGCGCTCCGACTACGTCCACCTGACCAACCCGGACGACTCCGCCGCGGTCGTCGACATCGAGCTCTACGGCAAGGACGGCGCCGTGAAGTCGGCGGTGGGGGAGGGCATCACGGTCGCACCGCACTCCAGCGAGCCCGTCCTGCTGTCCACGCTCGCCGACGCGCCGCAGGAGGACCTCACCGTGCACGTGAGCGTGCGCAGCGGCCGCGTCGGGGCGGCGGTGCAGGCCCTGGACGACAAGCTCGGCGGGGACTGGCTGGCGGCCGCCGCGGACCCGGCGGACAGCCTCGTCCTGCCCGGCATCCCCAAGGACGCCACCTCCGTGCGGCTGATCGCCTTCACCCCCGCTGACGCCGACACCGACCTGAAGGTGAGACTGGCCTCGCCGTCCGGGCTTATCACGCCCGCGGGCCACGACACCGTGCATGTCAAGGGCGGGATGACGACCGCCGTCGACCTGGGCGACCTCACCCGCGGGGAGGCCGGCTCGCTGGTGCTGACCCAGAGCTCCCCGTCCGTGCCGGTGGTCGCCGCGCTGCGGGTGACACGCGGCAAGGGCGACCAGCAGGAGACGGCCTTCATCCCCGCGACCGGTCCCGTCGCCGCGCGCGCCACGTCCGCCGACAACAGCAAGAAGGGCTCGACGCTCTCCCTGACGGCCCCCACCGCCACCGCCCAGGTCAAGGTCACGGCGTCGGCAGGCAGCGAGGGCGGTACGGCGGTGACGAAGACGTACACGATCAAGGCGGGCACGACCCAGGACATCGCCCCGCCCGTCCCGTCCGGACTGAAGGGCACCTACGCCCTGACGGTGGAGCGCCTGTCCGGCGGCCCGGTGTACGGGGCACGCACCCTGACCGCCACGGAGGACGGCATCCCCGGCTTCACGGTCCAGACCCTGCCCGACGACCGGGGAACGGTGTCGGTGCCGCATGCGGACGAGGACGTGTCGGTGCTGCAGGGATCCTGAGCCCCGGGCGGAGGGGCGCGAGCCCTGAGCGGAAGCCTCTGAGCACCGACCCCGATTCGGACCCCGCCTCAGTCCTCCCCGTACCGGGGATCCACCGTCTCCGGTGTCAGCCCGAGCAGCTCGGCCACCTGCTCGACCACGATCTCGTGCACCAGGGCGGCCCGCTCGTCACGCCCCTTGCTGCGGATCTCCACCGGCCGCCGGTAGACGACCACCCGCGCCCGGCGGCCGTCCCGCGCGGGCATGGTGCCCCCGAGCGGCACCGGCTCGTCGCTCCAGGACTGAGCGGGCCCGTCCAGTCGCGGCACCTCCAGCACGAGGAAATCGATGTCGGCCAGCTGCGGCCAGCGCCGCTCCAGACGATCCACGGAGTCCTGCACCAGGTCCGCGAACGCCTCGGCACGGCTCGCGGCGAGCGGCACCTGGGGCGGTGCGATCGGGCCGCGCATGCCCCGGCCGTGGCGATCACGTCGTCGGGGCCCGGGGCCGGCGGAGCGGGGCGGTACACGGTTGTCCATCACTGCTGAAGCGTAGTCCCCGCCGCCTGATCACGCCCGGCCCGGCGCGGCACGCCGGGCACATCCCGGACACCGTGCCGCCCGCGCGATCGCAGGTCACGATCGCGGGTCACGATCACTGGTCACACGGATGACGACGACTGGTCATACCGGTCACGACGACTGGTCACTTGATACCGATTCCGGCCAAGCCTGGCTCGATTCCGTATCTCTCCGAGACCGTCGATCTCAAGGCGATTGACGGTGTTTGTACCCAGTCGTGACCGGAACAAGGGTCGCCAGAGATCGTTTTCTCGGCCGTCTGTGCAGGTCAGCGAGGCGTGTCGGAAGGGACGTGTGGGGCGTTTCACAGTACGACACGGTGGGGTGACCTGGTGGAGAGTCGTCGCGGCCCGCTCAAGAGTGCGGTACCGTCCAACGTCGTGAGCCCTGTACGTCGCTGTTCGCGCACCGCTTGCGGCCGTCCCGCCGTAGCGACGCTGACGTACGTCTACGCCGACTCGACCGCTGTCCTCGGCCCGCTCGCCACCTACGCCGAACCCCACTGCTACGACCTGTGCGCCGAGCACTCCGAGCGCCTCACCGCCCCCCGCGGCTGGGAGGTCGTACGACTGCTCGACGGTTCGGCGCCCGCCCGCCCCAGCGGCGACGACCTGGAAGCGCTTGCCAACGCGGTGCGCGAGGCGGCCCGCCCCCAGGAGCGGGCGGCGCAGGCCGGTGGCGGTGGAGCGCGCGGGGCGGACCCGATGGAGGTCGCGCGCCGCGGTCACCTGAGGGTGCTCCGGTCACCGGACAACTGACAAAACCGTTCACCACCGCGTGAGCCGAGGCGCGCCCACCAGGCGGGCCGGAGGCACCAGGCGGGCCGAGGGCCCGGCCCAACGGCTCGCCCGTCCTTCCGAGTTGTCCCGCCGGTGCTTCCGAGCCGCCCCAGCAGCAGGCCCGTGCTCATCCAGCAGTACGCCCGCGCCGCCCCTCACGCGTCGGCTCCACCGCCAGGGACGGGTAGTTTGTGGTGACCGATTGGACTCCAGAAGGGTTGGCCGTGGCTGCTGATCTGTCGCAGATCGTGAAGGCGTACGACGTGCGCGGTGTGGTCCCGGACCAGTGGGACGAGTCGCTCGCCGAACTCTTCGGGGCGGCCTTCGCCCGGGTGACCGGCGCGAACGCCATCGTGACCGGACACGACATGAGGCCTTCCTCGCCCGGCCTGGCCCATGCCTTCGCGCGCGGTGCCGCACGGCTCGGCGTCGACGTCACCGAGATCGGCCTGTGCTCGACGGACCAGCTCTACTACGCCTCGGGCGCGCTCGGCCTGCCGGGCGCCATGTTCACCGCCTCGCACAACCCGGCGCAGTACAACGGCATCAAGATGTGCCGCGCGGGCGCGGCGCCCGTCGGCCAGGATTCGGGCCTGACCGAGATCCGCGAACTGGTCGAACGGTGGAGCGAGTCGGGCGCCCCCGAACCGGCCGCCCAGGCGGGAACGATCACACGGCGCGACACGTTGGAGGACTACGCGGCCCATCTGCGCTCCCTCGTCGACGTCTCCGCCATCCGCCCCCTGAAGGCCGTCGTCGACGCGGGCAACGGCATGGGCGGCCACACCGTCCCCACGGTCCTGGCAGGCCTGCCCGTCGACCTCGTCCCGATGTACTTCGAACTCGACGGCACCTTCCCCAACCACGAGGCGAACCCGCTGGACCCGGCGAACCTCGTCGACCTGCAGAAGCGGGTCCGCGAGGAGGGCGCCGACCTCGGCCTGGCCTTCGACGGCGACGCCGACCGCTGCTTCGTGGTCGACGAGCACGGCGAGCCGGTCTCCCCGTCCGCCGTCACCGCGCTGGTCGCCGCCCGCGAACTGGCCCGGCACGGCGGCCGGGGCGTGATCATCCACAACCTCATCACCTCCTGGTCGGTCCCGGAGGTGGTCGAGGAGAACGGCGGCACCCCGGTGCGCACCCGGGTGGGCCACTCCTTCATCAAGGCCGAGATGGCGCGGACGGGCGCGATCTTCGGCGGCGAGCACTCCGCGCACTACTACTTCAAGGACTTCTGGAACGCCGACACGGGCATGCTGGCCGCCCTGCACGTCCTGGCGGCCCTGGGTGGCCAGGACGGCCCCCTGTCGGCGCTGGTGGCCCAGTACGACCGCTACACCGGCTCCGGCGAGATCAATTCCACGGTCGCCGACCAGGCGGCCCGCCTCACCGCGCTCAAGGCCGCCTACGCCGACCGCGAGGACGTGACCCTGGACGAACTCGACGGACTGACCGTCACCGCCGCCGACTGGTGGTTCAACGTCCGTCCCTCGAACACCGAACCGTTGCTCCGCCTGAACGCCGAGGCGAAGGACGCGGCCACGATGGCCGAGGTCCGCGACGAAGCCCTGAGGATCATCCGGGGCTGACAGGCGACCGCCGGGGCCGTCCGCCGCCGTACGGCCCCGGCCGACTCCGTCACCGCGCCCCCACCGGCGGTAGTCTGACCAGGCACGTCCGTACAACCGCACACGCCCCCCTACGCCCCGGAGGGAACACCCATGCCGCTCGAAGCCGGCCTCCTGGAGATCCTCGCCTGCCCGGCCTGCCACGCCCCCCTCAAGGAGCAGGACACGGAGCTGATCTGCACCGGTCAGGGCTGCGGCCTGGCCTACCCCGTCCGCGACGGCATCCCCGTCCTGCTCGTCGACGAGGCGCGCCGCCCCGAGTGACGGACGACCCGGCGAGCCGCCCCGCGTGACCGATGACGTGACCGACTCTTCGACGACCGGGCGGCCCGGCGTCCCACCGTCCTGACGTCCCACCATCCCGACGACTCGACGTCCCGACGTCCGACGACTCGACGTCCTGGCGCCCCAGCGCCCCGGCGCTCGGAGCCCGATCGGAGGCTGCCGCCCATGCTCGACGAATCGCTGCTCGACGACCCGGAGGCACTCGCCCGGGCCGACCACCGCGGCCTGCTCCGCGGTGCCGCCGAGGCCGGTGCCCGGATCCGCACCGCCGCCCGGCACGCCGCCGAGGCCGGCGTGGGCGACCTCAAACCCGACGGCCGCCCCCGCGCCGTGCTGATCGCCGGCCCGGGCGCCGCCGCCACCCACGCCGCCGACCTGCTCGGCACCCTCGCCGGCGGCGGCAGCCCGGTCATCCGGCTGGCCCCCACCGGCGTCGCCTCCGCCTCCGGCGCGCTGCGCTGGGAACTGCCCGGCTGGACCGGCTCCGTCGACCTGCTGCTGATCGCCACCCCGGACGGCACCGAACCCAGCCTGGCCCTGCTCGCCGACCAGGCCTACCGCCGAGGCTGCACGGTCGTCGCCGTCGCCCCGGCCCACACTCCCCTCGCCGAGGCCGTCGAGGGCGCCCACGGCCTGTTCGTCCCCATGGCGACGGCCCCCTACGACCACGGCGAACCCCTCGCCGGATCCGCCCCCGGAGTCTTCTGGGCGCTGCTCACCCCGCTGCTCGCGCTCCTGGACCGGGTCGGCCTCGTCACCGCCGCGCCCGACGCCCTGCATGCCGCCGCCGACCGGCTCGACCACATCGCCGAGCGCTGCGGACCCGCCATCGCCGCCTACAGCAACCCGGCCAAGACCCTCGCGGCCGAACTCACCGACGCGCTGCCGCTGATCTGGACCGAGGGCCTCGCCGCCGGGCCCGCCGGCCGCAGGTTCGCCGCCGGACTCGCCGAACTGTCCGGCATCCCCGCCCTCGTCGCCGAACTGCCCGAAGCGCTCGCCGCGCACAACGCCCTGCTCGCCGGCCCGCTGGCCGCCAGCGCCGACCCCGGCGACTTCTTCCGCGACCGCGTCGAGGAACCGCCCGCGCTGCACGCGCGCGTGGTCCTGCTCCGGGACCGTCCGCTCAGCGAGCTCACCGCCGCTCCCGCCGCCCGGGACCTGGCCCTCAGCCACGAGACGCCGATCAGCGAGCTCGAGCCGGAGCCCGGCGGCGAGATCGAGACCCTCGCGGAACTGATCGCCGTCACGGATTTCGCCGCCGTTTACCTGTCGCTCGCCTCCAGGGCCTGACCTGGGCACCGGGCGTCCGCTGCCGGGCGCCCCGAGCCCCGACAACAACCGCAGAGAGAAGCGCATGGACCGCCTCGACAACACCATCCGCCCCTACGCCTGGGGGTCCACCACCGCCATCCCGCAGCTGCTCGGCGTCGAACCGAGCGGTGAGCCGCAGGCGGAGATGTGGATGGGCGCCCACCCGGGCGCGCCCTCGCGCACCACGCGCGGCACCCTGGTCGAGGTCATCGAGTCCGACCCGAAGCGCGAACTGGGTGCCGAGGCCGTCGCGAAGTTCGGCCCGCACCTGCCCTTCCTGCTCAAGATCCTCGCCGCCGGCGCCCCCCTCTCCCTCCAGGTCCACCCCGACCTCCGGCAGGCCCAGGAGGGTTACGTCGACGAGGAGCGCCGCCAGATCCCCGTCGACGCCCCGCAGCGCAACTACAAGGACGCCAACCACAAGCCCGAACTGATCTGCGCACTCACCGAGTTCGACGGCCTGTGCGGCTTCCGCGCGCCGGACGAGGCCGCCGGCCTGCTCGCCGCCCTCGACGTCGACTCCCTCAAGCCGTACGTCGACCTGCTGCACGCCCACCCCGAAGAGGCCGCCCTGCGCGAGGTCCTCACCGCGATCCTCACCGCCGACCGCGAGGAGATCGCCCACACCGTCACCGAGGCCGCGGCCGCCTGCGCCCGCCTCGGCGGCGACCACGCCCCCTACGCCGGCATCGCCCACCACTACCCCGGCGACCCGGGAGTGCTGGCCGCGATACTCCTCAACCACGTCCGCCTGCAGCCCGGCGAGGCCCTCTTCCTCGGCGCCGGCATCCCGCACGCCTACCTCAGCGGCCTGGGGGTGGAGATCATGGCCAACTCCGACAACGTCCTGCGCTGCGGCCTGACCCCCAAGCACGTGGACGTCCCCGAACTCCTGCGCGTCGTCCGCTTCGAGGCGGGCGACCCCGGCGTACTGCGCCCCGAGGCCGCCCCGGACGGCGAGGAGGTCTACGAGACCCCCATCGACGAGTTCCGCCTCTCCCGCTACGTCCTGCCCGAGGGCACCACCGCCCACGACCTCACCCTGCGCACCCCGCAGATCCTGCTCTGCACCGCCGGCTCCGTGCACGCCGGCGAGCACGAGCTGACCGCCGGGCAGTCGGTGTTCGTCCCGGCGGGAGAAAAGGCCGAGGTGTCCGGGGCCGGCACCGTCTTCCGGGCCACGGTCGTCGTCTGACCCCGCATACGGCCCTGCTTGTGGTGACCTGACGTATCGCGGCCGGACCGGGCTGCAACAATGACCCACCGGCAAAGGACGGGCAAAGGCCGGCACGAGGGCGAAGAGCCAGTACGAGGGCGAAGAGCCGGTACGAGGGCGAAGAGCCGGTACGAGGGCGAAGGGAAAACGCGAACACATGAGCGCGTCAGGCGGCACCAGGGCGATCGTGGCGGCACTCGGCGCCAATCTCGCGATCGCGGTATCGAAGTTCGTGGCCTTCGCCTTCAGCGGCTCGTCGTCGATGCTCGCCGAGGGCGTGCACTCGGTCGCCGACTCCGGCAACCAGTTCCTGCTGCTGGTCGGCGGCAAGAAGGCACAGCGGGCCGCGACCCCGCAGCACCCTTTCGGCTACGGCCGCGAGCGCTACATCTACGCCTTCCTCGTCTCCATCGTGCTGTTCTCCGTCGGCGGCATGTTCGCCATCTACGAGGGCTACGAGAAGATCAGCCACCCGCACGAACTGGAGCACTGGTACTGGCCGGTGGGCGTCCTCGTCTTCGCGGTCATCGCCGAGGGCTTCTCCTTCCGCACGGCCATCAAGGAGTCCAACGCGCTGCGGGGCGGGCTGTCCTGGGCGCAGTTCGTCCGCCGCGCCAAGGCGCCCGAGCTGCCGGTCGTCCTCCTGGAGGACTTCGGCGCCCTGATCGGTCTCGTCCTCGCCCTCCTCGGCGTCGGACTCGCCCTGCTCACCGGCAACGGCGTCTGGGACGGCATCGGCACCGTCTGCATCGGTGTCCTGCTCGTCCTCATCGCCCTCGTCCTGGCGGCCGAGACCAAGTCGCTGCTGCTCGGTGAGGCCGCCGGCGCCGACGTGGTCCAGCAGATCGAGACCGCCATGGTCGACGGCGACACCGTCACCCGCGTCATCCACATGCGCACCCTCCACCTCGGCCCCGAGGAACTGCTCGTCGCCGCCAAGATCGCCGTCCGGCACGACAACACGGCCGCCGAGGTCGCCGCCGCCATCGACGCCGCCGAGGCCCGTATCCGCTCCGCCGTCCCCATCGCCCGCGTCATCTACCTCGAACCCGACATCTACAGCGAGACCGAAGCGGCCAGGGGCGCGGACCCGGAGGCCACCCCGGGCGGACCGACCCCGCACCCCGCCCCCGGCCACTGAGCACACCACCGCGAACCGTCACGGGCCCGCCGATCCTCGGCATCGGCGGGCCCCGTCCGTCTTCCCGGCGTCCCGCGAACGGCTGGATCCGTCCGGAGGCGGACTGGGGTCGCCCGGCTCCGCGGTGTAGCTTGGGACCGAGCCAGACGTCGCTGCTGATGGCGGTCGGGCGGCCCCACGTGGGGCCGGCCGAGGGAGAGAGGGCCTCCGACGGACTGCGCTGCGCGCACCGGGCATGCCTGTGTCCTCTTCGGGCACCCCTGTGTCCGCCGCCGCGCAGATCAGCCGTATCCACCTCGACCCAACCCCGAGGAGCAGCTCGCAATGACGACTGTCGAGAACCGACAGGACTTCAAGGTCGCGGACCTGTCTCTGGCCGAGTTCGGCCGCAAGGAGATCTCTCTCGCCGAGCACGAGATGCCGGGCCTGATGGCGATCCGCGAGGAGTACGCCGAGAAGCAGCCGCTGGCCGGCGCCCGGATCACCGGCTCCCTGCACATGACCGTGCAGACCGCCGTCCTCATCGAGACCCTCGTCGCCCTGGGCGCGCGGGTGCGCTGGGCGTCCTGCAACATCTTCTCCACCCAGGACCACGCGGCCGCCGCCATCGCCGTCGGCCCGAACGGCACTCCGGACAACCCCCAGGGCATCCCCGTCTTCGCCTGGAAGGGCGAGACGCTTCAGGAGTACTGGTGGTGCACGGAGCAGGCGCTGAGCTGGCCGGACAGCCCCACCGGCGGCCCGAACATGATCCTGGACGACGGCGGCGACGCCACCCTCCTCGTCCACAAGGGTGTCGAGTACGAGAAGGACGGCAAGGTCCCCTCGGTCGACACCGCCGAGTCCGAGGAGCACCGCGTCATCCTCCAGCTGCTGACCCGCACGCTGGGTGAGAACCCGCAGAAGTGGACCCAGCTGGCCTCCGAGATCCGCGGTGTGACGGAGGAGACCACGACCGGCGTCCACCGCCTGTACGAGATGCAGCGCGACGGCACCCTCCTCTTCCCGGCGATCAACGTCAACGACTCGGTGACCAAGTCGAAGTTCGACAACAAGTACGGCTGCCGCCACTCCCTGGTCGACGGCATCAACCGCGCCACCGACGTCCTGATCGGCGGCAAGACCGCCGTCGTCTGCGGCTACGGCGATGTGGGCAAGGGCTGCGCGGAGTCCCTGCGCGGACAGGGCGCCCGCGTGATCATCACCGAGATCGACCCGATCTGCGCGCTCCAGGCGGCGATGGACGGCTACCAGGTCACCACCCTGGACGAGGTCGTCGAGACCGCGGACATCTTCGTCACCACCACCGGCAACAAGGACATCATCCTCGCGTCGGACATGGCGAAGATGAAGCACCAGGCGATCGTGGGCAACATCGGCCACTTCGACAACGAGATCGACATGGCCGGCCTCGCCAAGGTCCCCGGCATCGTCAAGGACGAGGTCAAGCCGCAGGTCCACACCTGGACCTTCCCCGACGGCAAGAAGATCATCGTGCTGTCCGAGGGCCGCCTGCTGAACCTGGGCAACGCCACCGGCCACCCCTCGTTCGTGATGTCCAACTCCTTCGCGGACCAGACGCTGGCCCAGATCGAGCTGTTCACCAAGCCCGACGCCTACCCCACCGGCGTCTACGTCCTGCCCAAGCACCTGGACGAGAAGGTCGCCCGCCTCCACCTCGACGCCCTCGGCGTCAAGCTCACCAAGCTGCGCCCGGAGCAGGCCGCGTACATCGGTGTGGACGTCGACGGCCCGTTCAAGGCGGACCACTACCGCTACTGACCGACCACCGAGCCGCACCCGCGTCTCACCCAGGTCCTTTGAGGCAGGCCCCCGCACCCCCGTGCCGGGGGCCTGCCCCTTTGCCGGACCGACCCGTCAAGCCCCAGGAACCCCATGCCCCGCGGCCGTTATTCGCTCCACGATCCGCACGATCACACCCCCCTCGGTGAAGAGCACTTCCAGTGCGCCCCCGGCCCCTCCGGCTGGCGCTACGTCTCCCGGATCACCACGCCCTCGGGCGATCACCGCGGCTCCGTCGACCTCGCCCTCGACGAACTCGGCCGCCCCCTCCGCATGGAACTCCACGCGGGCGGCTGGCAGGTGCGCGGTGCTGCCCTGGACGGCGTCACCTGGGTCCGCACCGACCCCACCGCAACCCATGCCACCGAAGGCAATGTGCGCGCCCACGCCTTCACCGGCACGTCCCCCGCGTTCCTCATCGCCACCACCCGTCTCCTCCGGCTCACCTCCTCGGCCTCCGCGACCCGCGTACGCCTGGTCACCTTCACGGAACCGGTCCTCGCCCCCCGCACCGTGGACCAGTCCTGGGCCCTGGTGAAAAGAGAAGCACACGCCACTGACAACGCCCCTCTGACCGTGGACGAATACCAGGTCACAGCCCTGGACACAGGCGAGCAGCACACCGTCCACATCGCCGGCGACGTGGTCCTGGCGGCCCCCGGCATCGAGCTCGAGGACCTCCAGTCACCGCCCTCCGTCTTCACCGCCTGACCTCGGCTCCCGAACCGACACCGAGCGCCGGCGAGCGGACCGCCCTAGGCGGGAGGCACAAACCCGGTGGCAGGCCTGTCCTCACGGGCCGGCTCGGGCCGCGGCGCGGAAGGGGCAGGCGCCTGCGGGGCGGGAAAGGCCGACGCCGGTGGTGCGGGGTCGGCGGGCGCCTGGGGCGCGGGAGCGGACGCCTGGGGCATGGGAGAGGCCTGGGCGTCCGGCCCGCCCGCCGCCGTGCCGTTCCCGAAGGCCCGCCGGGCCTCTCGGACCTGCCGCTCCTGCAGCACCGCCGCCAGATACATGGCCGGCGGAACCCCGGGAGGCACCGGAGCCCCCGTGCGGGCCGAGAGATCGACGGCGAGCCGTTCCGCCATACCCGAGCCGACCTGTGGATCCAGCTGCCGCATGCGCGTCAGGTACTGCCGGATCGCGAGCCACAGCCCGTCGGGCACCGCCGACAGGTCCAAGGCCGAGAACCGCCCGGCCAGCCAGGGCGGCGGCGGAGGCACGAAGGACGCCTGCCCGGCCGGTACCCGTTCCCGAACCACGAGGGTGCCCGCGAAGACGTCACCCAGCCGACGGCCGCGGCCGGAAACGAGGGAGGCGATACAGGCGACGACCCCGAACGTCATCAGAATCTCCACCACGCCGATCGCCCCGCGCACCAGCGCGTGCCGGAACCGGATCGGCCCACCGTCGTCCCTGACGACACGCAGCCCGCACGCCAGTTTCCCGAGCGACCGCCCATGGCTGAGCGTCTCCACCGCGATCGGCCCGCCGACCAGAACCAGCAGGAAGGTGGCGATCGACAGCGCGATCTGCGCCGCCTCGTCCAGCGACGCCGTGGCGGTGACCAGACCGATGCTCACCACCACGTAGGCCGCCACCGCCACGGCGAGGTCGAGCAGGACGGCCAGTGCCCTGCTGGGCAGCCTCGCAGGGCGCAATTCCAGCGCCACCGCCTCACCCGTCACCAGCTCACTCACGCCCGCCGCCTTCCCCTGGCCCGCCTTGGAGACGGCCAGTCTGCCAAGCTGTGGGCAATCGCGCCGCAGTACGACAAGCTGACGCATCCGACGGGCAGTCGAACAACCAGCCGAGGAGCAGGCAGACCCGA
The DNA here is from genome assembly GCF_032658145.1 of Streptomyces sp. MK7. Taxonomy (NCBI): domain Bacteria; kingdom Bacillati; phylum Actinomycetota; class Actinomycetes; order Kitasatosporales; family Streptomycetaceae; genus Streptomyces; species Streptomyces sp. MK7. The sequence continues at coordinate 119,821 of NZ_JAVACL010000024.1, forward strand.
TGGACCTGGACGTCTTCGTCTCCGCCCACCGAGCCGAGTGGGATCGCCTCGAAGCCCTGCTCCGCCGCCGGGGCCGCCTCACCGGCACGGAGGCCGACGAACTCGTCGCCCTCTACCAACGCGCCGCCACCCACCTCTCCCTGATCCGGTCCAGCGCCCCGGACCCCCAGCTGACCGGCCGGCTCAGCCAGCTCGTGGCACGCGCGCGCAGCACCATGACGGGAACCCGTCGAGCGTCATGGCGCGACGTCACCCGTTTCCTTCTGGAGGGCTTCCCCGCGGCGGTGTACCGGGCACGCCACTGGTGGGTACCCACGGCCGTCGTCTGCACCGTCGTCGCGGCACTCCTCGGATGGTGGATCGGCACTCATCCCGAGGTGCAGTCCACGATCGCGGCCCCCAGTGAGCTACGGCAGCTCACCCGCCCAGGCGGCGAGTACGAGACGTACTACTCCAGCCACCCCGCGGCGGCCTTCGCCGCCCAGGTGTGGACGAACAACGCCCAGGCCGCGGCCATGTGCCTGGTCCTCGGCGTCTTCCTGGGACTGCCGGTCCTGTGGATCCTCTTCGAGAACATGCTCAATCTCGGCGTCGGCATCGGGCTGATGTCCTCGGCCGGACGGCTCGACACGTTCCTCGGCCTCGTCCTCCCGCACGGCCTGCTCGAGCTGACCGCGGTCTTCGTCGCCGCCGGCACGGGCCTCCGCCTGGGCTGGACCCTCATCGACCCGGGCCCGCGCACCCGCCGCACGGCTCTCGCGGAGGAGGGCCGTGCGGCCGTGGGCATGGCGATCGGCCTGGCCCTGGTCCTCCTCGTCTCCGGCGCCATCGAAGGCTTCGTCACCCCCTCCGGCCTGCCCACCTGGGCCCGCATAGGCATCGGGATCGTCGCCGAGCTGGCCTTCCTGGCCTACGTCTACGTCCTCGGCGGCCGTGCCGTGCGCACCGGCGAAACGGGTGACGTCGTGGCAGACGAGCGAAGCGCCGGCGTGCCGACGGCCGCTTGATGTGCGTGAACGTCCGCTGAGCTGCTAGTCTCCTCTTCGCCTCGCCGGAGCCGTTGACACGGAGCGGGTGGGGAGGTAGATTCAAACAGTTGCCCGGAGGTGGACCCAGTCCACAGGGGTGCAGTGAACATCTACCTGCTTCTTGGAAACGTCGATTTTCAGAGAAGCCCCCCCGATGAATCGGAAGCGAAGGCCGGTCAGACCGGCGCGAAAGTTCTGATAAAGTCGGGATCGCCGGAAAGGGAAACGCGAGAGCGGGAACCTGGAAAGC
>NZ_JAVACL010000025.1:0-121027 GCF_032658145.1 Streptomyces sp. MK7
GATCACGCCCAGCGCCGCGTACTCGGCGTCGACCAGCACCGCGGCGGCCTCGACGATCCGGCGCAGCGCCTGTTCCAGGTCCAGCTCCCGGCCGACGGACAGCACAGCCTCCAGCAGGCTGTGCACCCGGTCCCGAGTGCCGCGGGCCGCGTCCAGGCGTGCCTGGAGCTCCTCCAGCAGCTCGTCGAGCCGCAGCTGCGGCAGCCGCACCCGGGCGTCCTCGGCCTCCTCGGAGCCTCCCACCGCTGATTCCTCCAAGCCCCTGTGACGTGCCGAAAGCCGTTCCGCTCATCCGTCACAGTAGTCGCTGCGACACGGACGCGGCACAGGTGCGCCGCCGCTGCGGCGCACCCCCGGCGCAACAGGGTACGGGACCGGCCCGTGGGGCCGCCCCCGTTCCGCCGTCTCAGCCGTCCCAGGTCCAGTCGGCGACCTCCGGCAGGTCCACGCCGTGCTCACGGATCCACGCCTGGTGGCGCAGCCGGGTGTCCTCCATGCGCTGGCGTACGGCGGCGGCGCGGACGGCGAGGCCGGGGACGCGGTCGATGACGTCCATGACCAGGCGGTAGCGGTCGAGGTCGTTGCTGACCACCATGTCGAACGGGGTGGTGGTGGTGCCGATCTCCTTGTAGCCGCGCACGTGCAGGTGGTGGTGGCCGGTGCGGCGGTAGGCCAGACGGTGGATGAGCCACGGGTAGCCGTGGTAGGCGAAGATCACCGGCTTGTCGGCGGTGAACAGCCCGTCGTACTCGAAGTCGCTCATGCCGTGCGGGTGTTCCTCGGCCGGCATCAGCCGGGCGATGTCGACGACGTTGACCACGCGCACGGCGAGCTCGGGCAGGTGCCGGCGCAGCAGCTGGGCGGCGGCCAGCACCTCCTGCGTGGGCACGTCCCCCGCGCAGGCCAGCACCACGTCGGGTTCGCGGCTGCCGTCCTCGGTGCCGGCCCAGTCCCACACGCCGGCGCCACGCGCGCAGTGCACCGTCGCCTGGTCCATGGACAGCCAGTCGAAGCAGGGCTGCTTCCCGGCGACGATCACGTTGACGTAGTCCCGGCTGCGCAGCGCGTGGTCGGTCACCGACAGCAGGGTGTTGGCGTCCGGCGGGAAGTAGACCCTCACGGCCTCGGGGCTCTTGTTGAGGATGTGGTCGACGAAGCCGGGGTCCTGGTGGGAGAAGCCGTTGTGGTCCTGGCGCCACACGTGCGAGGTCAGCAGGTAGTTGAGGGAGGCGACGGGGGCGCGCCAGCTCAGGCGGCGGGTGGTGCGCAGCCACTTGATGTGCTGGTTGACCATGGAGTCGACGATGTGCACGAAGGCCTCGTAGCAGGAGAACAGCCCGTGCCGGCCGGTGAGGAGGTAGCCCTCCAGCCAGCCCTGGCAGGTGTGTTCGGAGAGGATCTCCATCACCCGGCCGTGCGGGTCGAGGTTCTCGTCGACGGGCAGGGTCTCGGCCTGCCAGGCCTTGCCGCTGGCGCCGTAGACGGCCTGGAGGCGGTTGGAGGCGGTCTCGTCGGGGCCGACGAGACGGAAGTCGCGCCGGCCGGCGGTGCCCGCCATCACCTCCTCGAGCAGGTCGCCGAGGACGCGGGTGGGTTCGTGCAGGGTGGCGCCGGGCTTGTCGACCTCGACGGCGTACTTCTCCAGCGGTGGCAGCGGCAGCTCGCGCAGCAGCAGTCCGCCGTTGGCGTGCGGGGTGGCGCCGAGCCGGCGGGCGCCCGCGGGGACGCAGGCGAGGACCTCGGGGCGGGGGGCGCCGTGCTCGTCGAACAGCTCCTCGGGCCGGTAGGAGCGCAGCCATGCCTCCAGTTGCCGCAGGTGCTCGGGGTTGTCGCGGACGGCGGCGAGCGGGACCTGGTGGGAGCGCCAGGTGCCCTCCACGGGCAGGCCGTCGACCTCGGCGGGGCCGGTCCAGCCCTTCGGGGTGCGCAGCACGATCATCGGCCAGCGGGGCCGGTCGGTGACGCCGTCCTCGCGGGCGGCGCGCTGGATCGCGGCGATGCGGTCGGCGGCGGTGTCCAGGGCGGCGGCCAGGGCGCGGTGGACGGTCGCCGGGTCGTCGCCGGTGACGTGGAGGGGGTCGTGGCCGTAGCCCTTGAGCAGGTCGTCGAGTTCCGCTTCGGGGAGCCGGGCCAGGACCGTCGGGTTGGCGATCTTGTAGCCGTTGAGGTGCAGGATCGGCAGGACCGCTCCGTCGTGGACCGGGTCGAGGAACTTGTCGGAGTGCCAGGACGCGGCCAGCGGGCCGGTCTCCGCCTCGCCGTCGCCGATCACGCACGCCACCAGCAGATCGGGGTTGTCGAACGCGGCGCCGTAGGCGTGGGAGAGCGCGTAGCCGAGCTCGCCGCCCTCGTGGATCGAGCCCGGTGTCTCGGGGGCGACGTGGCTGGGCACTCCGCCGGGGAAGGAGAACTGCTTGAACAGCCGGGCCATGCCGGCCGCGTCCCGGGTGACGTCCGGGTAGGTCTCGGTGTACGAGCCCTCCAGCCAGGAGTTGGCCAGCACGGCGGGCCCGCCGTGGCCGGGACCCCAGATGCACAGGGTGTTCAGGTCGCGGGTCTTGATGAGCCGGTTGAGGTGGGTGTGGACCAGGTTCAGGCCGGGTGAGGTGCCCCAGTGGCCCAGCAGCCGCGGCTTGACGTGCTCCGGGCGCAGCGGCTCGGTCAGCAGGGGGTTGGCCATGAGGTAGATCTGGCCGACGGAGAGGTAGTTCGCGGCGCGCCAGTGGGCGTCCAGCGTCGCGAGCTCCTCGTCCGTGAGCCCGGCGGGGGCCTGCCGCGTCTCGACGGACATCAGGGATCCTTCCTGGTCGACGTGCTCGGAAACAGCGGTGGGGATGCCGCCCTGTGTGCGGGCGGCACACCACTTCCACCCTCGGGCGGCCGCCCGGGTACCCGACAGGGCCGTTCGGGTCACGCCCGAGGGCCGGGCGTCGCCGAGTGCGCGCCCACCGCGCCCGGCTCGTGCCCGGCCGCCGGTTCCGTGGCGGCGCGGAGTCGGCGCCCGGCCGCCGGTGGTGGAGCGGGAAGTGACATGCCGGTCCCGGCGGACGGGTCGGCCCGGCCGACGTCCGAATCCCCACGGGGCGGCGCCCCGGCACCCACAGGCCGAGGAAGACCGTGCGGAGCGGACGGGGCGCCGTGGTGATGGTCATGCCGGCACCCTTCGCGCGCCCACACGGCCTGCGAGGGCCCCGGTGGCGGGTCAGACGGCCGCGGCCCGGGCGAGCTCGTCGGCCGCTCGCTGCCCGCTGACCACGCAGTTGGTCACGCCCACACCGTCGTACACCGCTCCGCAGAGCCGTATGCCGGGCAGCTGCGCGAGCTCTTGCCTGACCCGTGCGACGCGCGCGGTACGACCGACGGTGTACTGCGGCAGGCCGCCGTGCCACCGGGTCACCGTGCCGGCCACGGGTGTGGCGGACAGTCCGGTCGCCTCCGCGAGGTCGCGCAGCGCCGCCGCGACGAGATCGGAGTCCTCCAGGTACAGGGCCTGCTCGTCGCCGTAGCGGCCGATGGAGGTGCGGACGATGCACAGGTCGGGGGCGGTGCGAGCGAGCCCGCTCCATTTGCTGGTCAGGAAGGTGGCGGCCTTGATGGTGCGGCCGTCCACGGGTGGCACGAGGAAGCCGCTGCCCCCGGGCAGGGCGGGCAGCCCGGCGCGGCGGAAGGCCAGGGTCACCAGTGCCGGCGAGGCGTACTCGATCCGGGACAGCTCCGCCGCGGCGGGCGGAGCCTCGGCGGCGAGCCCGGTGGACGCGGCCGCGGCGGGAGCCGCGACGACCACATGGCCGGCGGTGATCGTACGGGCCGCGACGCGGACCTGCCAGCCCCCGTCGGTGCGGGTCAGCGCAAGCGCCGGGGTGTCCAGGAGGATCTCGCCGCCCCGGGCGCGTACGGCGTCGGCGACGGCACCGGGCAGCAGGCCGAGGCCGCCGTCGACGCCCATGAACAGCGGGCCGGACGGCGGCTCGCCCGCGGAGTCCCGCCGGACGGAGCGGACGGCGTCCAGCAGCGAGTCGTGGGCCCTGGCCGCCTCGAAGAGGTGCGGGGCGGCGGCACGCCTCGAGATCCGGGATGCGTCGCCCGCGTACACCCCGTCCAGCAGCGGCTCCAGCAGCCGGCCGACAACCTCCCTGCCGAGCCGCTCGGCCACGTATCGATCAGGCGAACCCTCACGACGGCTGCCGCTCACCGATCCGGGCGGCCGGGAGACGGCTCTCGGCCCCATCGAGGCCCCGTACATCTTCCGCCACGGCGACTATCACTACCTCTATGTGTCGTTCGACCACTGCTGCCGCGGCGCGCAGAGCACGCACCGCGTCATGGTCGGCCGCTCCACGTCCGTCACCGGCCCCTACCACGACCGCAACGGCGTCGCCATGACCTCCCGCGGCGGCACCGGGATCCTCGCGAGCCACGGCAGCATCCACGGCCCCGGCGGCCAAGGTGTCCTCGCCGACACCCACACGACATCCTCGACTACCACTGCTACGCCGACGACGGCACCCCGCTGCTGGGCATCAACCGGCTCGGCTACGACTCCACGGGCCGGCCCTGCGTCTTCTGACCCGCGCTGCCGCCGCCCACGGACCGCCCCGCCGCGGGTCGGCCACCGCGGGCCGTCCGCACGAGACCGCGGGCGGGGGACGGCTCGGACCGCGCCGGAGCGGTCGCACCGGCTGTCGGCGCGGCCGGCATGGCCAGGGCGCCCGTCAAGGCCACGGCAGCGGTTCGCAGGACGCGCGCCGTGCCTGCGTCGTCCCGCTCCGTCCGTGAGGCTCCGGCCGGGCGGCGAAGTCACGCCTCGCCGACGGCTCGGGCAGCACCGGCGACGGCCGACGGCCAGGGGTGGCGAGGGGCACGGCGCGGTGATTTGCTCATTATGTCCGTGATGGGGCTCCTCGCCGACAAGGACTCCACGTGACCGTCTCACGCCGCACACCCACGTCCGGCACATCCGGCGGGTTCGGGCTGGACGACGCCGTGATCGGAGTGCTGTTCCGGCAGTCGCCGACCGGGCTGCACATCTACGACGCACAACTGCGGCTGGTCCGGGTCAACACCGGGGCCCGGTTCATCCACGAGTTTCCGGTCGACCGCATGCTGGGGCGCCCGATGCTCGACGTACTGCGGACCTACCACGCCGACGAGCCGGAGGCCGTCGAGCAGACCGCGCGCGAAGTGCTGGAGACCGGCGTCCCCGCTCTCGACGTGCAGTTCCGGGTGCGGAGCCCGGAAGACCCTGTGCGGGAGCATGTGACCTCGGCGTCCTTCTTCCAGCTGCAACAGGCCGACGGCACCGTGCAGGGCCTGGCCTCCGTCGTCACGGACGTCACCGAGCGGGTGCGGACCGAAGGCCGGCTCCGCCTGCTGAACCGGGCCACCGCGGGCGTCGGCAGGACTCTGGACGTGTTCCGCACCGCGCAGGAACTGTGCGACATCGTGGTCCCGGAGCTGGCCGACGTGGTGACCGTGGACGTGCTCGACTCCGTGCTGCGGGGCGACGCGCCCGCCGTGGGCACCGTGGACGTCAGACTGCCGCTGCGCCGCGCGGCCTCCCGGTCGGTGGACGACGAGGACCACCGGCACGGCCCGCCGGCCGGCGCCGCCCTGCAGGTCTGCGCCCCTTGCCGCCGAGACGTCCTTCCGGTCCTGGAGCCCGAGCTGGTCCCCGTCCTGCGTCCGGATCATGCGGGAGACACCGCCCTGAGCGCGGCCGGGGTGCACTCCGTGATCACGGTGCCGTTGCGCGCCCGCGGGGTCGTGCTCGGCCTGGTCTCCCTGTACCGCTCGCACAACCCCGTGCCGTTCGACCGGGACGATCTGGGACTCGCCGAGCAGCTGTCGGCCGGCACGGCCCTGTGCCTGGACAACGCCCGCCTGTACCACCGGGAGCGCTCGGTCGCCCGCATCGTCCAGCGCAATCTGCGGCAGCCCGCATCGCGGTGCCACGCCGCCGTGGAGACCGCGCACGTGTACGTTCCCGCGGGAGCCGGGGGCGGCTGGTTCGACGTCATCCCGCTCTCGGGTTCCCGTGTCGCCCTGGCGGCCGGGGACACCACCGGCCGGTTCGTCGACGCCGCGGCCGCCATGGGCGAACTGCGCGCCGCCGTCACCGCCCTCTCCGAGCTCGACCTGCCGCCCGACGAGATCCTCGCCCGCCTGCACGATCTGACCAGCCGGTTCGCCCGTGCACCACGCGGTCCGGACCCCGAGGAGTCGCCCGACCAGACCTGGCCGGCCACCTGCGTGTACGCGGTCTACGATCCGGTGGCCAGGAGCTGCTCCCTGGCCGCCGCCGCGCACCCACCGCCGGCCCTCGTCCTGCCCGACGGCGACGTGGAGCTGATCGACATCGCAGCGGGACCGCCCCTGGGCCAAGGCGTCGGCGAGTACCCCGTCACCGAACGCACCCTGCCCGTGGGCAGCACCCTGGCCTTCTACAACCCCGCTCTGCTCCCGGACGGCGCCGGTGCCCGACCGCGGCACATCCCGCTGGACGAGCTGCACCGCGTGGTGGCGGCCCACTCCTCGCTCCGGGCCAGGTGCGACGCGCTCGCCGACGCCCTGCTCCCGAAGGAGCCGAGGCAGGACGCCATCCTGCTGCTCGCCCGCACCCGCGCGCTCGACGCGGACCGTACGGCGTCGTGGACCCTCCCCAACGACCCCCGGGTGGTCAACGACGCCCGGCGACGAGTGGCCGGCCGGCTCTCCGAGTGGGGTCTGGACGATCTCGGGGAGGACACCGCACTCGTCGTCAGCGAACTGGTGACCAACGCCGTCCGCTATGCCAAGGGCCCCATCGAGCTCCGTCTGGTCCGCGACCAGACGCTGACCTGCGAGGTCACCGACGACAGCAGCACCGCGCCGCAGCTGCGCCGCGCGGTGGTCGGCGACGAGGGCGGCCGCGGGCTGTTCATCACCGCGCAGCTCACCGAACGGTGGGGTGTCCGGCCCACCCGGCGCGGAAAGACCGTCTGGGCCGAACTCCGCCCGGCGGCGGACTGAAGGCGACGGACCCGCTTCACCGGTCGTGCGGCAGGCCACGCAGTGTGGGCAGCAACGCCAGGGCCACCCGCAGGTCCGGAGTGCCCGACTCGATGCCGCGACCGAGGATCTGCTTGGCCTGCTGACCCGGACAGGTCACCGTGTTCGGGTGGATCATGAGCCGCTCCGCGGTCCGGGTACGGCTGCAGTTGTCGTCGAGACAGCCGGCGAGTGTGGTCGCCAGGCGGAGGGGGTTCTCGTCATCGGTGGCGAGGCGCCCGAGCACGCGGACGACGAAGGTGCGGGCCTGCTCCGGGTCCACGGTGCCGAGCGCGGCGACGGCCACGTGCCGGCACCGGGTGACGGGCGTGGCACTGGGTTCGGCCTGCATGACCACCCGGCGGGCGTGGGTGGCCTCGATGTGCGTGCGGCGGAAGCCGTCCAGCCGCTGCGCCGGGTCGCCCACCACGACCCGTACCCCGGCGGGCACGGGCAGCCGCGCCGGGTCGAGCTGCGCCTCGCTGAACGGCGTCGTACGGCTCAGCCGTCCGCCGTCATCGGCGTGCCCGCCGTGATCGGCGTGTCCCACGACAGTCACGGCGAGGAGGTCAAGGCCCGCGTCGTCCTCGCCCCCGGCGCCGTTCTGACCGAGGACGAGCTCATCGCCTGGTGCAGGGAGACGATGGCGGGCCACAATTACCCGCGCCGGGTGGAGTTCCTTGACACCCTGCCCATGAACGCGACCGGGAAGATCCTCAAGCGGCAGCCGCGGAACGCCCCGTAGCCGGGTGCCGGCCTCCGGAGCGCCGCCCGTTCGGAGGACAACCGGTCGCCGGTGCCCGGGCAGCGGCAGAGGGTGGAGGGGACCTGTCCGCCGCCGTTCACCCCGGCATCGCGATGCCGGCCGCGGCCCCGTCGGGAACCAGTGGTGCTGATGAGGCTTGTCGTCGATCTGAACCGGTGCCAGGGGTTCGCCCAGTGCGCCTTCCTCGCCCCCGATGTCTTCACCCTGCACGGCAGCGAGGCACTGCTGTTCGATCAGCAGTTTGACGCGTCGCAGCGGGAGAACGTGGAACGGGCCGCGGCGGCGTGCCCGGTGCAGGCGATCCTGGTCGACTGGTCCGACGAACCGACCAAGGGGGTGGCGTCCGGTGTCGGCTGAGACGGACGCCCAAGGCTTCCGGCAGGACGGCCGCATCGTCGTCGTCGGCGCCTCCCTGGCCGGGCTGCGGGCCGCCGAGACACTGCGGGAGGGAGGCTTCACGGGGTCGCTGACCATGGTCGGGGACGAGCCGTACGAGCCGTACGACCGACCGCCGCTGTCGAAGCAGGTGCTTCTGGGCCGGGTGCCTCCGGAGGGCGCCCTGCCGCGGCGGCGGCAGATCGACGCCGAGTGGCGGTTGGGGGTGGCCGCGACCGGCCTGGACCGGGTCGCACAGAAAGTACGCCTCGCGGACGGTACGGAGCTTCCCTACGACCGGCTGCTGATCACCACAGGGGTTCGTGCGCGGCCCTGGATCCACCCGGAGGAAGCGGACCTCGACGGCGTCTTCGTGCTGCGCACCCGCGACGACTCGGTCCGGCTGATGCGGAAACTGACCGCGGGGACGCGCCGGGTCCTGGTCATCGGTGCCGGGTTCACCGGCTCCGAGATCGCCTCCGGCTGCCGGGAGCGGGGGCTGGAGGTCACGGTCGCCGAACGCGGCCCGGCGCCGCTGGTGGGCGCGCTCGGCGGGGTCATCGGTGAGGTGGCCGCGGAGCTTCAGCGGGAACACGGGGTCGATCTGCGCTGCGGGATCACGGTCACCTCGCTGGAGGGCGACGCGGCGGGCCGGCTGCGGTGCGCGCATCTGTCGGACGGTTCGGTGATCGAGGTCGATGCGGCGATGGTGTCCCTGGGGGCGATCCGCAACACCGGCTGGCTCGCCGGCTCCGGGCTGGCGGCCGGTCCACGGGGGATCGCCTGCGACGCCGGGTGCCGGGCCTTCGACGTCAACGGCATCGTCACCGACGACATCTACGCGGCCGGCGATGTGGCTCGCTGCCCGCATCCGCTCTTCGGCTACCAGTTCCTGTCGTTGGAGCACTGGGGCAATGCGGTGGAACAGGCCGAGATCGCCGCGCACAACATGATCTGCGCGCGTACCGAGCGCCGGCCGCATCTGTGGCTGCCGATGTTCTGGTCCTCCCAGTTCGGCGTCAACATCAAGTCGGTGGGCGTGCCCTCGCTGGGCGACGAGCTGATCATCGCCCAGGGAGATCTGGCCGAACGGAAGTTCGTCGCGGTCTACGGGCACCAGGGCCGGGTCATCGCCGCGGTCTCCTTCGACGGCGGCAAGTGGCTGGAGTTCTACCGCCACCAGATCGAAGCCGCCGCGCCCTTCCCGCCCGACCACGTCACGGTCGACCAGCACGCCGCGGCGCTCAAGGCGGTCGACCCCGAGTTCCCCGACCCCGCCCTGCCGAGCCACGGACCCACCGTCACCCTGTCCGGCCACTCGCCGAGCGAACGCCGCGTGGGCTTCGTCCCCGCACGCGCCTGACCACCCCGGGAGCGCCCGATGTCCACCGCCACCAAGCCTTCGCAGTTCACCGACTACGCCAACCGGGCGGACCCGTATCCGCTGTACGCCGCGCTCCGTGAGGCGGGCCCGGTCGTACGCCAGGACGACGGCAGCTATCTCGTCACCACCTACTACGACATCCGCGCCGTCGCCAACGACCCGCGGCTCAGCGCCGACCCCCGTAGCCTCACCCCCGGGACGGGAGGAGCGCTGGCGCAGGAGGAGGAGTCGAGCCTGCGGCGCAGTTTCATCCGGCTGGACCCGCCGGAGCACGACCGGCTGCGCGACGTGGCCATGGAACCGTTCGGGCCTCCGCACAGCCCGCGGTTCCTCCACGACATGCGCACCGACCTCACCCGGATCGTCACCGGACTGCTCGACGCCTTCGAGGGCAAGGACCAGGTCGACATCGTCGACGAGTTCGCCTACCAGCTCCCCGTCGCCGCCATCTGCAAGATCCTCGGCGTGCCGCACGAGGACGAGGGCCGCTTCCATGTCTGGGTGGAGAAGGTGGTCGACAGCCTCGACGCCGGCCCGGGCGAGGACGGCGCGCGACGCGCTCGCGAGGGTGACAGCGCCCGGCAGGAACTGGCCGTGTACCTGGCCGAACTGATCGAGGACAAGAAGCGCCGTCCCGGCGAGGGCATGCTCGGCACGCTCGCCCCCCGGACGGGCCCCGGCGGACGCTTGTCACCCGCGGAACTGGTCAGCACCGCCGCCCTCCTGTTGCTGGCGGGCCACGAGACCACCGTCAACCTGATCAGCAACGCCACCCTCACCCTGCTGCGCCATCCCGACGTCCTGCAGCGGTTTTGCGCCGAACCCGGCCTGGCCGTACCCCTGGTCGAGGAAGTACTGCGCTACGAGCCACCGGTTCAGTTCCTGCCGTTCTTCGCCACCCTGGACGACATCGACGTCGCGGACACCGTCATCCCCAAGGGCGCACCCGTCTCGCTCCTGCTCGCCTCGGGCAACCGCGACCCGCGGCGCTTCGAGGACCCCGAGCGCTTCATCCCCGACCGCACCGACAACCAGCACCTGGGCTTCTACACCGGCGTCCACTACTGCTTCGGCGCGGCCCTGGCCCGTATGGAGGCCCAGATCGCGCTCACCGAACTCTTCCGCCGGGTCAACAACCCCCAGCTCGTGGAGGACCCCCCGCCCTACCGCCAGAGCCCCGTACTGCGCGGCCCCCGCCACCTGTCCCTGGCCATCCAGGGAATCACGGCCTGAGCGTCGGCCTCGGCATTCCCTCACTGTCCGTGTTCACCGCGCGATCCGCTGGTGTGGGCGAGGCGCCCCCGGGTGTTATTGAATGAGGTGTGCGGTCAGGGATCTCGGGGCCCGCCGCACGGGTTCGAGTACGGCCCCGGCACTGCGCCGGGGATTGCTGAGAGAGCCGCATGGACTCCACACCCTCGCCCTCGTCCCCTTCGGCGTTCGACCTGGTCAGCAGCGCCCTGGGACGCTACATCCCGCGCGGCGGCGTGGCAGCGGCCTCCGGTCCTGCCGACACGCAGGTGCAGGGCGGTCGCACCGCCCGCCCACGGGCACCCGACGACCCGGCAGCCGGCCCTCAGGATCAGATTCTCGGCGCGGTCAACCTGGACAGGGATCTGAGAATCACCCGCTGCAATCTGACGGCCCCCGTGTTCGCGGGTCTGGACGCCATGCCCGGGAGCCCCTTCGTCGATCTCCTGCCACCCGGGGACGTACCGACGGTCACACGGCGGTTGCGGCAGGTCCTGGAGACCGGTGAGGCGCACGTCGCCCGGATCCAGCGCCTGCGGCGCGGCGACGGGTCCGAACTGGTCGTCTCGATGAGCATCCTGCCCGCCGCGGTGCCTCAGGAGGGCCTGACCGTCTCCGTGATCGCCATGGCCAGGAGGCTGCACCTGTATGCCGCCGAGACCGCGATCGGCACCTCGCTGGACATCGGCGAGACCGCGCAGTCACTGGCGCAGTCCCTGCTGGCCTGGGGAGAGGTGGCCGCCGTCGACCTCGACTTCGCGGTGTGGACGGGCGAGGGAGTCACCGACCAGCCGCACGGGCGCATCCGGCTGCGGCGGGCGGCGCTGGTGCCGGACCGGGCATGGCCCGAGGGCTACGTGACTCCGGGCGACGATCTTCCGGGCGACGCGAGTCGCCTGCTGGCGCAGGCGGTACGGCGGGACGACGCTCCGCAGGCCATCGTCATACCCGGCCGGGAGGCGCTCGAGCGGGTACTCGGCAGTCCGCGAGTGTTGCGCGCCCTGGTGCCCGGTGACCGTTCGGCGGGTGTGGCCTGCATACCGCTGGTCCTGGACGGCCCGCCGCCCGTGGTGCTGGGCGTGGCGGAGATCTGGCGGCGGGCGGACTGCCCCTTCCGCGACAGCGAGCTGTTCGACCTGCAGGAACTGGTTGCCAGGACCGCCCATCACGTCGACCTGGCCCGTCAGCACCAGCGCGAGCACACACAGGTGCTGGCGTTGCAGCGCCGGCTGCTGCCCCGGACCGGCGGCGACACCATCGAGATCGCCAGCGTCTACCAGCCCGCCACGCCCGACAGCGCGGGCGTCGGCGGCGACTGGGTGAACAGCTTCCCGCTGCCGGACGGCCGTACCGCGCTGGTGGTCGGTGACGTCGTGGGGCACGGTCTGGGAGCCGCGGCGACCATGGGCCAGCTGAGCACGGAGGCCCGCGCGCTGCTGTCCGCGGGGCTCGCTCCCGACGAGGTGCTGGCGCACCTGGACGCGACCGTGACGCTGCTGGACGACACGGAGTCCGGGCTGGCGGCCGGCTACAGCGCCCTCGGGTCGACCTGCTGCATCGCCCTCTACGACCCGGTCAGTCACCGCGTGGCGCTGTCCAGCGCCGGACACCTTCCTCCGGTCCTGGTCTCCCCGGACGGGCGCGCGGGCCCGCTCGCGGTCCGCCCTCACCCCGGCCTGGGCGCCGAGTTCGCGCTGCGGGAGCCGTTCGACGTGCACACGTTCGGCGCACCCCCGGGTTCCATGCTCGCCCTCTACACCGACGGTCTGGTGGAGGATCCGGCCGTGTCGATCGACGAGGGCATCGGCAGGCTGGCGGACGCCGTCTCCACGGTGCATCCCTGGGACGCCCTGCAGCAGGCCGCCCGGCACGTCGTCTCCGTGCTGGCGCCTATGCGTCAGCGTGACGACGTGACCCTGCTGCTCGCGCGGATGATCGGCTACCGCAAGGGGGACACATCGACCTGGCGGCTGCCCGCCCGCGACGACGCCCCCGCCCGTGCTCGTGCGCAGGTGTCCGCGCTGCTGCGGCAATGGCGCACCAGGGACGACACCCGGGACAACGTGCTGCTGCTGGTCAGCGAGCTGGTCACCAACGCGGTGCGCTTCGCCACCGGTCCCGTCACGGTACGGCTGATCAGGGCCGGTCCCGGCCTGCTGTGCGAGGTGGGCGACACCGGCAACGGCAGGCCACGTGTGAGCCGGGGCGACCTCCTCGACGACGGCGGCCGTGGCCTGAACATCGTGCACAGGCTCACCACCCGGTGGGGCGTGCGGTGGACGGACACCGGCAAGGTGGTCTGGGCGGAAGTCGCGCGGTGACGCGGGGGCGGGGGCGGGGACACGTACCTTCGGCACGGACGGTGCCCTCAGCGGTACGTGACGTGACCGGTCATGCGGACGGTCCGTTCGCCGGTGCGGGTGACGCGGGCGCGCACTACAGCCACTCCCCTTCCAGGGCGGTGGCGGTGAGTCCCGGTGCCGCCGCGTACAGGACGGCGCGACTGCCCGGCTTCTGCCCGGCGTCGTGGGCCCGCCGCATGATGTCGAACACGGCGGCGCCTCCGCGGTTGCCGGTGGTGTAGCTGTCCCGGCTGTGGTCCAGCAGCCCCGACGGCCACGCCTCGGGCATCGTCTCCTCCATGTACTCCAGCACCCGGGTCCCGCCGGGGTGCGCGAGCAGCACGTCGGGGTGCCAGGCGTCGGGGTGGTCCTGGTAGCGGACGCGCAGCCACTCCCACATCGCGGTGACCGTCTCCTGCACGGCGCGCGGGCCGCGCCGGTCCATCACGAAGTGGGTGCCGTCCGCCCGTGTCTCCAGGCGGTGCAGGTCACGGGTGCCGGGCAGGGTGTGGTGCCAGGCGGCGTCCAGCCGCAGCACCGACTCGCGCCGCGGGCGGCCGGTGACGACCGCGGCGACCGCGGTGTCCGCGAACAGCAGCCGGACGATCAGGGACTCGAGGGTGTCGTCGGCGGGCTGGTAGGTCGTGCTCAGCGCCTCCGCGATCACGACCAGGACCACCCGGTCGGGGTCCGCGGCCACGA
Organism: Streptomyces sp. MK7; assembly: GCF_032658145.1. Lineage (NCBI taxonomy): Bacteria > Bacillati > Actinomycetota > Actinomycetes > Kitasatosporales > Streptomycetaceae > Streptomyces > Streptomyces sp. MK7. The sequence continues at coordinate 13,847 of NZ_JAVACL010000025.1, forward strand.
GGTCCGCCGCCAGCGCCAGGGAGCGGGTCCCGGCGATACAGGCCCACTGCGTGGCCGGCAGCGGCATCACGTCGTCGCGGAGCGGAAGCTTGTTGGCCAGGGCGATGTCCAGACCCGGCAGCGCCGGGGTGGTGGAGTTGCTGGTGATCAGGCAGTCGACGTCCGCGGCGTCCAGCCCGGCGATCTGCAGGGCCCCGCGGGCCGCACGCTCCCCGTAGGACTGCACGGCCTCCCAGGCCGGCGCGGTGCGCTCCTGGACGGTCTGCGGCGCGGGTATCGCCTCCAGTGCGGCGATCACGCGGTCCACGTCCTGCTGGGTGAAACCATCGCGCGCCAACGCCTCTTGGGCCGGGCCGACGCCGACGGCCTGCAGGCCGCCACCGTTGCCGGGTGCGACGGCGGTCTCCAGCGGCAGCATCCACCCACGGGTCTCGATGCCCGTGCCGGCCGCGATGCCGTCGATCCGCGGCGCCCACGTCGCATGCGGGTGCCGATCGCGCACCTCCGCCACGATCTGGCTGGTCTCCACGGCGTGCTCGCCGTGTATCACGGCAGGAGGACAGAGGTAAGCGGCCATAATGCGGCACCTTTCCGGGGGAACAGGCAGGAATGTCACGAATGCTGTGTCATGGGTCACTTTGGAATGTCGCGCCCAAGAGGTTGCCGATGAGCTCCACTTCGGGAGCCGCCATCCGTTTCGAGCATGGACGCTAAATGGACATTTACGCTGTGATGCATACAACTCAGGCGGCACTCGACATGCGTGACACGGCACACACCGCTGCGACAGGGCCCACGGAGTGCTTCCGCAGCCGACATCTGACGTTCCGTCAGTCAGGGCGCCGACGGGGGCAGGGGTGGAGGTGACCCTGGGTCGGCGATGCCCCGGCCTGTCGGGTCACCGGCGCGTAGCCCAGACCGCGAAGGCCTCGACGGCGTCGGCGACGGCATGGAACCGGAGCGAGTGGAAGAAGTCGAAGTTGTGCTGAGTGCCGGGTAGCTCGGCGAAGGCGACCGGTGCGTCGGAGGCGTCGGCGAGTTCGTCGGCGAAGTGGTGGGCGTCCTCCGTCAGCACCAGGGTGTCCAGGGTGCCGTGCACGATCAGGAACGGTGGCGCGCCGGCATGGAGATGGGCGTGCGGGGTGAGCGGGGCGCCCGACGCGCCTCCGTCGCTCGGTCCGTAGTAGCCGTACAGTCCGATCGCGCCCGCGATCGAGTCGTCGGTCAGCGCGACGGTCGCGGCCAGATGGGCGCCGGCCGATCCCCCGGCCACGACCAGACGTGACGGATCGGCGCCGAGTTCGTCGGCGTGTTCGCGCAGCCAGGCGATCGCCTGCTTCACGTCCGCGAGCGAGTCGGCGTAGGCGGTCCGCAGCCGGTAGTTCGCGCTCGCGCAGACCCAGCCGTGGTCGGCCAGGCGGTAGAGCAGTGGCCGAGCGCCGAGGAGCTTGCTGCCCATGACGAACCCCCCGCCGTGCAGATACAGCAGGATCGGGGCGCCGTGCGGCCGACTGCGCGAGACGTAGACGTCGAGGCGTTGGGTCCGTGCGTCGCCGTAGCGGCGGTCGCGGAGCCGGCGGACGCCGGGCCGCCACGACACCAACGGCAGCAGCACGATCCGGAGAAGGGGCAGTCGGCTGTGGGGCATCCGGACGCCCGGTCCGGCCGCCAGGGCCGCCTCCAGGACGCCTCGCGCCGGGCGGGTCCGGACCGCTGTCGCGACCAGGCCACAGGCCGGTACGGCGGTGAGCACGACCGCGAGCCACCACACCGTCGTACCGACCCCGGTCGTCAGCACCGGAAAGGCGCTGACAGCCACCAGGGCCAGGCCTAGGAACGGCTGCTCGTTGAGGAGATACCCGAGCCAGAACCAAAGGTTCGACCGGCTCGAATGCCGCGGCATGGGCGGCCGGAGAGCGGCGAACGTGCACAGCGCCAGCAGCGCGATGGAGGTGACGAAACCGATGGGCATGGTCACGGACACCCCGTCAGGGACCGCCAGACTCGTCAGCACCCGTCCTCCCCCGCCCCACCGACGCGGCCCATCCTTCCCCACCCGCCGTGGTGGAAGAAGCGCCGGTCCCGGCAACTGTCCCTCGGCGAGGCTGCATGAATCCGGCAACGAGCAGAGGAACCCCAGCCGACGCACGGCTGGGGTTCCCCGAGGCGGTGGGTCTCAGCGTTGCAGGGTGAGGACGCCCGGCCGCCAGGGCAGTTGGTCGTAGGGGCCGCCCGCGGAGGGGGACTTGCCCTGGTAGAGGAACTGCAGGTTGCAGGGGTCGATGGTCATGGTCTGGTCGGGGTTGTTGCGGACCAGGTCACCGTGGCTGATGTCGTTGGTCCAGGTGGCACCGCTGTTGGCCTTGCCCGCGAAGGGGTTGCTCTCACTGGCGGCCTGCGGGGTCCATGTACCGCTCAGGCTGGAGGCCGTGAACGAGCGGAAGTAGCGCCCGTTGGCACCCTGGGCCTCGACGATCATGAGGTACTGGTTCTGGCCCTGGACCTTGTAGACCTGCACCCCCTCGAACAGGTTGTTCGTCGAGTCGCTCATGACCGTCGTGTACGACGAGCCGAAGCTGCCCGGGAAGTTCCCGATCGGCATGCTCGCCCGGTAGATCTTGCCGTTGTCACCGGCGAAGAACAGGTACATGTTCTGGCCGTCGCCGATCAGGGTCTGGTCGATCGGGCCGGTGCCGGAGCCGGAGATGCTCCCGGTGAACAGCGGCTGCGGCGAGGACCAGCCGCCCGGGTTGGTGGGGTCGCTCGACGTGCGGTAGATGAAGGGCCACGCACCCCACTGGTACGCCAGCACCCAGATGTTCTTGGGCGCGAAGTAGAACAGCGTGGGCGCCACCGCGGCCTGACTCATCCCGGTCTGGCCGGCCGACGCCATGTCCGACCAGTTCGTGAAGGGAGTGAACATCATCGAGCCGTACGACGATCCCGACACGTTCGACGCGTAGACCAGGTGTTTGCCGTTGTAGACGACGTTGGTGAAGTCCTTCAGCGAGACCCACCCGTTCGCCGGCTGCGCCAACGCACCCGTCGACGTCCACCGGTACGTCGACGGAAGAGCACACGTGCCGCCCGGCGGGGTCGACGTCCCGGACAGGCCGGTCCACTTCTGGTTGCCGCCGCCGTTGCACGTCCAGATCTCCACGGCCGTGCCGTTGGCCGTACCGGCGCCCGTGACGTCCAGGCACAGTCCGGACTCCACGCCGACGATCGTGCCGTCCGCGTTCACCCGCCACTGCTGGTTCGCACCGCCGCTGCAGGTCCAGATCTGCACCCGGGTACCGGCCGCGGTGGCGTGGCCAGGAACATCCAGGCACTTGTCGCCGTACACGGTCAGCTGGTTGCTGTCCGTCAACGTCCACTGCTGGTTGGTCCCGCCCGAGCAGTCCCAGATCTGCAGGTACGTGCCGTCGGTCCGGCTGGCGTTCGGCACATCGAGACACCGGCCGGAACCAACACCGCGCAAGGCACCGCTGCTTGCCGCCTGAGCCGGGGCGGCGACAAGCATCGCCGCCAACGCGACCAGAACCGCAGCCGCGGCGGCAAGCACCACAGACGGACGTCTGCGGCCCTCACCTCCTCTGCGCAAGGGGACCCCGCCATCCGGCGTCCTCATAGCGGTCGCGGCCGGGAGGCCCGGGACCGAGGATCGGCGACGGCCGAAACGTTTGAGCGGGTTCATGCTCCTCCTTGTGTGGTCGGGTGCGGGTGGGGGGCAGTGGCCGGGACCGGCTCGGTTCAGGGCATGGACAGCCCGAACCGCGTGACACGGACCGAGCCATCGAGCGCCGAGTGCTTGACGAGTCCATGACATATGCATCGTTCCGTGTGCTCCTTGCGGCTCGGCCGTTGCGGCGAGCGGTGTGACCCGGAGGTGACCTGCAGTTCAAGTGGAGCGGCCCTAGCGTCTGTTCGTGATATCGAACTGAGGTCGGAGTGTCGAGCAACTTGGATGATAGGGAGCCGGTGAACGACGTCAATACCTCTCGCAACGATTCGCGAGTAACGCCGAAAGGTTCGCAGGCGATCAAGCGGCCGCACCCCGCGGAATGGGGGGCCGCCCCGCCACCTCGCGACCGCCGTACCGACGGTCGCCACGACGGCCACTCAAGCCGGGTTGCCCGGTGGGCCGTTCATCCGAGGGAGGTCGAAAGGTTTCGGCAACCGCCTCCGACGGCCAGTCGTAACTTTCGGCGAACTTTCGTAAACGAATCAATTGACTGCCGCTCTGCGCCCAGCGCATACTCTCCAGCGATCGAAGCCTCCCCGTAACGGAGACGACTCCATACGGTCACACCCGTCCACCTGGCACGTCCACCCACGCATGCCCGGAGGGGGGAAGCACGGGTGCAGTGATCGTCGCGAATTCGCATACCCAGACCCTCACTGTCACCACGGTCGCCCTGCCGCTCGAACACCCAGATCAGCGCACCTAAAAGGCTTTCGGCAGTCAACAGTCCATTACTTCGCGCAGACCATTTGCATCCATCCATTGTTTCTTTGACGACAGATCAGGAAGTCTCCACGATGACGAGGAAAGCACGCGGCGCGACGGCCGTCGCGATCGGCCTGGGCATCGCGCTCGCCGCCACCGGGTGTGCCGGCGGCAACGACTCCGGCAGCGGCGGCGGTTCGGCCGACGGCAAGGTCACCCTGACCGTCTGGGAGAACGCGCAGCCCGGGGCCGGTGACGTGTACTGGAAGAACGCCGCGAAGGCTTACCACGCGCTGCACCCGAACGTCACGGTCAAGATCCAGATGATCCAGAACGAGGATCTCGACGGCAAGCTGCAGACCGCGCTCAACGCCAACACCGCGCCGGACATCTTCCTGCAGCGCGGTGGCGGCAAGATGCGTGCCGAGGTCGACGCCGGCCAGCTCCAGGAGCTGAACCTCACCGACACCGACAAGGCCAACGCGGGCGCGGCGGCCCTCGGGGGGTACTCGATCGACGGCAAGGTCTACGCCATGCCGCTCGACACCCAGCCGGAGGGCATCTACTACAGCAAGGACCTGTTCAGGCAGGCCGGCATCTCCGCGCCGCCGACGACGATGGACGAGCTCAAGGCCGACGTCGCGAAGCTGAAGAAGATCAACGTCGCGCCGATCGCCGTCGGCGCCAAGGACGCCTGGCCGGCTGCACACTGGTACTACAACTTCGCCCTGCGCGAGTGCAGCCGGAACACCATGGACACGGCGGCCAAGGAGCTCAAGTTCAACGATCCGTGCTGGACCAAGGCGGGCGACGACCTGGCTGCGTTCCTGAAGGTCGAGCCCTTCCAGAAGGGCTTCCTGACGTCCACGTCGCAGCAGGGCGCCGGGTCGTCGGCGGGCCTGCTCGCCAACCACAAGGCGGGCATGGAGCTCATGGGCAACTGGGACCCCGGTGTGATCAAGAGCCTCACCAAGGACCAGAAGCCGCTCCCCGACCTGGGCTGGTTCCCCTTCCCCGCGGTGACCGGCGGCCAGGGCGACCCGAGCGCCATCATGGCCGGCCTCGACGGGTACTCGCTGTCCAAGAAGGCACCGAAGCAGGCCCTTGAGTTCCTCCAGTGGCTCGTGACCAAGGACCAGCAGGAGGCCTACTCCAAGGCCTTCATCACGCTCCCGGTGAACAAGCAGGCCCAGGAGGTCGTCACCGACTCCTACAACGTCTCGACGCTGCAGGCCTTCAACAAGGCCCCCTACTCCATGATGTTCCTCGACACCCTGTACGGCCAGAACGTCGGCAACGCCATGAACACCGCCGTGGTGAACCTGCTGGCCGGCAAGGGCACCGCCGCGGACATCGTCAAGGACACCAACGCCGCTGCCGCGAAGGGCTGAGTAAGCACACCATGAGCGACACCCTGGGTACTGACCCGGCCACCGGCCGCCAGTCGCAGGGCACGCCCAGAGTCGGGGGCGCGGCCGTGGCCGCGCCCCCGACTTCGGCGCGCGCGGCTGCGCGCCGCCGCGGCCGTGCCAAGATGCGACTCGAGATCGCGCTCCTGTCCGGACCGGCGATCATCATGTTCCTCGCGTTCGTGATCTTTCCGATCGCGCTCGCGGCGTACTACGGCTTCTACCGGTGGCACGGCTACGGGCCGCCCACGGACTGGGTCGGCCTGAACAACTACAAGCTGATCCTCACCGACCCCGCGTTCCATCAAGTCCTGTGGCACACCGGACTGGTCCTGGTCCTCTCCCTGGTCATCCAGGGCCCGCTGGCGGTCGTCCTCGCGCTCCTGCTCAACCAGAGGATCCGCGGCCGCTCGGTCATCCGCGTCCTGATCTTCGCGCCCTACATCATCTCCGAGGTCATCGTCGGCACCGGCTGGGGCCTGATGCTCCAGAGCAGCGGCGCCGTCAACGACCTGCTGCACCACCTCGGTCTGGGCTTCCTGCAAGCGGAATGGCTCTCCAACCCGAAGCTGGCCATCTGGACGCTGATGGCCATCATCACGTGGAAGTACATCGGCTTCGCGGTGATCCTGATGCTCGCCGGCCTGCAGTCGATCCCCGACGAACTCTTCGAGGCCGCACAGATCGACGGCGCCTCCTACTGGCAGATCCAGCGTCGTATCACGCTGCCGCTGCTGGCGCCGACGATCCGCATCTGGGCGTTCCTGTCGATCATCGGCTCGCTGCAACTGTTCGATCTGGTCTTCATCATCTGGGGTCCGTACGTGGCGAGCACCGCGGGCACCTCGACCATGGCGATCTACATGGTCGCCCAGGGACGCAACGCGGGCAACTACGGCTACGGCAGCGCCATCGCGGTCGTGATGTTCCTGATCTCGCTCGTCGTCGCGCTGATCTACCAGCGCTTCGTCCTGCGCCGCGACCTCCAGGGCGCCGTCACCGAAGGAGCCAACCGATGAGCGCGACCACCGCCGACTCCTGGTCGTCCTCCGAAGCCGAGCCGAAGGCGCCCACCGGCCGCCGCGGCTCTCGTGACAAGCCGCAGAAGTGGGGGAGTCCCTTCACCTACTTCGTCGCGCTGCTCTTCATCGGGGCCTGTGTCGCGCCGGTGCTCTACATCGTGCTCGGCGGATTCCGCACCAACTCGCAGATCACCACGAACCCGGCCGCGCTACCGCAGCCCTGGGTCTTCAGCAACTACGCCGCCGTTCTGAGGTCGGTGACGTTCTGGGGCGAATTCGCCAACTCCGTCATCGTCGCGCTCGCGAGCACCGTCGGCACTGTGATCCTCGGCCTCATGGTGAGCTTCGTGATCGCCCGCTACGACTTCAAGCTCAAGGGCGCGATGTACTCCCTGTTCGCCGCCGGCCTGATGTTCCCGCTGGTCATCGCGATCACCCCGCTGTACATCGTCGTCAAGGACCTCGGCCTCCTCGACAACCTGTTGGGCGTGATCATTCCGCAGATCGCCTTCGGCCTGCCGATGACCGTCATCATCCTGGTTCCGTTCCTCAAGGCCATTCCGAACGAGCTCGAGGAGGCCGCCGCCATCGACGGGGCGAGCCGGCTCGGGTTCTTCGTCCGGATGGTGATCCCGCTGTCACTGCCCGGGGTGGTGACGGTCGGCATCCTCGGGTTCGTCAACAGCTGGAACAACTACGTCCTGCCCCTGTACATCCTCAACTCGCAGGCGAACTTCACCCTGCCGCTCGGCGTCCAGGCCTTCTCCTCGCAGTACTCCGTGGACACCGCGAAGGTCCTCGCGTTCACCTCGCTCGCGATGCTCCCCGCGCTGGTCTTCTTCTCGGTCTTCGAGAAGCGGATCGTCGGCGGTCTCACCGGCGCCGTGAAGGGCTGAAACCGGCACCGCCTTCATCACCTGCCCGCTGTCGGGGCTCTTCGGGAATTCAAAGAGCCCCGACAGCGCCGGCAGGACCGGACAAGGGTTCTCAAAGGCGCCGCTCAGCGCACCACGCGGTAGCGGAGGTAGACGACACCTGAGCTGAAGGTGCGGGTCTCGACGAGTTCGAGATCCACCCGGCGCTCCTGCTGGGGGAAGAAGGGAATGCCACCGCCGACCAGCACCGGGCAGACCCTGGCCCGGTACTCGTCGATCAGACCCGACGCGGCCGCCTCGGCGGCGAGCGTGGCGCCGCCGATCGCGATGTCGCCCTCCCCCGGTTCGGCTCGCAACCGCTCGATCTGCTCCGCCAGGCCGCCGGAGGCCAGCCGGGCATGGCCCTGCACCGCCGACAACGTGGTGGAGAACACCACCTTCGGGAGCGGCTTCCAGAGCGCGGCCCACTCGAGCATGGAGTCGTCGAGTGATGGATCCTGGTCGGCGGTCTCCCAGTACAGCATCGTCTCGTACAGCCGTCGTCCCAACAGGTGGACGTCGACCTCTCGGATCTCGTCGATCCAGGAGCGAAAGACCTCCTCGTCGGGCCCCGTCCAGTTGAAGCCGCCGTCCGGCCCGGCGATGTAGCCGTCAAGTGAGACGTTCATCGAATAGGTCACACTACGCATCAGAAGTTCTCCTCGGTAACGGGCTCGACGGTAGGACCGCCGGAGGCCGCAGGACTCATCGCGGCCATGGGATCCCCTCAGGTCTCCCCGCCCCACACGCGCCCAGCTCGGAGCGACCGCTCCACCGGCCCCCGTATGCGTACACGCGAACGGGCGTCAGTGCTGGTGCGCCGACAGGCGGTGCAGGCGCAGTGCGAGCTGGATCTCCAGGGTGCGGGCCGGGGTCTGCCAGTCGTCGCCGAGCAGGCGGCCGACCCGTTCCAGGCGCTGGGCGACGGTGTTGACGTGCACGTGCAGCTCGTCCTTGGTGCGGGCCGGACTCATGCCGCAGGTGAAGTACGCCTCCAGGGTGCGTACGAGGTCCGTGCCACGGCGCTCGTCGTAGGCGGTGACCCGGCCGATGGTGCGGTCGACGAAGCCGGCGATGTCCCGGTCGCCGGCCAGGAGCAGACCGAGGAAGCCGAAGTCCTCGACGGCGGCGCCGTCGCCGGTGCGGCCGAGGAGCCGCAGGGCCTCCAGGCAGCGCCGTGCCTCCGCGTAGGCGGCGGCCGCGGTGTCGGGATGGGCGGCGAGGTCGCCCACGGGGGCGGAGGCGCCGACGGTGACCGCCTCGTGCACGGCGGTACCGAGGTGGTGGGCGGTGCGGCGGGCCAGGTCCGTGGCGGTGGTGCCGGGCTGGAGGGGCAGCAGCAGGACGGTGCCGCCGTCGCGGGCCGCGGCCAGGCCCTGGCGGGTGGCGGCCAGGTGGGAGGCGGCGGACCACAGCCGCCGGCGGGCAGCGGCCTCCTGGTCGGCGTCGGCGGCCGGGGCATCGAGCCGGGCGGCGAGCACCACATGCGTGGCGTCCAGGTCGGCGTGCAGCCGGGTGGCGCGGTCGCGCAGCAGGCGCGGGTCGCGGTCCCGGGCGTCGAGGAGGTCGTCGAGCAGTTCGCCGCGGACGCGCTGTTCGGCCTCGGCGGCCGAGCGTCTGGCCAGCAGCAGCAGTGAGGTGACCATGGCGGCGCGCTCCAGGGTGCGCTGGTCGACGGGGTCGAGGCCGGGGTGGCCGCGCAGCACCAGCGCGCCGAGCAGTTCTCCGCCCGCGGTGACCGCGGCGATCCAGTCGTCGCCGTGCCGCACCGCGTGTCCCTCGGCACGGGAGGCCTCCAGGGGGCCGGCCGGTGCGGCGGTGGCCTCGGTGAACTCGACGGTGCCGGAGAGGACCTGGGAGACCGCGGCGGCCACGTCATGGACTCCGCCGCCGCGCAGCACGAGTTCGGCGAGCCGGTCGTGGACGTCGGAGGCGCGTTCGATGGCGCCGCTGTGGTCGCGGATGATCTCGTTGGCGTGTTCCAGGTCGGCGACGGCCGAGCGGGTCTCGGTGAGCAGGTTGGCGCTGTCGATGGCGGCCGCGGCGAGGGCCGCGAAGGAGCCGAGCAATGCGATCTGCTCGCGTTCGAAGACCCGGGCCCGCCGGTCGGCGGCGAACAGTACGCCGATGACCTGTGGGCCGAGCATGAGGGGCACACCGAGGATGGCGACCAGGCCCTCGTCCTGCACGCCGGCGTCGATGGAGCCGGTGTGCTGGAAGCGGGCGTCCTTCATGTAGTCGTCGGTGACGTAGGGCCGCGCGGTCTGGGCGACCAGTCCGCCGAGCCCTTCCCCCATGCCCAGGCGCAGCTGCTGGAAGCGGGCGGCCACCGAGCCCTCGGTGACGCGCATGTAGGTGTCGCCCCGGGCCGGGTCGTTCAGGGTGAGGTAGGCGACTTCGGTGCCGAGCAGGGAGCGGGCGCGCTGCACGATGGCCGGCAGCACCGAGTCCAGGTCTCTCAGGCCCGCCAGGTCGTGGGCGGTCTCGAAGAGGGCGGACAGCTCCGCCTCCCGGCGGCGGCGTCCGTCCAGTTCGGCGCGGACGCGCAGGGCGAGCAGCTTGGCGTGTTCGAGCGCGGCGACGCAGCCGGCCGGCCGGCCCTCGGCGCGGGCGCGCAGCACCGGCTGCTCGTAGGCGTCCGCGGGCGCGCCGCGGGACAGCAGCTCGAGGAACGGTGCATCTGCGTGGCACCCGGTGCCCTCGCCGCGCGGGGGCCCGTCGCTGCCGTGCGGCAGGGCGCCGGTGCCGGGCGGGGTCGCCGCATCGGCGGTGGAGCGGTCCGCGGACCGCACGTGATCGCTGGACATGCTCACAGGATTCATTATTCGCCCGTCGCCCGTTGAGCCCTGTGGAAAACTCGGCGGCGGGTGGGCTCCGGGCAGGTCAGTGGGCGGTCCAGCCGCCGTCGCGGACGAGCGAGGTGCCGGTGACGAAGGACGCCTGGGGGCCGCACAGGCAGGCCACGGCCTCGGCGGCCTCCTCCGGTTCGATCAGCCGTTCGACCGCGCAGTCCTGAAGGAGCAGCAGGGGGTGTCTCGTCGATCAGGCCGGATCAGGGAGCGGTGCCAGGCGCCGCGAGCCCGGCATGATCGGCGAGACACCCTAGGACAGGACGGGCTCCTCGCGGATGCCGTGGGCCCGCGCCTGTTCGGCGAGCTGTCTCTCGACCAGGGGGTGCGCACAGAGCGCGGGTTGACGCAGTTGGACGTGACGCCGTGCGGCGCGCCTTCAGGCTACATGTGGCATGACCCCACACTTCACTCAAAACTCATGGGCTCGAACCATGTGGGTCCGTCGGAGAGGGCCTGCTTGATCCGCACCAGCCCGAACTCGTCGAGGTCGGGCAGGGTGTCCACCGCGAACCAGCCCACGTCCAGGGACTCGTCGTCGTTGACCCGTGCCTCGCCGCCCACGGCACGGCAGCGGAAGGTGATGTCCATGAACTGGCAGATGTCGCCGTTGGCGTAGGTGACGGGTTCCAGTGCCTGGACGAGGACCACCCGCTCGGCGACGCAGCGCACCGCGGTCTCCTCGTGGACCTCCCGCACGGCGCAGGCGGCCGGCTGCTCACCGGGGTCCGGGATGCCCCCGATCACCGACCATCTGCCGGTGTCGGAGCGGCGGCCCAGCAGCACGTTGCCCTCGTCGTCGAAGACGATCGCGGTGACCCCGGGGAGCCACAGCAGCTGGCGGCCGGCGGAGGCCCGGATCGTGCGGATGAAGTCAGGAGTGGCCATGGAGCGACCCTAACGGGCCCGGGCCGGGTCCCCGGATCCCGGTCCGGGGACGTGCGTCCGGCGTACGGTTACCCGGCCGTGGCCGGTTCCGTGGCCTCGGTGCGCCGCCCGCGGACACCGGCCCCGATCGCCCAGCCCAGGCCACCCGCGGCGAGGAGGACGAGGGCGATCTCCGGAGCGATGCCCAGCTCGGTCGCGGGCGTCTTGGAGGAGCGCAGCGGCACCTTCTGGACCAGGTAGGCGGGGGTGAACATGCCGGTCTTCTGCGTGATGCGCCCGTCGGGCATGATCACCGCGCTGACACCGCTGGTCACCGGGACGGTGACGGTCCGGCTGTGCTCGACCGCGCGGATCCGGGACATGGCGAGCTGCTGGTAGGTCATCTCGCTGCGGTCGAAGGTCGCGTTGTTGCTCGGTACGGAGATCATCTGCGCTCCGTGGGTGACCGTGTCACGCACGGCCCAGTCGAAGGCGGCCTCGTAGCAGGTGGCCAGACCGACCTTGGCGCCGTCGATGGTGAACACGCCCGGCTCGGTGCCGCGACTGAAGTCCTGGCGGACCATCGAGGTCCAGTCCTTGTTGATCGCGCCGAGCAGCGAGCGCAGCGGCAGGTACTCGCCGAACGGCTGGATCTGCCGCTTGTCGTAGGTCTGGACGGGCCCCTTGGCCGGGTCCCACAGGATCTGCTCGTTCAGCAGCCTGCCGTCCCGCTCGACGACGCTGCCCACCGAGATCGGCACGCCGATCGCCTTCGCCGCCTGGTCGATGACCATGCGCGCGTCGGGGTAGACGAAGGGGTCGATGTCGGAGGAGTTCTCCGGCCAGAGCACGAAGTCGGGCCGGGCGGCCTTGCCCGCCTTCACATCGGCCGCCAGGCGCAGCGTCTCGCGCACGTGGTAGTCGAGGACGGCGCGGCGCTGGGCGTTGAACTCCAGACCCGAGCGCGGCACGTTGCCCTGGATGACCGCGACCGTCACGGTACCGTTCTCGGCCCTGTCGCTGACCAGGCCGCGGGCGGCCACCGCGCCCACCACCGGCACGGCCACGCTGAGCAGGGCCGCGGCGGCGGCCGACCGCCGCACGGCACGGGTGCGCCGCCCTTCCACCGCCACCCTCACGGCTTCGCACAGGCCGAAGCCGCACAGCACCACGGCGAAGCCGAGCACCGGTGTGCCGCCGAGCGCGGCCAGCGGAAGGAACACGCCGTCCGCCTGCCCGAAGGCGATCTTGCCCCAGGGGAAGCCGTTGAACGGCACGCGCGCGCGTACCGCCTCACCGGCGATCCACACGGCCGCCGCCCACACCGGCCACGCCGGCCGCTTCGACACCGCGGCGATGCCCGCCCCGACCAGGGCGACGAAGACCGCCTCCACCGCGACGAGCGCCAGCCACGGACCGGGTCCGACCTCCACGCCGGTCCACACCAGCAGCGGCAGCAGGAAACCGAGGCCGAAGAGGTAGCCGAGGCCCAGCGCGGCCTTCCAGCCCCGGCCGCGCAGCACCCCGCCCAGGACGGCGAACGCCGGCAGCGCCAGCCACCACAGTGTGCGCGGCGGGAAGCTGACGTAGAGCAGCAGCCCGGACAGCACGGCGGCAGCGGCGGGCACGAGCCGGACGAGCCTCGCGCGCCAGGGCGCGGGGGCGGACTGCGGGCTCAGCCGCTCCGACTCGCCGACGGAAGTTGCGGTGACGGTCATCCCGGGAGTCTACGGCGGTTGACCTGGGCCTCGACAGCTCGGTCCGTGGGGCGTACGCCACGGACCTGGACGCGGTACCTGCCGAAGTCCGCCTGGCTCCCGCACGGGACGTCCACAATCCGGTCATCAGCCGTTACGGTGTGCCCGGGGGCCCGGTCTGCGGCCTGTCGTGGCCGGAGTGGACCGGCCGGACAGGGGAACGGGCCGGGGGCGACCGGGGTTGCGGGGGGCGAGGGGTGCGGTCCACCGAGATGACGTCCGCGGGCGGGGCGGACGGGGGAAGACGCGCGGACGACGGAAGACACGCGGACGACGGGCGGCGAAACGTTTCCGACGCGGCCGGTGTGGTGATGCTGGGAGCCTGCGCCACCTGGTCGCTGGTCACCGGCGCGCTGCACGAGGGCCGGCCCGAGGGCGTGCTGCTCGCCGTGCTGGCCGTGGCCGCCGGGTACGCGACCGGGCGTATAGGCGGCGCCCTGCTGCCGGTCGCCGCGCCCTGCGCCGGGGCGCTGGCCGGCCTGACGCTGGTGGTGGCGGTCCCCGGGCTGGCGCCGGGGCCGCGGTTCGCCGGTCCGCTGGGGCACGCGGGCGCCACCGCCGCCGTGCTGACCCTGTCCGCGGGTGCCGCCTGCTGCGCCGCCTGGGCGGCGACCGCCCCCGTCGTACGGCTGGCGCTGCGTGCGCTGGCCGTCGCGATCGCGTTGACGGCGGTCGTTCTCGGCTCGGGCAGCGGGTTCGTCTGCTGCACCGCGGTGCTGTTCTGCTCGCTCGCCGCGGGCCGGATGCGCCGTCGCGGCCCCGGCATCACGGGCCTCGCCCTCGTCGCGGCCGCGGTGACCGGGGCGAGCTGGGCGGTCGCCGCGCGGGTCCTGCCCGACGGGCTCGCCGAGACCCTGGAGGGCTGGCTGACACAGCACCGCGTCCAGCTGTGGCGGGACGCGCTGCACCTCGCCCATCGGAACCCGGGCCTGGGTGCCGGACCTGGTCGCTTCGGAGACTTCAGTCCGACGGCCGCGCAGTCGCTGCAACCCGACGGCAGGCCGCACTCGGCGCTGTTCCAGCAGGCGGCCGAGCAGGGGCTGATCGGCGTGGGGCTGCTGGCGGTGGCGTACGGCTGGATGCTCTACGCGCTGTGGCGGACCGCACGTCCCACGCCGCTCGCCCTCACCGCGGGCGCGGCGCTCACGGCTCTCGCGGTGATCGCCGCCGTGGGCGACGCGCTGAGTTTCACCGCCGTGTCGGTGGGCGCGGGTCTGCTGGCCGGCACGGCGACGGCCCGCCCGTTGGCCGACGAGGCGGGCCCGACGCGATACGGGAGCGGCCCGGACGGGACGGGCCGGCACCGTGACGAAGCCGGCCCGACGGACCTGCGACGACGGCCCGGACAGAACCAGCCGGCGCCTTGAGGGGACCAGCTCGACGAGGATGCGGCAGCGGGCCCCGGCGGGACCGGCCGGCGCCGTGCGCCCCCAGGCGGCAGAGGCCGGCGCCATGCCCCCGGCAGGACCGGCCGACGCCATGGCGAGGCCGGGTCTCCGGGTCCGCGAGCATGTCGGCGTCGGCGGCGCGTACGGCGAACCCGCTCGGGCACATCCGCCCCGACGCGGCCGCTCAGACCCGATCGGAGCCGCCGCCACCACTCGGCCCCGGCCGGAGAAAGCCGGCGCCGCTCAGACCCGGCCGGGTGCAGGCGGGTGCAGGCGGTCCTTGATCACGCGTACCGCCGACTCGGCGTTGTCCACGGTGATCGTGAACGTGTGCCCGTCCCACAGGCGCAGCACGACGCCCTCACCGCGCCGTACGACGACGGCGGTGCCCTTCTCGGGCCGCCAGCGGTAGCCCCAGCCGCCCCAGTGGCGCGGGGTGACGTGGGGGGCGAACTCGGCGCCCGCCACATGGGCGAGCGGGATGCGCCGGCGCGGCAGGCCGATGTGACCGCAGCGCACCTCCAATGTCTCCTTGTCGACTTTCAGTGCGACATGGACGAAGGCGAGGGTGCCGAAGAGGACCAGCAGCCCGGCGGCGATGCAGCCCACGACGGACATCACCAGCGGGGCGATCCCGGAACTCCAGGCCGAGTCCACGGCCAGCTCGATGCCGAGGGCCAGGCAGGCGGCGCCGACCAGCGCCAGCAGCCACTGGAAGCGGTTGGTGGCGCGGCCCGTCCAGACCTCGGGGTGCGGCCCGTCCTCGCTGCGGGAGTGGTCCCTCATGTCAATGAGGTTACTCAGGTTTCGCCCCGCGGGTAGCGCGTCGCACACGGGGAGTGTTCCGCACCTGCGCGTACGTGCCGGGTGTGCCCGGGACGCGACCGTGCGTCATCCGGCGGGGGTGACGGCCTCGAGGAGGCGGCCCTCCACGTACGCGAGGGCCGGCACGGGCAGTGCGCCCTCCTGCCCGTTGAGCAGCACCGTGACGGTGCCCGCGGCGGCGGCCTCGGGCTCGGGGCGGGCACCGATCCGGCGCAGGGTCTGTGCGGCGACGGCCCCCGCCGAGCCGTGCAGCGCCAGCGGGGGGCGGTCCGGGCGCTGCACGGCGGCCCGGATGCGGTCGGCGACCAGTTCGTAGTGGGTGCAGCCGAGGACGACGGTCGTCACGTCGTCGGGTGTGAGCCCGGCGGCGGCGGTCACGGCCTCGTCGATCGCCGCCTGGTCGGCGTGCTCCACGGCCTCCGCCAGCCCCCAGCAGGGCACCTCGGTGACCGGCACGCCGTCGGCGAAGTCGCGGATGAGCCCCTGCTGGTAGGGGCTGCCGGTGGTGGCGGGGGTGGCCCAGATGGCGACGGGCCCGCCGCCGGCCGCGGCCGGCTTGATCGCGGGCACCGTGCCGATGACCGGCAGGTCCGGTTCGAGGCGGTCCCGCAGGGTGGTCAGCGCGTGCACGGTCGCGGTGTTGCAGCCCACGATCAGGGCGTCCGGGCCGAGTGCGGCGGCGGCTTCGGCGACGGCCACCGCGCGCGCGGTGAGGTCCTCCGGAGTGCGTGGTCCCCAGGGCATGCCCGCGGGGTCCATGGAGAGCACCAGATCTGCGTCGGGGCGCAGGCGCCGCACCGCGGCGGTGGCCGCCAGCAGCCCGATTCCGGAGTCCATGAGCGCGATCTTCACCCGGCCACGATAGACGATCCCGTCGTACCGGATGCTCCGGTGGGGCAGACTGCGCGCGTGAGCGTGATCGTGTGGACCGCCGTCGCATCACTGGCCGCCTGGCTGTGGCTGCTGCTCTGCCAGGGCTTCTTCTGGCGTACGGACGTCAGACTGCCACCCGCGGCGGAGCCGGCCCCGGACGACTGGCCGGCGGTCTGCGTCGTGGTGCCCGCGCGGGACGAGGCCGCGGTGCTCGGTGAGAGCCTTCCGTCGCTGCTCGCGCAGGACTACCCGGGGCGGGCGGAGGTCTTCCTCGTCGACGACGGCAGCAGTGACGGCACCGGTGAGCTGGCCCGGGAACTGGCGCGGCGTGCCGGCGGACTGCCGCTGACCGTGAGCTCGCCGGGCGAGCCGCCCGCGGGGTGGACCGGCAAGCTGTGGGCCGTACGGCACGGCATCGGCCTGGCACGCGCGCGTGGCCCCGAGTACCTGCTGCTGACCGATGCCGACATCGCCCACGCCCCGGACAGCCTGCGCCGGCTGGTGGCGGCGGCCCGCACCGAGGGCTTCGACGTCGTCTCGCAGATGGCCCGGCTGCGCGTCGAATCCCTGTGGGAGCGGCTGGTCGTTCCGGCGTTCGTCTACTTCTTCGCGCAGTTGTATCCGTTCCGCCGGATCGGGCGCAGGGGCGGTCGGACGGCGGCGGCCGCGGGCGGTTGCGTGCTGCTGCGCGCCGAGGCCGCCGAACGGGCGCGGATCCCGGACGCGATCCGGCACGCGGTGATCGACGACGTGGCCCTCGCCCGGGCGGTCAAGGGCAGCGGCGGGCACATCTGGCTGGGCCTGGCCGACCGGGTGGACAGCGTGCGCCCGTATCCGCTCCTGCACGACCTGTGGCGGATGGTCTCGCGCAGCGCCTACGCGCAACTGCGCCACAACCCGCTGCTGCTGCTCGGCACGGTCGCCGGGCTGGCGCTGGTGTACCTGGTGCCTCCGGTGGCGCTGGTCGCGGGCCTGGCGGCGGGCGGCGCGGCGGCGGCAGGGGCCGGCGGCTCGGCGTGGCTGGTGATGACGGCGACGTACGTGCCGATGCTGCGGTACTACCGCCAGCCGCTGTGGCTCGCTCCGCTGCTGCCGTTCACGGCGTTCCTCTATCTGCTGATGACGGTGGACTCGGCGGTGCAGCACTACCGGGGCCGGGGTGCGGCCTGGAAGGGCCGCACCTACGCGCGCCCGGACGCCGTGCCCGAGGAGGGCTGAGCGCTCACCGGCGGGCCCCCACGGGCAGTGGTGGGCCGCTCACTTGCGGCCGGGCGTCCAGTTCATGCCCCAGCCGTAGGCCTGGTCGACGGTGCGCTGGGGGCTCACCCCGCGCGCGGGCACGAGGTAGCGGGCCTCGCGCTGGACGACCAGGTCACTCCCGGTGTGGGTGATCAGGGCGAGCGCGCACACCGTGGAGGGCACGGTGCATTCGTCGAGGGAGAAGTCGACGGCGGCGCCGTGCTGGGGCTGAAGGGTGACGGTGGCGTGCAGGTCGGCGAAGGAGCGGGCGCCTTCGTAGATCGTCACGAAGACGAGGATGCGCCGGAAGTCGTTCGTGTGGTCGAGGTTGATCGTCAGGTTCTCGCCGGTGGCCACGGCGCCGGTGCGGTCGTCGCCGTCGAGGTGGATGTACGGGGGCCGGTGCACCGAGCCGAAGGCGTTGCCGAGGGCCTGTACGACACCCTTGCGGCCGTCCGACAACTCGTACAGGGCGCACAGGTCGAGGTCCAGGTCCCTGTGCATCGCGACCGCCCGGCCGCGCTTGCTGCCCCAGCCGGCGAACTGCTTGCGCACCTGCCAGTTCAGGTTCACGCGCATGGTCCCCGAGGTGCCGCCCTGTTTGGTCAGCGACACCGACGGGGCGGCCTTGGTGAGCGTCACCTTGGTGAGGCGGACGGCAGACGCCGCGGGGGCCGACGGCGGGGGCGTGGTGAGTGCCGTGGTGGGTGGCGGCACGGTGACCGGTGGGGCGACGGGCGGGGGCAGGGGCACGGGCGGCCCGGCGGGGGGCGGTGCCATGGCCGGGGAGGACGCGGGCGCGGGTGCTGCCGTCGGTCCCGGGCGCGGCGCCGGTGCCGGGTACGGCGTCGGAGCCGTGGGCTGCGCCGGGTGCTGCGGTTCGTCGACCGTGATGCCGAAGTCCGTGGCGAGGCCCTCCAGTCCGCTGCTGTAGCCCTGTCCCACGGCCCGGAACTTCCAGGCGCCCTGGCGGCGGTAGAACTCGCCCAGTACGAAGGCGGTCTCGACGCTCGCGCCGGTGCTGTCGAAGCGGGCGACCGACGTGCCCGCGGCGGCGTCCCGCACCTCGATGTACATCTCCGGCACCCGACCGAACGTGCCGCCGTCCGCCGAGGCCGCGAGCACGACCCGGTCGATCGAGGGCTCCACGCGCGCAAGGTCGACCAGGAGCGTGTCGATGACCCGGCCGCCGAGGTCGCGCTTGCCCTCGTGCCGCACCGACCCCGAGGGGTGCGCGGGCTGGTTGTAGAAGACGAAGTCGCCGTCCGAGCGCACCTTGCCGCTCACCAGCAGCAGCGCCGAGGCATCCACGTCGGGGATGCCCGGGCCGGACCGCCGGCCCACCTCGACGCGCAGAGCGGTGCTCGGCACCGGCGTGTTCGACCCCTTCAACATGGACATGCTCGCCCCCATCACGTGTGTCGGCCCGGCCGTGCCCGGCGGTCCGCCGTCTCCCTCCCGCCCAACCTATGCCCGGTCGGCGCGTACACCCACGGGCGAGCGCCGGAACACGCGTGCGCAACCTCCGGTAACCCCTCGGGAACTCGCCCTTTACACGATCCGGGCCCCGAGTGACGCCCCTTTTTCACCAAGTTCGCTCGCATTGGGTATTCCGCGTCACCGCCGACACGGAAAACAACCCTCTTATCGGTCTCCCCAACCAGCACATCGTGGGCTTAACTTATGTGCCATGACCTCCCCCCGCTCCACTTATGGCGGCGGCTACTACTCCGCCTCCTTCCCGGACACTCCGATCTACGACTCGCTCGTCGCCGAGCGGGGCACACCGCAGATCGCCCCGATCCGGGTCCCCGCGCCGTACGACACGGGAAGCCACCTGCCCGCCCCGGGAAGCCACCTGCCCGCGCTCCACTCGGCGCTGCCCGCCCTCCCGGCGGCTCCGTCCCAGCCCTCCTACGGTTACCCGCAGGCGCCGCAGCCCACCCCGCTGCAGCAGGCGCCCACGGCGTACATCCCCCAGCAGGCCACCGCGCCGCGCGGATACCCGGCCCCGCAGCAGCCGATGCCACCGCGCCCGATGGCGGGCGGCACGGGCTACGAGGCGATGCGCCCCGCGGCCCCGCGGCCCGCACCGACGCCCTACCAGGACCCGTACAACAACCAGCAGTACCGCGGGTACTGATCCGCTCCTCGCCCGTCCATGCCGCCTGGCAGGATGAGGTCATGGGGAATGCGGAACTGCGCTCGATACACATCCACCCGGTCAAGGCGTTCCGGGCCCTGGGGCTCCGGGAGGCCGTCGTGGAGCCCTGGGGGCTGGCCGGGGATCGTCGCTGGGTGCTGATCGACGACGGGGGAAAGGTCGTCACGCAACGCCGGCAGCCGTACCTCGCGTTGGCCGTCGCCGAGCTCGTGCCCGGCGGCGGCCTTCGGCTGTCCGCGCCGCGCCGCGAGCCGGTCGTCGTGCCCGTCCCGCAGCCGGGTGCCACGGTGACCGTGGACATCTTCGGCGACAAGGTGGAGGCCGTCCCGGCCGACGACGCCGCGCACGCCTGGTGCAGCGGCCTCGTGGGAGCCGGCGTCCGTCTCGTCCACATGGACGACCCCGCCACGCGCCGGTCCGTCGACCCGGACTACGCGCTGCCGGGCGAGACGGTGAGCTTCGCCGACGGCTATCCACTGCTGCTCACCTCGCTCGCCTCGCTGGGCTCCCTCAACTCGCTGATCGCCGAGGGCGACCACGCCGAGGAGGGCCCGCTGCCCATGAACCGCTTCCGGCCGAGCGTCGTGGTGGGCGGTACCCCCGCCTGGGCCGAGGACGACTGGCGGCGCATTACGATCGGCGAGGTCGCCTTCCGTGTGGCCCGGCCCTGCGGCCGGTGCGTGGTGACCACCACCGACCAGGCCACCGCCGCGCGCGGCAAGGAGCCCCTGCGCACCCTCGGCCGACACCGCCGCTTCGGCGGCGAACTGGTCTTCGGGCAGAACCTGGTGCCCGAGGCGACCGGCACCATACGCGTCGGCGACCCGGTCACGATCCTCGAATGAGCGCTCCTTGGACGAGCACTGCTTGAACGAGCGCTCCTCGAAAGGGCGCTCCTCGAAAGGGCGGCGACGGCCTCCGTCCGGGAACCCGGGCCGGTGACCGGTCGTTGGGATGTCGTGAGGGCTTCATGAGAGCTCCGGGCCGGGGGTGATTTGGCTCTCTCTTCGGCCGGGTTCACGGGTGAGCGGCTCCGCGGGGGGTTATCAACGGAGCGGGAAGGGGGGTGCCGGAGATGCGAGCGATCTGCGGCCTGTGGCGCTGGCGGCGCAATCCGCTGCGGCGCACGACCGATCTGGCCGAGTCCTGGGTGGCGTTGGCGGCCCTGCTGCTGATCCTGGTCGCCGCCCCCGTGCTCGGCGTCCTCGTCGGTTCCGCCGCCCAGGGCGCCCTCCAGCAGTCGGTGCGGGACCAGCGTCAGACCCGGCACATGGTGACGGCCACCGTGGTGAGGAAGGTGCATCAGGTGGCACCGGCGCCCGACCCGGAGATCTCCTCGGGGCGGGACATACGCAGCCGCGTCGAAGCCGACTGGACCGCCCCGGACGGCACGCAGCGGCACGGCCAGGTCACCACGGACCTCAAATCCCCCCGTCGCGGCGACCACTTCACGCTGTGGACCGACGCGCGCGGGCGGACCGTGACCCGCCCCCTGGACCCCGCCACGGCCACCACACACGCCGTGCTGGCCGGACTCGGCGCCGCCATGCTGACCGCCGGACTGGTCGAGTGCGTACGCAGACTGATCGTCTGGCGACTGCTCCGCCGCCGGTACGCGGGCTGGGACCGGGCCTGGGAGCGCGCGGGCCCTGACTGGGGCCGCACCGGCACCGGCAGCTGACGACCTGCCGCCTCCGGTCAACCGACCGTCCGCGCGCACGCTACGGTGGACCGGCCGACGCATTCGGCAACGACCCGCGCACGAGCGAGCCGTAGGGGCGTGCCCCGACGGTGAACGCGCCATCAGTACGACGAGGTGGGGGCACAGCAACGCCATGGCACAGGGCACGGTCCAGGTGACGCACACCGGCACTTCGCGGTGGCGGCGCCGCACGGGTGAGTACGCGTCGCTCGCCGCCGCCCTGGAGGCCGCGGCGGACGGCGACGTCCTCACCGTGGCCCCGGGCACCTACCGCGAGAACCTCGTCGTCCAGCGGGCGGTGACGCTGCGGGGACCCGAGGGCTCCGCGGGGTCGGTACGGATCGCCCCGGTGGACGGGGTGCCGCTGACCGTGCGCGCCTCGGCGGTGGTGCATGACCTTCATGTGGAGGGCCAGGACGCCGCCGCGCCCGCCCTGCTGGTGGAGGAGGGCGCGCCGGAGCTGAGGGACGTGCGGATCGTGACCCGGTCCGCGACGGGCGTCGAGGTGCGTGCCGGTGCCCGGCCGACCGTGCGGCGCTGCACCGTCGACAACCCGGCGGGCATCGGCCTCGCCGTACTCGACGGCGGCGGTGGGGTGTTCGAGGAGTGCGAGATCGTCGCGGCCGGGCAGTCGGGCGTGGCGGTCCGCGGCGGCGCCCACCCGCGGCTGGAGCGCTGCCGCGTCCACCACACCGCGGGCGCGGGCATCACCGTCACGGGCGACAACACCGCCCTGGAGGCGGTGGGTTGCGAGGTGTACGAGGTGCGGGGCAGCGGTGTGCAGATCACCGGGCGGGCCACGGCGCACCTCACCGACTGCGATGTGCACCGCACCACCGCGGACGGGGTCACCCTCGACACGGACGCCGTCCTCACCCTCGCCGACTGCCGCATCCACGACATCCCGGAGAACGCGGTGGATCTGCGCTCGCGTTCGGTGCTGACCCTGACCCGGACCACGGTGCGCCGGTTCGGTCGCAACGGCCTGTCGGTGTGGGACCCGGGCACACGGGTGGACGCCAACCAGTGCGAGATCTTCGACAGCACCGGCGACTATCCTGCGGTGTGGGTCAGCGACGGCGCGACGGCGGTCCTGGACTCCTGCCGGGTGCACGACGTGCCGGACGCGCTGTTCGTACTGGACCGGGGTTCCCGCGCCGACGTCGTCGACAGCGACCTGTCCCAGGTGCGCAACACCGCGGTGTCGGTGAGCGACGGCGCCACCGCTCAGCTCGACGACTGCCGGATCAAGGAGGCGGCCACCGGCGCCTGGTTCCGTGACCACGGCAGCGGAGGCACGCTCAACAACTGCACGGTGGACGGCACGCAGACCGGCGTGATCGTCACCAAGGGCGCCGACCCCACCATCGAGCGCTGCACCGTCTCCTCCCCCGCCGAGGCCGGTTTCTACGTCTCCGCCGGGGGGCGCGGCAGCTTCCTGGGCTGCCGGGTGACGGGCAGCGGCGGCTACGGCTTCCATGTGATCGACGGCTGCCGTACGACGCTGAGGAAGTGCCGTACGGAGCGGTGCGCGCGCGGCGGTTACGAGTTCGCCGACGGCGGGCCGGACGCGGCGGCCGGGTCGGGGCCGGTGGTCGAGGACTGCACCAGCGACCAGAGCGGCGGGGTCCACCCGCCCGTGGCACGGGAGGCGGCGGTGCAGCAGACGGTGAACCCGGCAGCCGGTCTGCTGGGCGCCATCCCCGGGCAGCGCAGCACCGAGCAGGAGCCGCTGCTGACCGCGCCGGAACCGGACCAGCCGGCGCGCACCGCGAAGGACGTGCTGGGCGAACTCGACGCGCTGGTGGGCCTGGACAGCGTGAAGCGGGAGGTCCGCGCCCTGACCGACATGATCGAGGTGGGCCGGCGGCGGCAGCGGGCCGGTCTGAAGGCCGCGTCGGTCAAGCGCCATCTGGTCTTCACCGGCTCCCCCGGCACCGGCAAGACGACGGTCGCGCGTCTGTACGGCGAGATCCTGGCCTCGCTCGGTGTGCTGGAGAAGGGCCATCTCGTCGAGGTGTCCCGGGTGGACCTGGTCGGTGAGCACATCGGCTCCACCGCGATCCGCACCCAGGAGGCGTTCGAACGGGCGCGCGGCGGAGTGCTGTTCATCGACGAGGCGTACGCGCTCTCCCCGGAGGACGCCGGGCGTGACTTCGGCAAGGAGGCCATCGACACACTGGTGAAGCTGATGGAGGATCACCGGGACGCGGTCGTGGTGATCGTGGCCGGCTACACGGCCGAGATGGAGCGTTTCCTGTCCGTCAACCCCGGGGTGGCCTCGCGTTTCTCCCGCACCATCACCTTCGGCGACTACGGCCCCGACGAACTGCTGCGGATCGTGGAGCAGCAGGCCGAGGAGCACGAGTACCGGCTGGCCTCGGGGACGGCGGAGGCGCTGGTGAAGTACTTCACCGAGATCCCGAAGGGCGCCGCGTTCGGCAACGGCCGTACCGCGCGCCAGACCTTCGAGGCGATGGTGGAGCGGCACGCGGGCCGGGTGGCACAGCTCGAGGATCCGAGCACCGACGATCTGACGCTGCTCTACGCCGAGGACCTGCCCGCACTGCCCTGAGCCTCCTTCCCTTCTTCCCGTGGGGCCGGCAGGTCCGGGCGCAGTCGGGCCAGCAGCCGCCGGCGTTCCTCGGCGAAGGCCGGGTCGGCCTGGTAGTCGGAGTGGCCGAGGATCGGGGCGGGGAGGGGATGCAGTGCGGTGCGGCCGTAGCCGAGCGGGTCCTTCAGCGGGGCGTGGTCCACCTCCGGGCCGCTGCCGCCGGGCAGCCCGATGGGGCCGCCGATGGGGTCGGTGCGCCGGTACAGATTGCGCCAGCAGTCGACGTCGCGGTGCAGGGCGGCGAGGGCGGCCGGCCCGAAGTGGGCGGGGAACCAGCGGCCGTAGAGCCGGGTCAGCGGGGAGCCGTAGGTGAGCAGCGCGACCCGGCCCCGCACGGACGGTGTGAGCTGCCAGGCCGCCGCGGCGGCCAGCACGCTGCCCTGGGAGTGGCCGGAGAGAACCAGCCGGCCGCCCGTGGCCCGGGTCCAGGTGGCCATCCGCCAGGTGAGGTCGGGCACCGCGCGTTCGGCGTAGCAGGGCGGGGCGAAGGGGTGGGCGGCGCGCGGCCAGAAGGTGCCGATGTCCCAGAGGATGCCGATGGTGCGCCGGGCGGAGGCGTCCTTGTAGGCGCGTCGGCCCCAGGTGACCAGCAGTACGAAGCCCAGCCCGATCAGCCAGGAGCCCAGCGTCTGCGCGGTCTCGGCGGCGCCCTGGACGACGGGGGGCGCCCCGTCGGCGGCCCCCACCGGTGTCCTGCCGCTGCCGAGGGCGCCCGCGAGGGCCGCGGCGCCCAGCAGGAGGGTGGCCGCGGAGGTGACGCCGACGACGAGGGGGCCGTCGTCGGTGAGGGTGGCCATCGCGCGGGTGCGGGCGATCCGGCGGGTGCGCTCGGGGTCCTTGGGCTCGTCCGGGTACTCCCGTTCCACAAAGGCGCGTTCGGCTCGGGCCAGCCGCCAGGCGTGCCCGGCCGGCCGACCGCAGAGCACCAGCAGGATCAGCAGCAGCGGCGGAATGACGGACGCCTGCCAGGTGAGCAGGACCGGCGGCCCCGGGATGGAGGTGCCGGTGCCGTCCAGCCAGTCGGACTCGCGCTGGGCGACCCCGCCGGACATCAGTCCGCCGAGCGCGCAGGCCAGCATGGCGACCGCCGGTCCGCCGAGGCCGCGCAGCGCGGCGCGGGGGCCGGTGGAGGCGTCTGCCGCTGGACCTGCGCTCCGGGCCGGGGGTCGGGTGCGGTGCAGTCGGTGTGCGGTGACCGCGAGGGCGAGGACCAGAAGGCCCTGGCCCAGCGCGATGCCGCCGAAGGTGGCGTCGCCCGCCAGCCGGCCCGTCGAGTGCCACTGCGGGCGCGCCCACCCGGCGTACAGCGCGGCGAGCACGAGCAGCAGGAGTGCGCCGAGGGGCAGCCGGCGTACGAGGTGGCGGTCCAGTCGCCGGTCGGGCCGGTGCTCGCTGCGGCCCCGGCGGCAGACCACACCCAGCACGACGGCCGCCGTGCCGGCCAGGGCGGCCAGCAGGAGCCAGCCCATGGCGTCCAGCGCCGTGGAACCGCCGGGGCGCCGGTCGGCGTGCGCGGCCGGGGTGGCGACGGCGGCGGCCACGGTCAGCAGGCCGGCTGCGGTGTGGGCGGCGCGCAGCCGGGCCACCAGGCGGCGCCCGTACCAGAAGCCGGGACGGCCCAGGGCGCCGCTGTCGTCGTCCTCCCCGGGCTCGGATTCGCCCTCGCGGGAGAGGGGCTGCTGGGACTCGTAGGCGCTCCAGGTGCGGTGGGAGAGGTACCACAGCAGTCCGGTGAGCGCGGTGGGGACCATGGCGGCGAGGGCGAGCCGGCGGCCGGGCGTGCTCCACCAGCCGCCGGTGCCCGGTGAGAGGAAGCCGAGCCAGGAGTGGCGTGCGGCGCACGCGCGCGTGCCCGCGCACTGCCAGACGGCGAGGTCGAGCGCGACCTCGCAGGCGGCGGCGACGAGCAGCACGGTCAGGGTCAGACCGGTGAGCCGGACGAGCAGGCCGTACAGGCGCACCGTGCGGGGGCGGCCGTGTGCGGTGGGGCGCATCCAGTGGGCGAGGTTGACGACCATGAACGGAAGCAGCAGCAGCCACAGCGCCCGGCTGCCGTTGCCTGAGGTGAGGTTGCACCAGACGTACGCCTCGGGCACCGGCCGGCCGCCGCCGTGGGTCCGCTCCGGCCGGGTCTCGGCGTCGACGTCGGTGGCGCGCCGGTAGACGGCGGCCGTGTCGTCGCCGGTGATCCGCACGGTGCGCGGGTCGTCCAGCATCTTCTCGGGTGTGGTGCCGCCGACTCCGTGGACCAGGAGTTCAAGGGCGGCTCCGGCCGGTGCGGGCGGCGCGGCCGGGCCCGGCTCGCGGTCCGTGCCGGGCGGCCCGTCCGGGTGGGGCGCCGCTGGATCGAGCTGTGCGCGTTCCACTGTCCGCACTTCCCCCGTGATGCCGCGTCGTCGCCTGTGTCCGTGCGGACTCCAGGATCGCCGCCGCCGGCGTGCCCGCACACCCCCTGTAACGGAATCTCCCCGATCCGGGTGACGGCAGCCGGGGCGAAATCGCGGCAGGGCTGCGCGCGTCACGACAGGTGCGCGTCCCGGCGGGCGATGGCGCAACGGGGGGCGACCCGTGAAAGGATGGGACGTCCGCGCACCCGCGGTACGGCGAACCTCCTCGTCGGGGCGGGCAGGCCGGGCGTGTCGGACGGTGTGAGGCGAAAGGAACCGGAGCACACGTGAGTGAGAATCAGAACCTCCTCGCGGAGCAGCGGCGCGCCCTGATCCTGGACGAGGTCCGCCGCCGTGGCGGTGTCCGGGTCAACGAGCTGACCCGGAAGCTCGGCGTGTCGGACATGACGATCCGCCGTGATCTGGACGCGCTGGCCCGCCAGGGTGTGCTGGAGAAGGTGCACGGCGGCGCGGTCCCGGTGGTGGAGGCCAGCACGCACGAGCCGGGCTTCGAGGCCAAGTCGGGCCTGGAACTCACGGCCAAGGAGGACATCGCGCGGGCGGCGGCGCGGCTGGTCGCGCCGGGCACGGCGATCGCTCTGTCGGGCGGTACGACGACGTACGCGCTGGCCCATCATCTGGTGGACGTGCCGGACCTGACGGTGGTCACCAACTCGGTGCGGGTGGCGGACGTCTTCCACACCGCGCAGCGCGCCTCGGGCCAGCGGCAGGGCGCGGCGACGGTGGTGCTGACCGGCGGGGTGCGCACCCCGTCCGACTCGCTGGTGGGGCCGGTGGCCGACCAGGCGATCGCCGCGCTCCACTTCGACATGCTGTTCCTCGGCGTGCACGGAATATCGGCCGAGGCCGGTCTGTCGACGCCGAACCTCGCGGAGGCGGAGACCAACCGGCGCCTGGTGCAGTCCGCGCGGCGGGTCGTGGTGGTCGCCGACCACACCAAGTGGGGTGTGGTGGGCCTGAGTTCCTTCGCCACGCTGGAGCGGATCGACACGCTGGTGACCGATGCCGGGCTGCCGGCCGAGGCGCGCGCGGAGATCTCGGAGCACCTGCGGCTGGTGGTGGCGGGCGAGCCGGGGGACGGGGAAGACGTCTGAAGGGGCCCTCTTTGGGCTGGCTGATAGGGCGTCAGCTACGGTGGCAGCGGTGCTCGTCCACCGCCTTGTCGCCGTGCGTGAAGGGGGTCTTGTCCATGGCTCACCGTCTGCGTCCCGTGGAGAGCGGCTTCGTGGAGACCGCGCCGGTACGGCTGGTCTTCGCGCGGGAGGTCTCCGCCTCCCCCGAGCGGGTCTTCTCCGCGCTCGCCGAGGACGTGCCGGGCTGGGCGCAGTGGTTCCCGGCGGTGACCTCCGCGCGGCCGCTCGGGGGCGGCGCCAAGCGGGACGTCCGGCTCTGGGGCGGGACACGGTTCGAGGAGGCGGTGCTCGTCGCCCGGTCCCCCGCGGTGTACGCCTACCGCGTCGACGTCACCAACGCGCCGGGCGCCCGTGCGCTGGTCGAGGAGTGGCGGCTGGCACCGGCGGGGACCGGCACGCGGGTGCGGTGGACCGTCGCCGCCGACGGTACGACGGTCTTCCGGCTCGCCCTCTCTCTGGGCCGGCCGGGATTCGGGCGCGCCTTCCGCGGCGCCGTGACCGCCTTGGACCGGCGCCTGTCCGGGCGCTGACCGGCCCGGGGCGCACCGGCCGTCCTGCTCAGCGCGGCCACTCCCCCGTGGCGAGGAAGGTGTCGATCGCGGCCGTGTACGGTGCGCTGTCCAGGCCCTGATCGGCCAGCCATGTGTCCGAGTAGTACTTGTCGAGGTAGCGGTCGCCCGGGTCGCACAGCAGCGTGACCACGCTGCCCTTGCGCCCCTTGGCCAGCATCTCGGCGACGATCTTCAGGGCGCTCCACAGTCCGGTGCCGGTCGAGCCGCCCGCCTTGCGGCCGATGGCCCCTTCCAGCGCCCGTACGGCGGCGACGGCGGCCGCGTCGGGCACCTTCATCATCCGGTCGACGGCACCGGGCACGAAGCTCGGTTCCATGCGCGGCCGGCCGATGCCCTCGATGCGCGAGCCGCAGTCGCAGGTGACCTCCGGATCACCGGTCGCCCAGCCCTCGAAGAAGCACGAGTTGTCCGGGTCGGCGACACAGATGCGGGTGTCGTACTGCATGTAGTGGACGTAGCGCGCGATGGTCGCGGAGGTGCCGCCGGTGCCGGCGGTGGCGACGATCCACGCGGGCTCCGGGAAGCGCTCCAACTCCAGCTGGCGGAAGATGGATTCGGCGATGTTGTTGTTGCCGCGCCAGTCCGTGGCGCGCTCGGCGTAGGTGAACTGGTCCATGTAGTGGCCGCCGGTCTCCACCGCGAGCCGGGCGGAGGCCTCGTACATGGTGCGCGGGTCGTCCACGAAGTGGCACCGTCCGCCGTGGAACTCGATCAGGCGGCACTTCTCGGCGCTCGTCGTGCGGGGCATCACCGCGATGAAGGGCACGCCGATCAGCTTGGCGAAGTACGCCTCGGAGACGGCCGTCGAGCCGCTGGAGGCCTCGATCACCGGGCGGTCCGGCCGGATCCAGCCGTTGCACAGGCCGTAGAGGAACAAGGAGCGGGCCAGGCGGTGCTTGAGGCTGCCGGTCGGGTGGGTCGACTCGTCCTTCAGATACAGGTCGATGCCCCAGTCCTCCGGCAGCGGGAAGCGCAGCAGGTGGGTGTCGGCCGACCGGTTGGCGTCCGCCTGGACCTTGCGGACGGCCTCTTTGAGCCAGTCCCGGTAGCCGCTGTCGCTGCGGTCGAGGTCCAGCGTTTCACCGGTCCGGCGCTGCTCGATGGTGCTCACGGCGGGACTCCTCACTCTGGGCGCCGACGGCGTGTCGCGCGGCCGGACGCGACCGATGATAGACATCTTCGGCACGCTTCTCACCTGCATAAACACCACTTTGGGCGGGTCAAAGGCGGGCCTGGGGAACGGCTCGCCAGGGCGCGTCACCGGCGCACCGCGCGCATCGGCGGGGGCGCATTCGCGCGAATGCTCCGGGCGCCGGGCGCGAGGGGGCCGCGTGCACTGGTGCCGCGTGCCGAAGGGGGGCAGACTGCACCGCGCGGGACGAAGAGCCCGACGGGACGCTCACGGGGTCCCGGACGGACCACGCCGGCTCCGAACCGTGCGGAGCCAGGAGCCGGCGGCGCGCACGAGGGGGCGGCAGCGATGGCGGAACCGGAGTTCACGGCCACGGGCGTGCGGATCGCCCGACGGCTGCGCTCGCTCACCCGGGCCGGGCGGATCCGGATCAGCGACGGCAGGCTGGAGTTGCTCACCAGCTACGGCAGTGAGATCGACAGCGCGCCGGTTCGGGCGGTGCGTGCGTCCAGGCCCTGGCTGGGCCCCGCCGACAGGGCGCTCGCCGACCTCAACGGCAACCGCTACTCGCTCACCCTGGGCGCGGCGGACCCCGCTGCGGGCGAGCCCGGACCGCCGGCGGCACGCCGGTTCGTCGAGGCCGTCCGCAGGGCGGCGGGACGCGGCGGCTGACGCGGGGCACGAAGGTGTCTCGAAGTTGCGGTGCCGAACCCCTTGCGTCACGCTGGTCTCACATCACTCTGGGTTTACCGGCGATAACGCTGCGAACCAGCCCGCCGGCCACGACAGCAGGCGGCAGTGTCACGCAGGCGTCCTGCTGCATCCGAAACGTCGTGTTCTTCCGGACCTCAACGTCGGGGAGTCGCAGCCGTGATCAGTCACCCAAGCAGGCACTGCACGGTGGAGCTCCAAGCCCTGCCGTCGCGGATCGGCCAGGTCCGCAGAATCGTATCGGCGCACTTGCGCTACTGGCATCTTGACCCTCTGATCGACCGGGCGGCGCTCGGTGTGACGGAGTTGCTGACCAACGTCCACCAGCACGCCCGGCCGGACAAGCTGTGCACGGTCGAGCTCGAGCTGCTGCTCGACCGGCTCACGGTCTCCGTGCGCGACCACGATCCGCGTCTTCCCGTGGT
Source organism: Streptomyces sp. MK7 (assembly GCF_032658145.1). Classification (NCBI taxonomy): domain Bacteria; kingdom Bacillati; phylum Actinomycetota; class Actinomycetes; order Kitasatosporales; family Streptomycetaceae; genus Streptomyces; species Streptomyces sp. MK7. The sequence continues at coordinate 44,301 of NZ_JAVACL010000025.1, forward strand.
GGAGGACCTGGGCGAGATCGCGCCGCTGGCCACCGAAGGCCGCGGGCTGGCGATGGTGGCCGCGATGAGCGAGAGCTGGGGCGCACGCCCGGACGGCGAGCAGGGCAAGGTGGTCTGGTTCACCCTGCCGACCTCCGGCGGCCCGGTCGGCGTGCCGGCGCGCGTTCCACGGCTGGCGACCCCGGACCAGCCGGTGCGCCGTTTCGCGGCGCCCGAGCCCGCGCTCGACGGTGCCGGGCCGCCCGCCCACGCTCCCGCCCGGTCCGCCGTTCCCGGCTGACCGGGCGGTGACCGACGCGCCCTACGGCGCCCGGTGGCGCCGCGTACCGTCCCGTACGCGGCGCCGCCGATCGCCGCGGGCGGTGTGTCGGTGTGTCGGCGGGCGACCGTGCCCGCCACACCCGAGTGCCCAACGACAGGGCACGCTCGTACCCGGCCGGCGCGCCACCCCGCACACCATCCACGGCCGCCGAACAAGCGCGCTCGCCATGCCGCCCACCGGCCCAGGGGCACGCCACCCGTGCCCAGGCGGGCCGTGTACGGGACAGCACGCATGCCGTGCCGATCGCCGCGGGCGGCGGGCGGCGGGCGGAAGTCGGCGGGCTCACATGCCCGCCGCACACAGGCGCCAAGCCCCACCGCACACTCGTACCCGGCCGACGAGCCACCCCGCACACCACCCACAGTCGCCGAACAAGCGCGCTCGCCATGCCGCCCACCGGCCCAGGGGCACGCCACCCGTGCCCAGACGGGCCGTGTACGGGACAGCACGCATGCCGTGCCGATCGCCGCGGGCGGCGGGCGGCGGGCGGCGGGCGGCGGGCGGAAGTCGGCGGGCTCACATGCCCGCCGCACACAGGCGCCAAGCCCCACCGCACACTCGTACCCGGCCGGCGCGCCACCCCGCACACCACCCACAGCCGCCCGACGGGCGTGCCCGTCGTGCCGCTCGCCCGCCCCGGTCACGTCCGCCGGGCCCGCGGGATTCGTTCGACGTGTGCCCGGGTGGCGTCTCTTCACCTGGCCGGCGGACCCGTCACCGCGGTGACGGGACTCTCGGCTCCCCCGTCGCCCACGCCACTCTCACGGACAGCCGGTCGGCCACGGCCGGGACAACTCACCGGCCGTGGCCGACCGGCCTGCGGTGCTGCGTCAGCGCCGGGGCGGCGGTCATTCCGTCGCGATGGCCCGCAGGACGTCCAGGCGGGCCGCGAGCCGGGCCGGGCGCAGACCGGCCAGCGCGCCGGCCGTGATGCCCACCAGGGCCACCACCGCGAGCCGCGCCGGCGGCAGGGAGAAGGCGAACGCCGTGTCGCTCGCGCCGTCGGACGCCTTCACCAGCACCCAGCCGAGGAAGGCGCCCAGGGCCAGCCCGCCGGCCGTGCCGAAGGCGGCGACCAGCACCGACTCCCAGCGGACCATGGCCCGCACCTGGGAACGGGTCTGGCCGACGGCCCGCAACAGGCCGAGTTCCCGGGTGCGTTCGTGGATCGCAAGTGTCAGCGTGTTGGCGATGCCGAGCAGCGCGATGAGGACCGCGAGGGCCAGCAGGGCGTAGACCAGGGTGAGCATCATGTCGATGCCGCCCGCCGAGGACTGCGCGTACTCGTCGCGGGTCTGCACCTGCGGGTTGCCGTACCGGGCGGCGACTTTCCCTATGGCCGCCTTGCCCGTGTCCGCGCTCACCCCCGGCTTGAGGGAGACGGCGACGAGTGTGTCGGAGTCCTGGGTGCGGTGCGGGGCCCAGGCCTCGCGGGTGATGACGTAGTCACCGGCGAGTTCGGACCGGCCGTAGACCGCACGGACCGTGAAGGTCTCCGTCCTGCCGTCGGTGAAGGTGAGCCGTGCCTTGTCGCCGGTCGTCAGGCCCTGCTTGGCGGCCTCGTTCCGGGTCAGGGCGAGCCCGTCGGCACCCAGGTCGCGCAGGGAGCCCTGAACCGTGCCGAGGTCGAAGGTGCGGGCGAGCGCGGCGGGGTCGGTGACGGTCAGGGCCCGTCCCTTGCCGTCCACCTCGGCGACGCCCCGGCCCAGGCCGACGGCCGTGTCCACCTCGGGCAGTCGCTGGATCGCCCCCGCGAGCCGGGGGCTCAGCCCGCTGCCGCCGGCGCCGAAGGACGGCGTGCTCACGGCGAGGTCGCCCGCGAAGGAGCGGGAGACGGTCTGGTCCATGGTGGCCTTGAGCGAGGCGCCGAAGACCGTGAACAGCGACACGACGGCGACGCCGATCATCAGCGCGCTCGCGGTCGCGGCGGTGCGCTTCGGGCTGCGCAGGGCGTTGCGCCGGGCGAGGGCACCGGTGACGCCGCGCAGCCGGTCGAGCGGCCCGCCGAGCAGCCGTACGACGGTGGCGGAGGCGACCGGGCCGAGGACGACGAAGGCGACGAGGGCGAGCACGGCGCCGAGTCCGGCCAGCCAGACGGACGGGGAGACCAGGACGCCCGTCAGGGCCGCCGCGATCGCCAGTGCGGCGAGACCGGTGCCGGCGACCGCGCGCGTGCGGGAGGCTCCGGAGGAGTCGACGGCCGTCTCGCGCAGCGCGGCCAGCGGCGCGGTGCGGCCCGCCCGCACGGCGGGCGCGAGCGCGGACGCCAGGCAGACGACCACGCCGACCAGCGGCGGCAGCACCATCGACAGCGGCTTGACGACCAGGTCGGCGTCCGGGAAGGGGAACCCGATCGCCGGGAACAGCGCCTGCAGCCCGGCGGCGATCCCGATGCCGCCCGCCAGTCCGGCGGCGGACGCGGTGAGCGCGACGGCGCTCGCCTCGGCGAGGGCGGAGGCGGTCACCTGGCGGCGGGATGCGCCGAGGGCGCGCAGCAGCGCGTTCTCGCGGGCGCGCTGGGTGACGACGATCGCGAAGGTGTTGTGGATGGAGAAGGTCGCCACCAGCAGGGCGACCCCGGAGAAGACCAGCAGGAACGTGGTGAAGATGGCCAGGAACTGGCTGGAGATCATGTCGGTGTTCTCCTGCGCGGACTCCTGACCGGTGATGGCCTCGACCCCCTTGGGCAGGACGGGAGTCAGCCGGTGGACGAGTTCCGCCTGGCTGACGCCGGACGCGGCCCGCACCTGGATGCTCGCCGCCTCGCCGGGCCGGGCGGTCAGGTACTTCTCCGCGTCCGCCTGGGTCATGCCGGTGAAGGTGACCTGCGCCATGCCGTCCTCGCCGCCGAAGGTGGCGAGGCCCACGATCGTCACCCGGACGGGGTCGGGGGTGCGCAGGGTGGTGGTGTCGCCGATCCGCAGACCGCCCTTCTTCGCGGTGCCGCGGTTGACGACGACCTCGCCGGACTTCGCGGGGGCGCGGCCCTCGGCGAGCTGATACGGGTTGAGCGTGGGGTCGGTGATCCAGTTGCCGGCGACGGTGGGCGGACCCTGGCCGCCGATGGGCTTGCCGTTCTTGCCCACGAGCTGGCCCGCGCCCTGGATGTCCGGGGCGGCGGCCGCGACGCCGGGGACCCGCTGGAGGGTCTTCACCAGGGAGGTGTGCACCGGCTGTCGTACGCCCTGGCTCTCGCCGGGCGTGGTGATGGTGTCGGCGCTGCGCACGACGGCGTCCGTGCCGCCGGTCGCCTTGCCGAACATCGAGTCGAAACCGGAGCGCAGCGTGTCCCCCATGACGAGCGTCCCGGCGAGGAAGGAGACGCCGAGGAACACGGCGAGGAAGGTGCCGGCGAAGCGCCGCTTGTGGGCCCGCAGCGAGGAGAGGCTGAGCCGGACGGAGGTGTTCATGTCCGCACCTCGAAGGCCTTCATGCGGTCCAGGACCTTGTCGGCGGTGGGGGACTCCATCCGGTCGACCAGGCGTCCGTCGGCGAGGAAGAGGACCTCGTCGGCGTGGGCGGCGGCGACCGGGTCGTGGGTGACCATGACTACCGTGCGGTCCATCTGCCGTACGGCGCGGCCGAGCAGGCCCAGCACCTCCTGGCCGGAGCGGGAGTCGAGGTTGCCGGTGGGCTCGTCGGCGAAGACCACGTCGGGGCGCCCGGCGAACGCCCGGGCCACGGCGACGCGTTGCTGCTGTCCGCCGGAGAGCTCGGCGGGCCGGTGGCGCAGGCGGTCGCGCAGCCCGACGACGTCGATGAGCGCGTCGATCCACTCCGCGTCGCCCCTGGCGCCCGCCAGGTCCAGCGGCAGCGTGATGTTCTCCGCCACGGTCAGCGTCGGCACCAGGTTGAACTGCTGGAAGACGAAGCCGATGCGGTCGCGGCGCAGCAGGGTGAGGCGGCGGTCGTCCAGGGCGCTCAGTTCGGTGTCCCCGATGTGGGCGGTGCCGGAGGTGAGCGTGTCGAGCCCGGCCGCGCAGTGCATCAGGGTGGACTTGCCGGAGCCGGAGGGCCCCATGATCGCGGTGAAGCGTCCGGCGGCGAAGCCGACGGTCACCCCGTCCAGGGCCCGTACGGCGGTGTCGCCCGCGCCGTAGACCTTGACGGCGTCGGTGACCTGGGCGGCCATGCGGGCGGCCGGCCCGGGGGTGGGGGATCCGGTGGTGGCGGCGGTCGTGGCGGTCACAGGGCACCGTCCTTGCCCGGACGGCCGAACTGCTCCTCCAGCACCGACATACGGCGCCAGTACTCGTCCTCGTCGATCTCGCCCGAGGCGAAGCGGCGGCCGAGGACGGCGAGCGGGGAGTCGCCGGCGGGGCGGCCGTCGACGCCGCGCCAGGGCCCGGCGGCCATGCCGCGCCACGGGCCGCCGCGACCGCGCCACGCCGTGCGACGCAGGAGGGTGACGGCGCCGACGACGACGGCCGCCCAGATCAACGGGAACAAGAGGATCCACGGCCCGGGGTGGCCGTTCCAGTCCGCCAGTGTCTGCATTCTCGGTTCATCTCCTCGGAAGGGTTGTCCGGTGATGTACCGAGCGTGGCTCCCGGGTGGGGTCCGGGTCGTCGTACGGCCAGCGGCACTGCGTGTACCTCGCGGGGAGTACGGCGCCGTGCCGGGGCTGCTTCCCGAGGACGGCGCCGTACCGTCGACTTCTGTACCTACTGGTATGTACAGTGGCTGTATGAGCACCCCGGAGCGACTGATCGAGTCCACCCGCGAGCTGCTGTGGGAGCGCGGCTACGTGGGCACCAGCCCCAAGGCGATCCTGGAGCGCGCGGGCGCCGGGCAGGGCAGCATGTACCACCACTTCAAGGGCAAGCCCGACCTGGCGCTGGCCGCGATCCGGCGCACCGCCGAGGAGCTGCGCGCCACCACGGAGGGAGTACTCGCCGGCCCGGGAACGCCGTACGAGCGCATCGAGGCGTATCTGCGGCGCGAACGCGATGTGCTGCGCGGCTGCCCGGTCGGCCGGCTGACCATGGACCCGGACGTCGTCGCCAGCGCCGAACTGCGCGCACCGGTCGACGAGACGCTCGACCGGATCCGTGAGCGGCTCGCCGGGATCGTCGAGGAGGGCAAGGAGCAGGGTCAGTTCGCGCCCTCGCTCGACGGCGAGGAGATCGCGGCGACGATCCTCGCGACCGTGCAGGGCGGCTACGTCCTGGCGCGCGCCTCCGGCTCCCCCGCCGCCTTCGACACCGGCGTGCGCGGACTGCTCTCCCTGCTCGCACCGCCCTCCACGACGACCGACCGGCCCGAGGCCTGACGGGGAAGGACAACCCTGACGATGCACGCGATGCAGTACGAACTGACCCTGCCCGCCGACTACGACATGGAGGTGATCCGGGGCCGTGTGGCCCGGATCGGGCACCTCCTCGACGACTGGGAGGGGCTCGGTCTCAAGGCATATCTGATGCGGGAGCGCGGGGTCGACGGCTCGCCGGTCAACCAGTACGGACCGTTCTACCTTTGGAACACCGTGGAGGGCATGAACTCCTTCCTGTGGGGAGGCGCCTTCCAGGGGCTGGCCGGTGACTTCGGGCGGCCCACGGTGCGGCAGTGGACCGGTCTGGTCCACGAGGAGGGCGCCGCCGCGGACACGCCCGCCGCCGTCGCCGTACGGCATCGCCGCCCCGTCCCCGAGGGCGTGGTGCTCGCGGACTTCATGGCGGACGAGGTGGACACGACCCGGCGGCTGGCCGCCCGGGACGGTGCGGTGCTCGCGGCAGCGGCGGTGGACACCGGCCGCTGGGAGCTGGTGCGCTTCTCGCTCTGGGCACACCGGGAGCCCGCGGCCGAGGCCTCCGCGGGCGACGGCCGGGGCGAGGGCGAGGTGTTCCAGGTCCTGCACGTGTCCCAGCCCGGGCGGAAGACGCTGCCGCGGGGGCGCCAGTGGTGAGCGCCGTCCGCACGGTTCTCGGCGACGTCTCCCCCGGGGAGCTGGGTGTGACGGACGCCCACGACCACCTGTTCTTCCACAGCCCCCGGCTGCCCGGCCGGGAACTGGCCGACGCGTCGGCGGCGCGGGCGGAACTGGACGCGTTCCGCGCGGCGGGCGGCCGGAGTGTGGTGCAGTGGACGCCGTACGGGCTGGGGCGCCGGGCCGCCGATCTGCCGCTGCTCTCCCGGGCGGCCGGGGTGCACCTGGTGTGTGCGACGGGGCTGCACCAGGCGGTCCACTACGACCAGGAGGCGCTCGCCGCACTGCGCGGCCGGCTCGCGGAGGTCTTCGTCTCCGAACTGACCAGGGGGATCGGCCCGTCGGGGGTCCGGGCCGGGCTCGTCAAGGTCGCCGGCGGTTTCCACGGCCTGGACGCGCACGCCCGCTGGACGATGAGAGCGGCGGCCGAGGCCCACCACGCCACGGGCGCGCCCGTCGCGGTCCACCTGGAGATGGGCACGGCCGCCCTGGATGTACTGGACCTGCTGTGCGGCGAGTCAGGGATGCCGCCGCACCGGGTGATCCTCGGGCACCTCAACCGCTTCCCCGACCCCGTGGCGCAGCGCGAGGCGGCACGGAGCGGCTGCTATCTCGCCTTCGACGGCCCGTCCCGCACCCACCACGCCACCGACTGGCGCATGCCCGGCGCGGTACGGGCTCTTGCCGAGGCCGGGTTCGGCCACCGGCTGCTGCTCGGTGGCGACACGGTGGTCGCGGGCGCGCGGTCGGTCGACGGCGGCCCCGGCATGCCGTACCTGCTGCGCCGGCTCCGTCCGCGGCTGGCCGCCGAACTCGGCACGGAGCTCGTCGACCGGGTCCTCACGGACAACCCGGCCGCGGCGTTCGCCACCGACTGGCGCTGAGCAGGGCCGACACCACGCCGGATCGGCCGTCCGTACCCGATCGTCCGGCCCGATCCCGCGCAACCCTGGCCCGGGCCGGTCTTCCCGGGGCCGCGCCCGGCCCGAGGATGGAAGGACACGGCCACCAACAGGAGGAAAGGCGAGTGCCATGGCCCTGGAGATGCGCGACCGGTGCGAACGCTGCGAGACCGCCGTGCTGCCGCCGGACGCACCGGCCCGGATCTGCTCCTACGAGTGCACCTTCTGCGTGCCCTGCGCCGAAGGAATGCGCCACATCTGCCCCAACTGCGGCGGCGAGCTGGTCCCCAGACCCCGCCGCACCACGGCCACCTGAAAGGCACCCTCGCCCATGCCCCTGATCCGTATCGACGTCCTCGGCGCCGGCACCGGCCGGCTCGACGCGCTCGGCCGTGCGGTGCACGACGCCCTGGTCGAGACGCTCGGTGTCCCGCGCGACGACCGGTTCCAGGTGCTCACCGCCCGCGACGGCACCCGCGGCACCCTGCGCTACGACGACTACCCCGGCGTGCACCGCGACGAGGGCATCGTCTACGTCGCGATCACCATGCGCTCCGCGCGCACCGACGCGCAGAAGCAGGCGCTGTACCGGCGCATCGCCGAACTCGCCGAGGCCTACGCCGGGACCGAGCCGCGCAACGTGTTCGTGACCGTCACCGAGAACGGGCCGGCCGACTGGTCGCTGGGCCACGGCGTGGCGCAGTACCTCACGGGGCGGTCCGCACCGGACTAAAGGGCCTGACCGCTTCCGGGGCGGCTCAGGCCAGTGCGGCCAGCGGGTCGTCCAGGACCGGTTGCCAGGCCAACTCGGCGGCGCCGACCAGGCTGTTGTGGTCCAGGGTGCAGGGCAGAATGGGGACGCCGCCGCTGCGGCCCCACAGGCTGCGGTCGGCGACGACCGCGCGCAGCCGGTCCGGGTCGGCCTCGAGCAGGGTGCGGTGCAGCCCGCCGAGGATGATCCGGTCCGGGTTGAGGATGTTCACCAGGCCCGCGAGGCCCAGGCCGAGGCGGTCGATCAGGGCCTCGGTGGCCGTGCGGACGGCCGGGTCGTCGTAGTGGTGCCGGATCAGGTCGTTGGCCTGCTGCAGCAGCGACACCTCCGGTCCCGGTTCGCGGCCCGCCGCGGTGAGGAAGGCCAGCGGGTCGGCCTCCACGTCGAGGCAGCCGCGGCTGCCGCAGTGGCAGGGGCGGCCCTCCGGGTTGACGGTGAGGTGGCCGACTTCGAGGGCCAGGCCCGAACTCCCGGTGTGCAGCCGCCCGTCCAGCACCAGCGCACCGCCCACACCCCGGTGGCCGGTGGCCACGCACAGCAGGTCGCGCGCGCCGCGCCCGGCGCCGTGCCGGTGCTCGGCGAGCGCGGCGAGGTTGACGTCGTTGGCCGCGAACGCCGGGCCGGTGATCCCGGCCGCGCGCACGCACTCGGCGAAGAGCTCCCTCACGGGCGCGCCCGGGGGCCAGGCCAGATGGAGCGGGTTCAACGCCAGGCCCTCCGGTTCGGCGACCGCGGAGGGCACGGCGAGCCCGGCGCCGACGCAGCGGCGCCCGGTGCCGCGCAGCAGCTCGGCGCCGGCCTCGACGACGGAGCGGAGCACCTTGGCCGGGTCGGCGTCCACGGTCTCGCAGCCCGGCGCGGTCGCCACGATCCGGCCGCCCAGACCCACCAGGGCCGCGCGGAAGCCGTCGGCGTGCACCTGGGCGGCCAGGGCGACGGGCCCGTCCTCGGCGACCGCGAGCCGGTGCGAGGGCCGTCCCTGCGAACCGGCCGCCGCGCCCGGCCGCGCGTCCACCCGGATCAGGCCGAGCGCCTCCAGCTCGGCGGCGACCGCGCCGGCCGTGGCCCGGGTCACCCCCAACTCGGCGGTGAGCACGGCCCGGGTCGGGGCGCGCCCGGTGTGCACGAGCTCCAGTGCGGGCCCGAGCGCACCGCGCCCCCGGTCCAGCCGCGTCCTGGAGGTGGTACCTTCCCCCGCCGTCCGGGGGTCCGCCTTGCCACTCATGAGGGGGAGTCTCCCATGATCCGCAGACCGGGCGTTCTACAGGCCGCTCACGCGGAGCGTGATGTTCAGCCGGCCGGTCAGTCCCAACTCGGGCGGGGCCGTGCCCGGATGGACCCGGGGCACGCCGTGGTACGCGAGCCGGGACGGGCCGCCGAAGACGAACAGGTCGCCGCTGCGCAGCTCGACGTCCGTGCAGGGCCTGGCGCGGGTCTCGGTGTTGCCGAAGCGGAACACGCATGTGTCGCCGAGGCTGAGCGAGACGACGGGCGCGCCGGACTTCTCGTCGCTGTCGCGGTGCATGCCCATGCGGGCGTCGGCGTCGTAGAAGTTGATCAGCGCGATGTCGTACGCCGCCCCGGTGGCCGCCGCCGGTCCGAGCGCGTCGGTCACCGCGCGCCGCCCCAGCTCGCCCAGCCAGTCCGGGAACGGCTTGACCGTGGCGCCGTCGCCGTCGACGACCGTGCGGGCGTAGGCGTACGGGTACCAGTGCAGGCCGAGGCAGACCTGCCGGGCGGTCATGGTGCCGCCGCCGGGCGTGCGGACCGTGCGCAGGCCGGCCGGCGGGCGGGCCCACTCCCGGCAGGCCGCGAGCAACTCGCGCTGGCGTGCCCCGTCCAGCCAGTCCGGTACGTGCATCGCGCCCGGCGCGATCTCCGTACGGTTCCGGGGGAACAGCTCGGCGTCCATGGGTCCCATCCTGCCGGAACGGGCCTGAGCTGGGCCTCGGCTAGCCTGGACGGACGATGAACGACGGTATGACGACCCCCTGGGGCGAGCGCGCGCTGGCCCGGTTCCCGGAGGACCCGCGTGACCGGCTGCGTGCCTGGGACGCCTCCGACGAGTTTCTGCTGCGGCACCTTGCCGCGGAGGCGACCGACCTGTCCGGAACGGTCGTGGTCGTCGGGGACCGCTGGGGCGCGCTGGTGACGGCGCTGGCCGAGCACGGTCCGGTGCAGATCACCGACTCCTTCCTCGGGCAGGAGGCGACCCGCCGCAACCTCACCCGCAACGGTGTCGAACCCGGTGCCGTACGGCTGCTCACCACGCAGGACCCGCCGCCCGCACGGATCGACGTGCTGCTGGTGCGCGTCCCCAAGAGCCTCGCCCTGCTGGAGGACCAGCTGCTGCGGCTGGCGCCCGCGCTGCACGAGGGCACGGTCGTCGTCGGCACCGGCATGGTCAAGGAGATCCACACCTCCACGCTCGCGCTGTTCGAGCGGATCCTGGGCCCGACGCGGACCTCGCTAGCCGAGCGCAAGGCCCGGCTGATCCTGTGCGCCCCGAATCCGTCCCTCGACCGGCCCGGCAACCCGTGGCCGTACAGCTACGACCTGCCCGACGGCGTCGGAGCCGTCTCCGGCCTCAGGGTCGTCAACCACGCGGGCGTCTTCTGCGCCGACCGGCTCGACATCGGCACCCGCTTCTTCCTCGAGCACCTGCCCGAGGGCCGCGGGGCCCGCCGGGTGGTGGACCTGGGCTGCGGCAACGGAGTCGTCGGTACGGCGATGGCGCTGGCGAACCCCGAGGCCGAGGTGCTGTTCACGGACGAGTCGTTCCAGGCGCTGGCCTCGGCGGAGGCGACGTACAAGGCGAACGGGGTGCCGGGGCATGCCGAGTTCCGGGTCGGGGACGGCCTGTCGGGGGTGCCGGCCGGCAGCGTGGACCTGGTGCTGAACAATCCGCCCTTCCACTCGCACCAGGCGACGACGGACGCGACGGCCTGGCGGATGTTCACCGGGGCGCGGCGCGCGCTGCGCCCCGGCGGCGAGCTGTGGGTGATCGGCAACCGGCACCTGGGCTACCACGTCAAGCTGCGCCGGGTGTTCGGCAACAGCCGGCTGGTGGCCAGTGACCCGAAGTTCGTGGTGCTGAAGGCCGTCAAGCGGTAGGCGGCGCAGACCGGCGGGCGGCAGGCGGCGCGGACCCCCCGGCGGTGGGCGCCGCGGCGGGTGTGCCGACCACGCCGATGAGCCGCTCCACCTCCCCTGCCATCGCCTCCCGGCCCACGCCGAGGTATTTGCGCGAGTCGACCGCCTCGGGGTGGGCGGTGAGGAAGTCGCGGATCGCGCCGGTCATGGCGAGGTTCAGGGCCGTGCCGACGTTGATCTTGGCGAGGCCGCCGGCGACGGCCGCGGTCAGTTCGCCGTCGGGCACGCCGGAGGAGCCGTGCAGGACGAGGGGGACGTCAAGCGTGCCGGCCAGGCGCTTGACGAGGTCGTGGTCGAGGGCCGCGGTGCGCTCGGTCATGGCGTGGGAGTTGCCGACGGCCACGGCCAGGGCGTCCACGCCCGAGTCGGTGACGAACGCGTGCGCCTCGCCGGGGTCGGTGCGGGCACCGGGGGCGTGGGCGTCCAGCGGCGGCCGGCCGGCCTTGCCGCCGACCTCCCCCAGCTCCGCCTCGATCCACAGTCCCTGGGTGTGTGCCCAGGCGGCGGCGGCCCGGGTCGCGGCGAGGTTCTCCGTGTACGGCAGCCGGGAGGCGTCGTACATCACGGAGCTGAAGCCGGCACCGGGTGCCTGGCGCAGCAGGTCGTCGCTCTGCACGTGGTCGAGGTGCAGGGCGACGGGCACGGTGGCGCGTTCGGCGGCGGCGACGGCCGCGCGGGCGAGCGGCAGCAGCCGCCCGCCGCGGAACTTCACCGCGTTCTCGCTGACCTGGAGGACGACCGGCGCACCGGCCGCCTCCGCGCCGGCGACGACGGCCTCGATGTGTTCCAGCGTGATGATGTTGAAGGCGACGACGGCGGAGCGCGCGGCGGCGGCGCCGCCGACCAGCTCGCCGGTGGCTGCAAGCGGCACGGCCGGTCCTTTCCGAGTGGGGGTCGGGGCGTCAGGGGGTGAGGATCACCGAGCGGGTGAGGTGGCGCGGCTGGTCGGGGTCGAGGCCGCGGGCTGCGGCGACGGCGACGGCGAGCCGCTGGGCGCGGACGAGTTCGGCGAGCGGGTCGAGTCCGCCGTCCACCCACAGCCCGCCGGTGGCGCGCACCTGGTCGGCGAGGCCCTCCGGCGCCCGGCCGAGCATCCAGGTCGCCGTGCCCTGCGTGGTGATGCTGATGGGGCCGTGCCGGTATTCCATCGCCGGGTAGGCCTCGGTCCACGAGAGTGAGGCCTCGCGCATCTTCAGGCCGGCCTCGTTGGCGAGGCCCACGGTCCAGCCCCGCCCAAGGAAGGTGAACTGCGCGCAGTCGACGAGCCCTTCGGGCAGCGGCTGGGACAGCGCGGTGCGGGCGTCGGCGACGACGGCGTCCGAGTGCAGCCCGAGGTGGGCGCGGAGGAGGGTGAGCGCGGTGGTCGCGAACCGGGTCTGCACCACGGAGCGTTCGTCCGCGTAGTCGAGGACGACGACGTCGTCGGCGGCCGACATGACCGGGGTACCGGGGTCCGCGGTGACGGCCGTCGTGCGGGTACGGCCCTTCAGCCGGCCCAGCAGGTCGAGCACTTCGGTGGTGGTGCCGGAGCGGGTGAGGGCCAGGACCCGGTCGTAGGAGCGGCCGTGGGGGAACTCGGAGGCGGCGAAGGCGTCGGTCTCGCCCTGCCCGGCGCCCTCGCGCAGCGCGGCGGCGGCCTGCGCCATGAAGTACGACGTGCCGCAGCCGACGATCGCCACCCGCTCCCGGGGCGCCGGCAGCGCCCCGCCGTGTCCGGCGGCGTCGGCCGCGACACGGGTCCAGCATTCCGGCTGGCTGGTCAGCTCGTCCTCGACATGGCTCATGGCCACACCCTCCCGAGGTAATGATTGATTGTTCTTGCAAGATAGCCACGCTTTTCAAACAGAATCAAGCATTTGCCTCCGAGTCGGGTGCGCTAGGGTCACGGAGGGTCGAGGAACGGAGGCCGCGGATGTCGCGCGATGCCCGGTGGAAGTCGCTGCTGGAGCTGCTCGTCGAGCGCGGCCGGCTGGAGGTCGAGGAGGCGGCGGCCGAGCTGCGGGTGTCCGCCGCGACGATCCGGCGGGACTTCGACCAGCTCGCCGAGCAGCAGATGCTGGTCCGCACCCGGGGCGGCGCGGTGGTGCACGGCGTCTCCTACGAGCTGCCCCTGCGCTACAAGACCGCCCGCCGCGCCTCCGAGAAGCAGCGGATCGCCAAGGCCGTGGCGGACCTGGTGGCGCCCGGTGAGGCGGTGGGCCTGACCGGCGGCACGACGACCACCGAGGTGGCCCGCGCGCTGGCGGTGCGCGGGGACCTGTCGTCCGGCTCTCCGGCCCTGACGGTGGTGACCAACGCGCTCAACATCGCCAACGAGCTCGCCGTACGGCCCCAGTTCAAGATCGTGGTGACCGGTGGGGTCGCGCGCCCGCAGTCGTACGAGCTCATCGGCCCGCTGGCGGACGGGGTGCTCGGCCAGATCACGATCGACGTGGCGGTCCTCGGCGTGGTCGCCTTCGACGTCACCCACGGTGCGGCGGCCAACGACGAGGCGGAGGCCGCCATCAACCGGCTGCTGTGCGAGCGTGCCGCACGCGTGGTCGTCGCCGCGGACTCCAGCAAGCTGGGCGGGCGCGCCTTCGCGCGCATCTGCCCGGCCGAGTCGGTGGACACCCTGGTCACGGACTCGGCGGCGGGGAAGGAGATGGTGCGCCGGTTCGAGGAGGCGGGCATCCGGGTCCTCACCGTCTGAGGACGCCCCCGCCGGTGAGGGCACGGCGTCAGGTGCGCAGGAAGCCCACACCGCGGCCGTCGTTGCAGCCGGAGGGCACCGCACGGTCCTCTGCGGGACCGCCCTGGTGGGCCTTGAGCGCCACGCTCGTCAGCGACAGGACGAGATCGACGTCCGCCGAGGCGTCGAGGCGGATGGTCACCCAGGACGAGCCCGGTACGACGCGGATGGCGGCGAAGCGCTTCAGGTCGCCCGCGAGACGGCGTACGGCCCGGTCGGTGAGGTGGAGATCGACGTCCCGGCCGGAGTGGAAGTGAGCGATCTCGCCGTACGCCGAGCTGAGCGCCTGCCCGGTGCCGCAGCTCGGGGCCGCTTCCATCAGGTCGGGCCAGGTGGCCAGTTGGGCGAGGGCACGCGCCGCGAGCGTCATGGTCCCATCATGGCGCGCTCACCGCACGGCAACCGATGCGTGAGCGAGCCTTAACCGATCCGTGTCCAAAAGCGGCCGCGCGTCGCCCGCTCCACTCCGAACCTTTCCGGCTCCCTTCGCCTCCCGGTTCTCCGGTGACCCGCATTTCCGCCGGCACCGGGGGCCTCTGATCGCGTCTGGGGGCACACTTGGAGTAAGGGCCGTAGGAGGGCACGAGGGGGTGTCGAAGGTGACACGTCGTGCGGGAGTCTGGCTGTGGCGGTGGCGGCGCAGTCCGCTCAGGCGGACCAGTGATGTCGTGGAGGCGTGGATCCTTCTCGTCGCCTGGACCCTCGCCCTGGCCGGCGGACTGCTGGCGGGGCTGCTGACGGCGAGCGCCATGCAGCACAGCGCGCAACGGGTGCGCGAGCAGAGCCGGCCCGTGCCGGCCGTCCTCGTCCACGAGGCGGCGCAGGGCTCCGCCCGGCCGACGAGCAGCGCCCTGGCGTGGGGGACGGTGCGCTGGAGCGAACCGGACGGCTCGACGCACACGGACCGGGCCAGGGTCCCGGCCTCCGCGACGCCCGGCTCCCATGTCACGGTGTGGACGAACGGGCACGGCACGCTGACGTCGCCGCCCGCCTCCCCGGCCGACACCGCCTTCCAGTCCGGGCTGAGCGGTCTGTGGGCGGGCGCGGCCACGGCGGGCCTCGTCATCGGCGGCGCCAAGCTGATCCAGAGCCGGCTCGACCGCCGCCGCTTCGACCAGTGGGCCGAGGAGTGGGCCCGGGTGGACACCTGGTGGGGCCGCAAGACGGGCTGACGGCCGCCGCAGCCCCGCTCTTCACAGCACCGCCCACGCCCGGCGGCCGCCTGCACCCCGCGCGCCGAGCCACTCCAGCACCGCCCACGCCCGGCGGCACCCGCACCCGCACGCAAAGCCCCTCGACACCGTCCACGCCCGGCGACCGCCTGCACCCCCAGCGCCGAACCACTCCAGCACCGCCCACGCCCGGCGGCACCCGCACCCGCACGCAGAGCCCCTCGACACCGTCCACGCCCGGCGACCGCCTGCACCCCGCGCGCCGAGCCACTCCAGCAGCCTCCGCGCCGGGCAGCCGCCGTGCCCCGCGCCCGCTCCACCGTCAGGCCCGCCACAGCCGAACCCACCCCACCCCTTGTCCGCGCCCCGCCACCTCCCTAGCCTGACTTTGTGCCGCTTCTAAACAAAGTCCGTCCGCACAACGCCGTGCCGGACCACGCCCTCAGACGACTCCGCGCCGCCCTGACCGCCTTCTTCGCCCTGGACGGCTTCGTCTTCGCCGGCTGGGTGGTCCGCATCCCGGCCGTCAAGCACCAGACCCACGCCTCCACCGGGGCGCTCGGTCTCGCCCTTCTCGGTGTGTCCGCCGGGGCCGTCGTCACCATGACCCTCACCGGCCGCCTGTGCCGCCGGTACGGCAGCCATCCGGTCACCGTCGTCTGCGCCGTCCTTCTCTCCCTCAGCGTCGCCCTGCCCCCGCTGACCCACTCCGCCTGGGCGCTGGGCGCGGTCCTGCTGGTCTTCGGTGCCGCGTACGGCGGCATCAACGTCGCCTTCAACAGCGCGGCCGTCGAGCTGGTGGCCGTGTTGCGGCGGCCGATCATGCCGAGCTTCCACGCGGCCTTCAGCCTCGGCGGCATGGTGGGAGCCGGAGTCGGCGGATTCGTGGCCGGACACCTCTCCCCCACCCGCCATCTGCTGTGCCTGACGGTGATCGGTCTGCTCGTCACCGCCGTCGCCGGGCGCACGCTCCTGCGGCAGCCGTCCCCGCGACCGGCCGAGCGGGCGCAGGACCGGACGGAGCCGCCGCATCCGCGGCGCCTGGACGGCCGTACCCGCGGTGTCGTTCTCGTCCTCGGCCTCATCGCGCTGTGCACGGCGTACGGCGAAGGGGCCATGGCCGACTGGGGCGCGCTCCACTTCCAGCAGGACCTGGGCGCCTCGCCGGGCGTCGCGGCGGCCGGCTACTCCTGTTTCGCCCTGGCGATGACGGTCGGGCGACTGACCGGGACCACCCTCCTCCAGCGGCTGGGCCGCACCCGCACGATCGTGGCCGGGGGGTCCACCGCCGCGGCCGGCATGCTGCTCGGCTGTCTCGCGCCGTCGGTGTGGGCGGCGCTGCTCGGCTTCGCCGTCACCGGGGTCGGGCTCGCCAACCTGTTCCCGGTCGCCGTGGAACGCGCCGGCGCCCTGGCCGGCCCGAGCGGTGTCGCGGTCGCCTCCACCCTCGGCTACGGCGGCATGCTCGTCGGCCCCCCGGCGATCGGATTCATGGCCGACTGGATCTCCCTGCCGGCCGCGCTCACCAGCGTCGCCGCCCTGGCCGCGGTCGCCGCGGCGGTCGGATTCACCACCAGGCGGTCGACCGGCGGGTGACGGACTGCGGAGCCCGCTCGCCCGCACAGGCCGCTCCGGTGCCGTACGGCGTGTCTCACCCGGCAGTCTCCGCGCTCACCGGCGCCGTCCGTCCGGCAGAATTCCCCCATGAAGACTGCCGAGTTCCTTCAGGCGCTGGATCGGGAGGGCCGTCTGCTGGCCGCCGCGGCCGAGGAGGCGGGGACCGACACCGTCGTGCCGACGTGCCCGGGCTGGCGGGTACGGGACCTGCTGGGGCACACGGGCGCGGTGCACGAGTGGGCCGCCGCCTTCGTCGCCGACGGGCACACCTCACCGCGCCCCATGGGGGATCCGCCCGAGCTCGACGGCGCCGAGCTGGTGGCCTGGTACCGGGACAGCCACCGGCGGCTCGTGGACACGCTGGCCGGGGCGCCGGCCGGCGTGGAGTGCTGGACGTTCCACCCCGCGCCCCAGGATCCGCCGTCGCCGCTGGCCTTCTGGACCCGGCGGCAGGCGCACGAGACGGCCGTCCACCGCTTCGACGCGGAGCAGGCATGCGGCGCCGCGCCGACCACGATCGACGGCGAGTTCGCCGCCGACGGCATCGACGAGCTGCTGCGCGGCTTCCACGCCCGTTCCAGGAGCCGGGTCCGCACTCCCGAGCCGCGCGTGCTGCGGGTGCGCGCCACGGGCACGGCCGACAGCGCGGACGCGGTATGGACCGTACGGCTCTCGGACGGGCCGCCGGTCACGGTCCGGGACGCCTCCGCGGTCGCCGACGCCGAACTCTCCGGTCCGGCCGACCTGCTGTACCTGGCGCTGTGGAACCGGGTCCCGGTGCCGCACGTGACGGGCGACGGTTCGCTCGTCGCGCTGTGGCGGGAGACCTCGGCGATCGGCTGAGTCCGGGCCGGGCGACGGTCGGAGTCCGAGCCCGGTCCGGGTCCGAGTTCGGTCCGGGTTCGGTCCGGGTCCGCGCCTTGTCCGGCAGGCGGGTGTGCCGCTCGCGGCGGGCGTGCGCCGCCTCAGCCCAGCCAGCCGGGCCTGACGAGCCCCGACTCGTAGGCCAGGACGACCAGTTGGGCGCGGTCACGGGCGCCGAGCTTCACCATGGTGCGGCTGACGTGGGTCTTCGCGGTGAGCGGGCTGACCACCAGGCGGCGGGCGATCTCCTCGTTGGAAAGGCCGATGCCGACCAGGGTCATGACCTCGCGTTCGCGCTCGGTGAGCCGGGCGAGGGCGTCGGCGGTGGCGGGCTCCTTGGAGCGGGCGGCGAACTCGGCGATCAGCCTTCGGGTGACTCCGGGGGACAGCAGGGCGTCGCCGCCTACCACCGCCCGTACCGCGCGCAGGAGTTCGTCGGGTTCGGTGTCCTTGACCAGGAAGCCGGAGGCGCCCGAGCGGATCGCCTCGAAGACGTACTCGTCGAGTTCGAAGGTGGTGAGCATGACCACCTTGACGTCCTTCAGGCCGGGGTCCTCGGTGATGCGGCGGGTCGCGGCCAGGCCGTCCAGCGCCGGCATGCGGATGTCCATCAGCACCACGTCGGGGCGCAGTTCGCGCACCATGCGCAGGGCGTCCTCGCCGTCGGCTGCCTCCCCGGCGACCTCGATGTCCGGCTGCGCGTCGAGCAGTGCCCGGAAGCCGGCCCGCACCAGTGACTGGTCGTCGGCGAGAGTGACGCGGATCACCGGTTCTCCTCCTTGATCGTCAGCGGCAGCACGGCGAGCACCCGCCAGCCGCCGTCGGGGCGCGGGCCCGCGTCGATGGTGCCACCGAGCGCGGCGGCCCGCTCGCGCATCCCGGCCAGGCCGTTGCCGCTGCCGCCCGCGTCCGCGCCGGTCGGCGGGCCGTCGTCGTCGATGCGCAGCCTCAGCGTGTCGCCGTCGTGATCGAGGCGCACGCGCGCGTTCCGGGAGCCCGAGTGCCGTACGACGTTGGTGAGGGCCTCCTGCACGATGCGGAAGGCGGCGAGGTCGGTGCCGGGCGGCAGCCGGGGCGGGGAGCCCTCCACCTCGACGGTGAGGCCGGCGCTCGCCGCCTGGTCCACGAGTTCGGGCAGCCGGTCCAGGCCGGGCGCCGGGGCGCGCGGGGCGGCGCCGGGGGCGCGCAGGGTGTCGAGCACCTGGCGGACCTCCCCCAGCGCCTCCTTGCTGGCGGCCTTGATGGTGGTCAGCGCGGTGCGCGCCTGCTCCGGGTCGGTGTCCAGGAGCGCGAGGCCGACGCCGGCCTGCACATTGATGACGGAGATGCTGTGGGCGAGGACGTCGTGGAGTTCGCGGGCGATCCGCAGCCGTTCGGCGTCGGCGCGCCGCCGGGCCGCCTGGGCGCGCTCGGCCCGTTCCTTGGCCCACTGCTCGCGGCGGACCC
This sequence comes from Streptomyces sp. MK7, assembly GCF_032658145.1. NCBI lineage: Bacteria > Bacillati > Actinomycetota > Actinomycetes > Kitasatosporales > Streptomycetaceae > Streptomyces > Streptomyces sp. MK7. Next base: position 63,206 of record NZ_JAVACL010000025.1, read on the forward strand.
GGCCCAGTTCGGAGACGGCGACGACGGCCACCACCCAGGTGGCGATGACGAGTTGCTGCCCCCAGGAGGAGGCGGTGTCGCCGGGCGGCGGGAGCCACCGGTAGAGCCAGAGCGCGATGAGCGCGTGCCCGGCCCACAGCAGGCCCACGGACGCCCAGGCGGCCCTGCGGTGCCCGGCGACGACGGCGCTGAAGCAGCTCACGGCGACGGCCAGGAACACCGGGCCGTACGGATATCCGGCGGCGAAGTAGGCCAGCGTGGCCACCGCCGTGCCGTACGCGACGAACACCGGGTGCCGCTTGCGCCACAGCAGCAGCCCGCAGGCCACGCACAGCAGCGCGTACGCGTAGGGGTCCAGCGCCTCCCGGTTGCCGTGCTGGTTGCGGGCCGAGAAGTGGGAGCCGATGAGCACGAAGGCGGTGAACAGCGCGGTGGAGACGACGGGCCAGTGGGCGCCCGGCGTCTCCCCCTCGTCGGCGCGGGACCACCACGGGGGCCCGTGCCGCCACCAGTGCGGTGGACCGCCCGGGCGCAGGCGCTGCTCTTCCATGACGGCCACGCTAGACGCCCCGCGCCACCCGTGCGTCACCCCGGTGAGGTGATCACTCGTACTCCCCGGGAAGTACGGCCGCCGACGTGCCGCGGCGGCCGGGCAGGGGAGGTCAGGACCTCAGGCCCACCCCGTGGGCGAGCCGGACGGCCGCGTGCCGGAAGAACGGCGCGCGGTCCTCCACCACCCGGTGGAACTGGCCGAACAGCTCGAAGCCGACCAGCCCGAACAGCTGCGCCCAGGCGGCGACGAGGGCGGCGACCACCTCGCAGGGCAGATCGGGCGCGAGGTCGGCTCTCATCCGGTCGGCCTCCTCGCGCAGGTCGGCGGGGACCGGGGGCGCGGTCAGCTCCGTCCGTTCGTGGGCCTCGCGGGTGATGCCGACGAAGAGGAGGCCGACACGGGCCGCCGACGGGACGGTCGTCTCGGGCGCGGTGTAGCCGGGCACGGGCGAGCCGTAGATGAGGGCGTACTCGTGCGGGTGGGCGAGGGCCCAGCCGCGCACCGCCTCGCACACGGCGGTCCAGCGCGCCAAGGGATCCGCGTCGGCGATCGTGCGGTGCGCGGCCTCCGCGGCCTCGCCCAGCGAGTCGTAGGCGTCGATGATCAGCGCGGTGAGCAGGTCGTCACGGCTGGGGAAGTACCGGTACAGCGCGGAGGAGACCATGCCCAGTTCGCGGGCGACGGCACGCAGCGAGAGCTTCGCCGCGCCCTCCGCGGCGAGCTGTCTGCGTGCCGCGTCCTTGATCGCGGCGGTGATCTCCGTCCTGGCCCGGGCTCGGGCGCCTCGTGCGGTGCTCATGGAGGACAGTGTTCCACGTTTCCAGAGCACTGCACACAAAAGAGAGCACCGCTCTTGCTCTGGAGCACCGATCTGCGCCACACTGAGGAAAAGCGAGAGCACCGCTCACACTTTCCGCTTCCGGGAGGAAGTCATGTCCGCACACGTCCGCAAGCCCGGCTGGTTCACCGTCAACGTCCTCAACCGCGCGGTGGCCTGGACGGCCCGCCGCGGCATCAGCGTCTGGGGCTCCCGGACCCTGGCGGTGCGCGGCCGCAAGAGCGGCGAGTGGCGGACCACCCCGGTGAACCCGCTGACCGTCGGCGGACAGCAGTACCTGCTCGCGCCGCGCGGCCACGTCCAGTGGACGCACAACATGCGCGCGGCGGGCGGCGGCGAACTGCGCCTGGGCAAGCGGGTCGAGGTGTTCACCGCGACGGAGGTCGCCGACGACGACAAGGCGCCGCTGCTGCGCGCCTACCTCAAGCGCTGGAAGGCCGAGGTCGGGATCTTCTTCGACGGCGTCGGCCCCGACTCCCCCGAGGCCGAACTGCGCCGCATCGCCCCGAACCACCCGGTCTTCCGCCTGACGGTCACGAGCTGAACCCCACGGTCACGAACTGAACCGCCACGGTCACGAACTGAACCGCCACGGTCACGAACCGGCCGCCAGGGTCGCGAACCGGCCGCCAGGGTCATGGGCTGATCGCCGCGCTCACGAACTGACCGTGTCCCGCGCGGTCCGCTCGTCCTCGTCGGCGGGCGTGACCGGCGCCGAGGGCCGCCGGTCCATGACGGTCAGGGCGCGCTGGGCGACGGGGTGGGTACGGACCAGCTCACCCAGCGAGGTCGAGCCCTGGGTGATCTCCTTGAACGCCCTCCAGGCGGGGCGGAAGCCGGTCAGGGCCGCGTGGAAGAGACCGGGACGGCGTTCGAAGACCGCGAGCATCCGCCGGCCGACGGCCATCTCGACGCCGAGCCCGGCCTTGATCGCGAACGCGTAGTTCAGGGCCTGGCGCCGGGCGTCCACCGCGTCGTGCGACTCGGCGATCCGCACCGCCCACTCGCCCGCGAGCCGCCCGGACCGCAGCGCGAACGAGATGCCCTCGCGCGTCCATGGCTCCAGCATCCCGGCCGCGTCCCCGCACACCAGCACCCGCCCGCGCGACAGCGGTGAGTCCTCGGCGCGGCAGCGGGTCAGGTGCCCGGAGGAGATGCTCGGCTCGAAACCGGCGAGGCCCAGGCGGGCGATGAAGTCCTCCAGGTACCGCTTGGTGGCGGCGCCTTCGCCGCGGGCCGAGATCACCCCGACCGTCAGCGTGTCCCCCTTGGGGAAGACCCAGCCGTAACTGCCCGGGATCGGGCCCCAGTCGATCAGGACCCGTCCACGCCAGTCCTCGGCCACGGTGTCGGGCACCGGGATCTCCGCCTCCAGGCCGAGGTCCACCTGGTCCAGCTTCACTCCGACATGGGCGCCTATGCGGCTGGCGCTGCCGTCGGCGCCGACCACGGCCCGCGCGAGGACCGTCTCGCCGCCCTGGAGGACCACGGCGACCGTGCGCCGGTCCGGCACCGCCGAGCCGTGCTGCTCGACCCGCACCACGGTCGCGCCGGTGCGCAGTTCGGCACCCGCCTTCTGCGCGTGCTCGACCAGCCGCTGGTCGAACTCGGGCCGGTTGATCAGCCCGAACAGCATCTGCTTGGAGCGGCGGGTGCGGGTGAAGCGGCCGTTGCTGGAGAACGTCACCGCGTGCACCCGGTCCTTCAGCGGGAGCTCGAAGCCCGGCGGCAGGGAGTCGCGCGACGGGCCGATGATCCCGCCGCCGCACGTCTTGTAGCGCGGCAGCTCCGCCTTCTCCAGCAGCAGCACGCGCCGTCCCGCGACCGCCGCCGCGTAGGCGGCCGAGGCCCCCGCGGGTCCCGCGCCCACCACGACGACGTCCCACACCCGCCGCACGTCGTCCGCCGAAGAGTTCTCGCTGCTCACGATGGTCCACCGCTCCAGATCAAGCCGGCTGCCGCTGCTGTCCCCCGCATCCTACGGCGGCCGTCGCCGGGGTCCGCTGTGGGAGGATCGGCTGCGTATGCGCACCGCCCACCGGGACGCGCCTACCCTGACACGATCATCTTCGAACACAGAAGTGCTCGGACGCACCGCCCCGGTGCGCACCGGCACCCCGTCGCACCCACAAGGAGCGTGCCCATGTCGTCGAATCCGGTCGCCGAGACCGTCGCCTCCCTGATGCCCAGGGCCAAGGCGGAGCTCGCCGAGCTGGTGGCCTTCAAGTCGGTGGCGGACTTCGACCAGTATCCGAAGAGCGAGAGCGAGGGCGCCGCGAACTGGGTCGCGGACGCGCTGCGCGCCGAGGGTTTCACCGACGTGGCACTGCTCGACACCCCCGACGGCACCCAGTCCGTGTACGGCTACCTGCCCGGCCCCGAGGGCGCGAGGACCGTCCTGCTGTACGCCCACTACGACGTGCAGCCGCCGCTGGACGAGGCCGCCTGGGCCACCCCGCCGTTCGAGCTGACCGAGCGCGACGGCCGCTGGTACGGACGCGGCAGCGCCGACTGCAAGGGCGGGGTCATCATGCACCTGCTCGCGCTGCGCGCCCTGAAGGCGAACGGCGGCATACCGGTCAGCGTCAAGGTGATCGCCGAGGGCTCGGAGGAGATGGGCACCGGCGGCCTGGAGCGCTACGCCGAGGAGCACCCCGAGCTCCTGAAGGCCGACACCGTCGTGATCGGCGACGCCGGCAACTTCCGTGTGGGCCTGCCCACCGTCACCACGACCCTGCGCGGCATGACCCTGGTCCGCGTCCAGGTCGACACCCTCGAAGGCAACCTGCACTCCGGCCAGTTCGGCGGCGCCGCCCCGGACGCGCTCGCGGCGCTGATCCGCGCCCTGGACTCGCTGCGCGCCGAGGACGGCTCGACGACGGTCGACGGCCTGGACGGCGACTTTGCGTGGGACGGCCTGCAGTACGACGAGGAGCAGTTCCGCAAGGACGCCAAGGTGCTCGACGGGGTGGAGCTGATCGGCTCCGGCACGGTCGCCGACCGTATCTGGGCCCGCCCGGCGGTCACGGTCCTCGGCATCGACTGCCCGCCGGTCGTCGGCGCCACACCGTCCGTGCAGGCCGGCGCCCGCGCGCTGATCAGCCTGCGGGTGCCGCCGGGCGTCGACGCGGTCGAGGCGACCAAGCTGCTCCAGGCCCACCTGGAGGCGCACACGCCGTGGGGCGCCCGGGTGCACACCGAGCAGATCGGCCAGGGCCAGGCCTTCCGCGCCGACACCACGAGCCCCGCCTACCAGGCGATGGCCGACGCGATGGCGGTCGCCTACCCGGGCCAGGAGATGCAGTACGCCGGGCAGGGCGGCTCCATCCCGCTGTGCAACACGCTCGCCGCGCTCTACCCGCACGCCGAGATCCTGCTCATCGGCCTGAGCGAGCCCGAGGCGCAGATCCACGCCGTGAACGAGAGCGTCTCCCCCGAGGAACTCGAGCGGCTGTCGGTCGCCGAGGCGCTGTTCCTGCGCAACTACGCGGCGGGCTGAGCCGCCCCGCGCCGCGGCGGGAACGGCCGAGCGACACTCCGCTCTGCCCACGGCAGAGGGCCCTCGACCTCGGTTGGGGGCCCTCCCTAGGGTCGTGCCATGGACGTCTTAGAGCTCCTTCCGCGGCTTCACCTGCTGCGCTTCCCCGTGGGACAGGCCTACCTCTGGCGCGACGGTGACGAGCTGACCCTCGTGGACGCCGGGGCGAGAGGCGCGGGCGCGCCGATCGCCGAGGCGATCAGGGCCCTGGGGCGGGACCCCGCCGGCGTACGGCGGATCGTGCTCACCCACTTCCACGAGGATCACGCGGGCGGAGCGGCCGAGGTGGCCGGGCTGTGCGGGGCCGAGGTGCTGGCCCACCGCCTGGACGCACCGGTCGTCCGCGGCGAGGTGCCGGGACCGCCGCCGGTCTTCGAGGACTGGGAGCGGCCCCTCCACGCGGCGGCCGCCGAGCTGCTGCCCCAGGGTGAGCCGCCGCGGCCGAAGCAGGTCACCGAACTGTCCGACGCCGACGTGCTCGACTTCGGCGGCGGCGCCCACGTGGTCCACGTGCCCGGTCACACCCACGGCAGCATCGCCGTCCGTCTCCCGGCCCACGGTGTGCTGTTCACCGGCGACGCGGTCGCCGCCTCGCCGGTGGACGGAGCGGTCGTGCTCGGCGTGTTCGACCTCGACCGGGCGCAGGCGATCGCCTCCTTCCGGCGGCTCGCCGCGCTCGACGCGGAGGTGGCCTGCTTCGGCCACGGCGATCCGGTGACCACACAGGCCGGCCGGGCACTGCGGGAATCGGCGGACCGGTACCGGACGCCCGGCTGAGAAGGGGGCATGCCCCTCGCCGAGCAGCGTCGCTGGGGGTCCGCTGGGGTCAGCTGCCGACCGGGACACCTGCTTCCAGGTAGACCGCCGCGCCGCGCTCGCGGGCCCGCAGCGCCCAGCGCAGCCGTTCGTAGCGGACGGGCGGCAGCAGCCTCGCGGCCTCCTGCTCGGTGACGAACCGGCAGTCGCGCAGTTCGGGCCCGGGCAGCAGCAGACGGCCGGCCGCGGCGGAGTCCAGCCGTCCGCCGTCGAAAAGCAGCCGCAGACCGCCGAAAGCGGGCGGCGCGGGCCGTTCCCAGTCGACGACGAGCAGCCGGGGCACCTCGTCCAGCCGCAGCCCGGTCTCCTCGGCGACCTCGCGCATTCCCGCGCGGGCCGGGGCCTCGCCGGGTTCGACGACACCTCCGGGGAACTCCCAGCCGGGCTTGTAGGTGGGGTCGACGAGCAGCACCCGGTCCTGCTCGTCGAAGAGGAGCACGCCGGAGGCGACGGTCTCCGCGGTGGGCTCGGGCGTCTGCACGATGTCGCAGACGGGTACGACGCCGCTGCCGACGGCCTCGGCGATGCGGACGGCCGTCTCGTACGGGGTGAGGGCGCTGGTGTCGACGAGGTGGGCGTCGGCGGCCAGCCAGGAGGCGAGGGCGGCGCGGTAGGGCTCGATGTGGGCGTAGGCCCACTGGCGTGTCCGTGCCTCGCCGTCGGGCAGGTCGGGCGGCACCTCGCGGCCGGCTATCCGCTCCCGCAGGATCGTTTCCGCCGGGGCGAGGAGGACGTGCCGGACGCCGATCCGGCGGGCGGCGAGGCCGCCGAAGATCTCGTCGCGGTACTCCTGACGCAGCAGGGTCATGGGAACCACGAGGGTGCCGCCCAGTTCGGCGAGCATCGCCGCCGCGGTGTCGATCACCAGCCGGCGCCAGATCGGCAGGTCCTGGAAGTCGCCGACCTCGGCGAGGTGCTTGGGCGGCAGGAGGTGGCGCGTGAGCAGGCCGCCGATGATCTCGGGGTCGAAGAGCGTGCTGTTCGGGATCAGGTCGATCAGTTCCCGTGCGGTGGTCGTCTTCCCCGCACCGAACGAGCCGTTGATCCAGACGACGGTCACAGGTCCCCCTCTTCTGTTGGCCCCCTGTGGCTTGCCCGCTTCACCCTGTCACGGAAACCAGGCCCAGTTGAGGGCGCGGACACGCCACGGCGCCGGCACCCCGCGAGGGGCACCGGCGCCGCCTTCCGTGTCCGGGCCGGCCTCAGGCGTTCTGCCCCAGGGGTCCGTCGCCGAGGTCGAGGCTGTCCTGGCTGACGAAGTGGTCCACCGTGCCCACGGTGTCCTTGACGTTCAGATCCTCCAGCGTGTCGCGGCCGGCGGCGTGCGAGGGGGTGACGGCTGCCACCACGAAGCCGGTGGCGAGGGAGGCGAGGGCGAGCATGCTGCGCTTCTTCATGGCCGGTTCAACTGCGCCGGCCCGGCGGAGGTCACGCACCCGTTGGCGGCCGCGCGTTCCGGCCATGAACCCTTCGCTGAACGGTATCGAACAGATCGGCCGCACCTCTTCCAACAGAGTCCGACAGGTTCTAACGTAAACGCGCATCAATGACGCGAACATGACGTCACTGCCCACCTCGTCCTCGCGAGTTCGGAGGAACGCTCCCATGCGCCACCCGCACACGCGCACGATCCGCCGAAGAGTGCTCGGCACCCTCACCGCGGGACTGCTGTGTACGGCCGGACTGGCCGTACCCGCCGTCGCGGCCCCCGTCCAGTCCGGCGCCACGCCCGTCGAAGACGCGGCGGCGCCCGCCCTCGCCGACGGGCTCGCCCTCACCCCGCCGATGGGCTTCAACAACTGGAACTCCACGCACTGCCGTGCCGACTTCAACGAGTCCATGGTCAAGGGCATCGCCGACCTCTTCGTCGACAAGGGCCTGAAGGCCGCCGGATACCAGTACGTCAACCTCGACGACTGCTGGGCCCTGCCCGCCCGGGACGCCGACGGCAAACTCGTCCCCGACCCGGTCCGCTTCCCGAACGGGATCAAGGCGGTCGCCGACTACGTGCACTCCAAGGGGCTCAAGCTCGGCATCTACACCAGCGCGGGCACCAAGACGTGCAACAGCGCCGGCTTCCCGGGCGCGCTCGGCCACGAGTACAGCGACGCCCGGCAGTTCGCCGACTGGGGCGTCGACTACCTCAAGTACGACAACTGCAACAACCAGGGTGTGGACGCCAGACAGCGCTACACCACCATGCGGGACGCCCTCAAGGCGACCGGCCGGCCCATCGTCTACAGCATCTGCGAGTGGGGGCAGAACAAGCCCTGGGAGTGGGCGTCGGACGTCGGGCACCTGTGGCGCACCACCGGTGACATCAGCGACAACTGGGGCTCGATGCTGTCGATCCTGAAACAGAACCTGCCGCTCGCCCCGTACGCCGGTCCCGGCCACTGGAACGACCCGGACATGCTGGAGGTCGGCAACGGCGGCATGACCGACACCGAGTACCGCACGCACTTCTCCATGTGGTCGGTCATGGCCGCGCCGCTCCTCATCGGCTCGGACCTGCGCAAGGCCACCCCGGCGACCTTCGACATCCTGGGCAACAAGGAGGTCATCGCCGTCGACCAGGACCCGCTGGGCAAGCAGGGCACGGTCGTCTCCTCCGAGGGCGGACGCTGGGTGGTCGCCAAGGAGATGAAGGACGGCAGCCGCGCCGTGGCCCTGTTCAACGAGACCGGCGCCCCGCAGCGCATCGCCACCACCGCGCGGGCCGTGGGACTGCCCGACGCGGACGCCTACACCCTGCGCGACCTGTGGCAGCACCGCAGCTACAACACCGCCGGCGCGATCTCTGCCACCGTCCCGGCCCACGGCACGGTCCTCGTCCGGGTGTCGGCGGACCCGCGCTGGGCCGAGAACCCGCCCGCCGTCGAACTCGGCCTGAGCGGCAGCCCGCTGATCCAGGCGGGCAAGCCCGCCGGCCTGGCCACCACGGTCACCGACCTGGGCCGGACACCGGCCACCCGCGTCACCGTGTCGCTGAGCGGCCCGGACGGCTGGACGGTGCGGGCCCAGTCCCCGACGGCCGCCCCCGTCGTCCCGACCGGCAGGGCACTGCGCACCGCGTGGACGGTCACGGCGCCGCCCGGCACACCCACGGGCTCGTACGACCTGACGCTGAAGGCGACTCACCGCTCCCCGACCGGCGAACGCGTCGACAGCACCCTGCCGCTCAGCGCGTCCGTGGTGGTGCCGCCGCCCGCCGGTGCCTCGTACCTCAGTGACCTCCCCTGGCTGTCGGCCACCAACGGCTACGGTCCCGTGGAGCGCGACACCAGCAACGGCGAGAGCGCCGCCGGCGACGGCCATCCGATCACCATCGGCGGTGCGGTGTACGCCAAGGGACTCGGCGTCCATGCCCAGAGCGCCGTGGAGTACTACGCCGGCGGGGCGTGCACCAAGGTCACCGCGGACGTCGGGGTCGACGACGAGAAGGGCGCCAAGGGCACCGTCGCCTTCGAGATCTGGGCGGACGGCACCAAGGCCGCCTCGACCGGCGTCCTCACCAACGCCATGCCCGCCCAGCCGATCACGGCGGATGTCACCGGCGCACAGGTCGTCCGGCTCGTCGTCACCGACGGCGGCGACGGCATCGACTCCGACCACGCGGACTGGGCGAACGCACAGCTCAGCTGCTGACGCACCCTCAGCCGGCGTACGTTCTCACGGCGTACGGCAGCCGGCATGCGTACTCGTCGCGTACGGGACCCGGCCGAGCAGGGCGGGTCCCGTACGGGGCCTCCGCGGCGGTCGTCGCCGTCAGACGCCGGCGGCCGTGGCGTTCGCCCGCGCCGCCAGGGCCGCCGCTGCGGCTCCCACCAGGCCGGCGTCGGTGCCCATGCGGGCCGGTACGACGGTCAGGTGCCGGACGAAGGAGAGGGTCGCGTAGTCGGTGAGGGCCTGGCGCAGCGGGACGAGGAGCACGTCGCCCGCCTTGCCCACTCCCCCGCCTATCACCGCGATGTCGATCTCGACGAGGGTCGCGGTCGCGGCGATGCCCGCGGCCAGGGCCCGGGCGGCACGCTCGAAGGACGCCACGGCCACCGGGTTCCCGGCGCGCGCGGCGGCGGCCACCGCGGCGGCCGAGGTGTCACTGTCGGGGCCCGGGCGCCAGCCGTTCTCGAGCGCCCGGCGGGCGATGTTCGGGCCGCTGGCGATGCGCTCGACGCAGCCGCGTGAGCCGCACGGGCACGGGTCGCCGTCCAGGTCGACGCTGATGTGGCCGATGTGGCCGGCGTTGCCCGTCGGCCCGGGATGCAGCCGGCCGCCCAGGACCAGGCCGCCGCCCACTCCGGTGGAGACCACCATGCACAGCGCGTTGTCATGGCCGCGGGCCGCGCCCTGCCAGTGTTCGGCCGCCGTGATGGCCACGCCGTCACCGATCAGCGCCACGGGCAGCCCTCCCGTCGCGGCCCGGGCCCGCTCGACGAGCGGGTAGTCGCGCCAGCCCGGCACGTTGACGGGGCTGACCGTGCCGGCGGAGGCGTCCACCGGGCCCGCGCTGCCGATGCCGAGGGCCGCGGCCCTCCCCCACAGCGGCGTCGCGGCCAGTTCCGCCAGCACGTCCTCCACGGCCCGCATCACGGTGTCGCCGTCCTCCTGCGCGGGCGTGGCACGCTGCGCGCGCGCCAGGATGCTGCCGTGGCCGTCCACCAGCGCTCCGGCAATCTTGGTGCCGCCGATGTCGAGCGCCGCCACGAGGTCGGTGTGCATCTGAGTCAGATCTCCCCGTCAACCATGAAGGAACCAAGAGGTGCGCGCAGCCCGGTCTCGCGGTGGGGGCGCAGGCCGGAGTATGCGGTGAACAGTCTCTCTCGCTGATGACAACGTTGTCCAGGCTCTATGCTCGACGCCACATCCTCATACGCACCGCACCCCCGGGATCGAACCGCCCGCTCCGTGGACGACAGGACAGGACGCCGCATCGTGCCAGAGACCGCCCCCCGAGCAGACCGCCCGGCCGACCGCCTCCGGGACCGCCCGTCCGGCACCCGCTACGGCAACCGTCCGACGATGAAGGACGTGGCGGCCCGGGCCGGCGTCGGTCTGAAGACCGTCTCCCGCGTGGTCAACGGCGAGCCCGGCGTCACCCCGGACACCGAGCGGCGCGTCCAGGAGGCCATCGAGGCCCTCGGCTTCCGCCGCAACGACAGCGCACGGGTGCTGCGCAAGGGCCGTACGGCGAGCATCGGGCTGATCCTGGAGGACCTCGCCGACCCGTTCTACGGGCCGCTGAGCCGCGCGGTCGAGGAGGTCGCCCGGGCACACGGGGCCCTGCTGATCAACGGCTCCAGCGCGGAGGACCCGGACCGCGAGCAGGAGCTGGCGCTCGCGCTGTGCGCGCGCCGGGTGGACGGGCTGGTCGTGATCCCGGCCGGTGACGACCACCGGTACCTGGAGCCGGAGATCAGGGCGGGCGTGGCGACGGTGTTCGTGGACCGCCCGGCGGGCCGCATCGACGCCGACGTCGTGCTGTCGGACAACTTCGGCGGTGCCCGCGACGGCGTGGCGCACCTGATCGCGCACGGCCACCGCAGGATCGGCTTCATCGGCGACATGCCCCGGATCCACACCGCCGCCGAACGTCTGCGCGGCTACCGGGCGGCGATGGAGGACGCGGGGATACCCGTGGCGGACTCCTGGATGTCGCTGGGCGTCACCGATCCGGAGCGGGTGCGCCGGGCCGCCGAGGCCATGCTGACCGGGCCGGAGCCGGTCACGGCCGTCTTCGCGGGCAACAACCGGGTGACGGTCACGGTGATCCGCGTCCTGGCCGGGCTGCCCCGTCCGGTCGCCCTCGTCGGTTTCGACGACATCGAGCTGGCCGACCTGCTCCAGCCGGGCGTCACCGTCGTCGCCCAGGACGCGGCGGCGCTCGGGCGCACCGCCGCAGAACGCCTCTTCCGCCAGCTGGACGGCGCCCTTCTCACCCCCGAACGCATCGAGCTGCCGACCCGGCTGGTCACACGGGGATCGGGTGAGCTGCCGCCCTCGGACTGAGCGGACGCCGGCGCATGGCACGACACGCACGGCGTCCGCCCCCTGCTACTGGGCGGAGGCCGTGAGGTCACCGCGGCGCGGGGCGGCGAAGCCCTCCAGACCGGCCCGGGTCAGGCCGGTGAGGCGGGCCACCTCGGCGATGTCGAGGGCGCCGCAGTCCAGGCCGCGCAGCAGGTAGCCGCTGAGCGCCTTGGCGGTGGCGGGCTCGTCCATCACGTCGCCGCCGGTGCGGCTGGCATAGCGGGACAGACGGGCCGCCGCCTGCTCGAACCCCTCGCGGTAGAAGGCGAACACGGCCGCGTACCGGGTGGGGATGTGGCCGGGGTGCATGTCCCAGCCCTGGTAGTAGGCGCGGGCCAGGGCACGGCGGGTGAGGCCGTAGTGCAGCCGCCAGGCGTCGTGCACCTTCTCGGTCGGGCCGACGGGCAGGACGTTGGTGGAGCCGTCCGAGACGCGTACGCCCGTGCCGGCCGCGGCGACCTGCATGACGGCCTTGGCGTGGTCGGCGGCCGGATGGTCGCCGGCCTGGTAGGCGGCCGAGACGCCGAGGCAGGCGCTGTAGTCGAAGGTGCCGTAGTGCAGGCCCGTGGCCCGGCCTCCGGCGGCCTGGATCATACGGGCGACGGTGGCGGTGCCGTCGGCGGCGAGGATGGACTGGCTGGTCTCGATCTGGATCTCGAAGCCGAGGCGGCCCGGCCGAAGCCCGTGGGTCTTCTCGAAGGCCTCCAGGAGCCGCACCATCGCGGTGACCTGCTCGGGGTAGGTCACCTTGGGCAGCGTCAGGACCAGCCCGCCGGGCAGGCCGCCGGCCTCCATCAGGCCGGTGAGGAACACGTCGAGGGTGCGGATGCCCCGGCCGCGCACCGGCGCCTCCATGCACTTCATGCGGATGCCCATGTAGGGCGCCGCCGTGTCCTTCGCGTAGGCCTCGGCGACCAGCCGGGCCGCGCGGGCGGCTGCCTGGTCCTCCTCGGCGTCGGGGCGGGGCCCGTAGCCGTCCTCGAAGTCGATGCGCAGGTCTTCGATCGGCTCGCGTTCCAGCTTGGCTCGGACGCGTGAGTAGACCGGCTCGGCGAGTTCGTCGCTCAGCCCCAGCACGCGGGCGAAGGCGGCGGCATCGGGGGCGTGTTCGTCGAGGGCGGCAAGGGCCTTCTCGCCCCAGGAGCGGATGGTGTCGGCGGCGAAGACGTCACCGGGTACGTAGACGGTGTGGACGGGCTGGCGGGTCCCCGGGTCGCCCGGGTAGCGGCGCTCCAGCTCGGCGTCGACCGGCGCGAGGGAGGTGCTGATCTCCTCGCTGACGGCGCCCGCCAGGCTCGTCGCCACCTGCTCCTGCTGGCCCTGACCCATTCCCACACCCTCCTGTTATTCCACTCTACGGAATCAACAATCCGTAGAGTGAAGTTATCCATGGATCTTCCGTGGGGTCAACACCTGTCCGCAGCCTGGGCCATCGGCAGCCCGGGGACAACCCGAGCACGCGGAGGCCCCCGTGACCGCGGGGGTCACGGGGGCCTCGTAGCGACTCGGCTCCGAGCCGGCCGATGCGGCGGGCGGGGCTCAGCCCTTGCGCGCCTTGATCTCCTCGGTCAACTGCGGGACGACCTCGAACAGGTCGCCGACGACGCCGTAGTCGACCAGGTCGAAGATCGGGGCCTCCGGGTCCTTGTTGACCGCCACGATCGTCTTCGAGGTCTGCATGCCGGCGCGGTGCTGGATGGCACCGGAGATGCCGTTGGCGATGTACAGCTGCGGGGAGACGCTCTTGCCGGTCTGGCCGACCTGGTTGGTGTGCGGGTACCAGCCCGCGTCCACCGCGGCACGCGAAGCACCGACGGCCGCGCCCAGGGAGTCGGCGAGCGCCTCGATGATCGCGAAGTTCTCCGCGCCGTTGACGCCACGGCCGCCGGAGACCACGATCGCGGCCTCGGTCAGCTCCGGACGGCCCGTCGACTCACGCGCGGTGCGACCCGTGACCTTGGTGCCGGTGGCCTGGTCGGAGAACGTCACGCTCAGGGCCTCGACCGCACCGGCGGCCGGAGCGGCCTCCACGGCAGCGCTGTTGGGCTTGACCGTGATGACCGGCGTGCCCTTGGAGACACGGGACTTGGTGGTGAAGGACGCGGCGAACACCGACTGGGTGGCCACCGGACCGGAGTCGCCGGCCTCCAGGTCGACGGCGTCGGTGATGATGCCCGAACCGATGCGCAGCGCGAGGCGGGCGGCGATCTCCTTGCCCTCCGCGGAGGACGGCACCAGCACGGCGGCCGGGGACACGACGGCGACCGCGGCCTGCAGCGCGTCCACCTTCGGCACCACCAGGTACTCGGCGTACTCGGCGGCGTCGTGGGTGAGGACCTTCACCGCGCCGTGCTCGGCCAGCGTGGCGGCGGTGTCGGCGGCACCGTTGCCCAGCGCGACGGCGACCGGCTCGCCGATGCGGCGGGCCAGGGTCAGCAGCTCCAGGGTGGGCTTGCGGACGGCACCGTCCACGTGGTCGACGTAGACGAGGACTTCAGCCATGGGACTTCTTCTCTCCTGCTTGCGAAGTGTGAAGGGGCGGGAAGCGAGCGGGCCTCAGATGAACTTCTGGCTCGCGAGGAACTCAGCGAGCTGCTTGCCGCCCTCGCCCTCGTCCTTGACGATCGTGCCCGCGGTGCGCGCGGGGCGCTCGGCCGCCGACTCGACCACCGTGTACGCGTTCTCCAGGCCGACCTCGTCCGCGTCGATGTCCAGGTCGGACAGGTCCCAGGACTGAACCGGCTTCTTCTTGGCGGCCATGATGCCCTTGAACGACGGGTAGCGCGCCTCACCGGACTGGTCGGTCACGGAGATGACGGCCGGAAGCTGCGCCTCGAGCTGCTCCGAGGCGGCGTCCCCGTCGCGACGGCCCTTGACCGTGCCGTCCTCGACCGACACCTGGGACAGCAGGGTCACCTGCGGCACGCCCAGGCGCTCGGCCAGCAGCGCGGGGACGACACCCATGGTGCCGTCCGTCGACGCCATGCCGGAGATCACCAGGTCGTAGCCGGCCTTCTCGACCGCCTTGGCCAGCACCAGGGAGGTGCCGATCGCGTCGGTGCCGTGAAGGTCCTCGTCCTCGACATGGATCGCCTTGTCCGCACCCATCGACAGCGCCTTGCGCAGCGCGTCCTTGGCGTCCTCCGGACCCACCGTCAGCACGGTCACCTCGGCGTCGTCGGCGTCCTCGGCGATCTGCAGCGCCTGCTCGACGGCGTACTCGTCCAGCTCGGAGAGCAGACCGTCCACGTCGTCCCGGTCGACGGTCAGGTCATCGGCGAAGTGCCGGTCGCCAGTGGCGTCGGGCACGTACTTCACAGTGACAACGATCCTCAAGCTCACGCCGGCTCTCCTACTGCATCGTCATTTCAGGGCTGCCTTCTTGCAGGCAGCATAGGCGCCTGAAGCGGCCGATCCCGGTCGGGGCGACCCCGCGTCCCGGCCGGGACATTACTCGTCAGTACACCCACTTCATGCCCGCTAAGCAAGCGCTTTGAACTGTGACCTTCGCAACGCAGCGTAACCGGAACTCGACCGTTCCGCAGGCGGGGGGTCCGCGGGTTCAGTCACGCAGACCGTTGAAACGTCCCTGGTGGTACACCAGGGGACGCCCGGCGCCGGCGGGATCGCCGTGGACGACCTCGGCGATCACGATGCGGTGGTCACCGGCCGGAACGCGCCCGACGACCCGGCAGACCAGCCAGGCCAGTACGTCGTCGAGGACGGGCACCCGCTCGGGGCCCTCGCGCCAGGACGTGGCCGGACCGAACCGGTCGGCACCGCTGCGGGCGAAGGTGGCGGCCAGGTCTTCCTGGTGCTCGCCGAGTATGTGGACGCCGATGTGGCCGGTGCGGGAGATCGAGGGCCAGCTGGAGCCCGTGGTGCCGATGCCGAAGGAGACCAGCGGGGGCTCGGCGGAGACGGAGGTCAGGGAGGTGGCGGTGAAACCGACCGGGCCGGCCTCGCCGCGTGCGGTGATCACCGCGACGCCCGCCGCGTGCCGCCGGAAGACGGAGCGGAGCAGGTCGGGCGAGGCGAGCCGGGCGTTGGCGGGCGGGACGAGGTCGGACGGGGCCGTCATGGAGTTGTCCTTCTGCTGGAGGGAGACGCGGGATCCGAGGCTGCTTAGGAGTCCGGACAGCGCGCGCTCGCGGTGCGGGCGAGGACGGCCGTCCGGCGGCGTTCCCGCCCGGGGCGAAGGGGTTCCCAAGGCATATGGGTCAGGCTGACGATAGGTGGTCCGTGCAGTCAAGTACGCCCCCGGAACGTGGGAGATGCCTCACTGGCCCGGGCCGGGGCCCCTGACCGCGGCCCCGAGGGCCGCGATGACGTCCGCTCTGCGGGGCTGACCCGCGGCGCGCCGCACGATGCGGCCGCCGGCGTCGAGGACCAGCACGGTGGGCGTCCTGACGATGTCCAGCTCGCGCACGAGGTCCAGGTGGTCCTCGGCGTCGATGTCGACGTGGGCGACTCCGGGCACCATTGCGGCCACCTCGCTCAAAACCCTGCGGGTCGCCCGGCAGGGGGCGCAGAAGGCCGTGGAGAACTGCACCAGCGTGGCGTGTGTGCCCAGCCGCCGGCCCAACTCGGCCGCGCCCAGCCGCCGGTCCCCGGTCCGTCCGCCCACCTGTGCTCTCCTGTTCCGCCGTCATCGCGCCGCCGTGGGCGCACCGCTGCCGTCCCGTACAGCGTTCACCGGTCCACGAGGATTCCCCCGACGTGACGAGGATCTCGCCGCGGACGGGCACGCTGACTGGCCCCCCGGCCGTTCTTCGGGCACGATCTGCGACAGGCCGTAAACCTACGGCAGCGTAACTTTGCCGGGATCCCCTTCCCTGGCAGACAGAAGGGTCCGCCCCGCCCATGGCAGAGCTCGTCTACCGTCCCGTCATCGGCCTGGCCCGCACGATGTTCAAGGTGTGGGACCTCAAGATCGACTGCCGTGGGTCGGAGAACATCCCGCGCTCGGGCGGCGCGGTGCTGGTGAGCAATCACATCAGCTATCTGGACTTCATCTTCAACGGGCTGGCGGCGCTTCCCCAGAAGCGCCTGGTGCGCTTCATGGCCAAGGAGTCGGTCTTCCGGCACCGGATCTCCGGTCCGCTGATGCGCGGCATGAAGCACATTCCGGTGGACCGCTCCCAGGGCGAGGCGGCCTACGCCCACGCGCTGGACTCGCTGAGGTCCGGCGAGGTCATCGGCGTGTTCCCGGAGGCCACCATCTCGGAGTCCTTCACCCTCAAGAGCTTCAAGTCGGGTGCGGCCCGCCTGGCCCAGGAGGCGGGCGTCCCGCTGATCCCGATGGCCGTCTGGGGCACCCAGCGGCTGTGGACCAAGGGCCGCCCGCGCAACTTCCGGCGCAGCCACACCCCCATCACGGTCCGGGTGGGCGAGGCGGTCGAGGCCCCTCGCGACCAGTACGCGGGGGCCATCACGCGCCGGCTGCGCGAGCGCGTCCAGGAGCTGCTGGAGACGGCTCAGCGCGCCTACCCGGTACGCCCCAGGGGCCCGGAGGACACCTGGTGGATGCCCGCCCACCTCGGCGGCACGGCCCCGACCCCGGAACAGCTCCGCATGGCCACGGCGCACTGATCCCCCGCCGAATCGGCAACCGTCCCTCGCCTCGGGATCAGAGTGCGGCGGGGAGCGTCTTCCACAGCGACGGCCGGTCGGGCGCGGCCTTGAGGGCGCTCAGCACGGCCGGGTGCGGCTCGGAGTACAGAACCGGGTAGTCCGCCTCATCCGACTCCGGGTCGGGCACGAAGGCCAGGCGTTCGCCGGCGAGGGAGAACTGGGCGTCGACGCCCGGTTTGTTGCCGCGCGGGTCCTGCCGGTGCCAGGCGCCGTTGAACCGTACGGCGACCAGGCCGTGCACCACGTGCCCGCCGCCGTCGTCGTGCGTCAGCCGCTGGTAGCACAGCGCCGTCGGGATGTCCTCGGCCCGCAGCAGGGCGGCCAGCGCATGGGCCTTGGCGTAGCAGATGCCGGTGCGTCGCGTCAGGACGTCGGAGGCCTTCCAGGTGACGCGCGGGTCGCCGGAGTCCTGCGAGTGCGGGACGGTGTCGCGCACGAACTCGTACGCGGATCGCGCATAGGCATACGAGTCCACCGCCCCCTCGGCGAGGCGGGCGGCCGTCTCGCGGACCATCGGGTGGTCGTGGTCGATCGCTTCGTCCGCGGCCAAATAGGCGGACAGGTCGGGGGTGTTCTGGATCAGCTCCATGTCCCCAGAGCATAGGAATGCGATCACTCGCCAGTCAATGACTTTTCAAGTGATCGCATAACTATGCAGATCTCACCGGCAGCTCACCGCCGGTCTTCGGCGACCCCGCTAGCGCGCCATCTCCTCCTTCAGCGCCGCCACGAAGGCGTCCACGTCGTCCTCGGTGGTGTCGAAGGAGCACATCCAGCGCACGACACCCGCCGCCTCGTCCCAGAAGTAGAAACGGAACCGCTTCTGCAGGCGCTCGCTCACGTCGTGCGGCAACTGGGCGAAGACACCGTTGGCCTGGACCGGGTGGAGGATCTCCACCCCGTGCACGGCCCGTACGCCCTCCGCCAGGCGCTGCGCCATCTCGTTGGCGTGCCGGGCGTTGCGCAGCCACAGGTCCTTGGCCAGCAGGGCCTCCAACTGCACCGAGACGAAGCGCATCTTGGAGGCGAGCTGCATGCTCATCTTGCGGATGTGCCTCATCCGCCGGACGGCGTCCTGGTTGAGGACGACGACCGCCTCGCCGAACATCGCACCGTTCTTCGTCCCGCCCAGGGAGAGGATGTCGACGCCGACCGCGTTGGTGAACGTCCGCATGGGGACGTCCAGGGAGGCGGCCGCGTTGGCGATGCGGGAGCCGTCCATGTGCACCTTCATCCCGTGTGCGTGGGCGTGCTCGCAGATCGCGCGGATCTCCTCGGGCGTGTAGAGGGTGCCCAGCTCCGTGCTCTGGGTGATCGAGACGGCCTGCGGCATCGCGCGGTGCTCGTCCTCCCAGCCGTAGGCCTGCCGGTCGATCAGCTCGGGCGTGAGCTTGCCGTCGGGCGTGGGCACGGTGAGGAGCTTCAGGCCGGCCATGCGCTCGGGGGCGCCGCCCTCGTCGACGTTGATGTGCGCGCTCTCGGCGCAGATCACCGCGCCCCAGCGGTCGGTGACGGCCTGGAGCGCGACGACGTTGGCGCCGGTTCCGTTGAACACCGGGAACGCCTCGGCGGTGGCGCCGAAGTGGCTCCGGACGATCCGCTGGAGGTTCTCGGTGTAGTCGTCCTCTCCGTACGCGACCTGGTGCCCGCCGTTGGCCAGGGCAAGGGCGGCGAGCACCTCCGGGTGGACCCCGGCGTAGTTGTCGCTGGCGAAACCGCGGACCTCCGGGTCGTGATGGCGACGCGCGTCGGTCCTGGGAGGGTTCACGGCTTCTCGGTCAGCCACAGACGGTTTCCGTTCACTTCCGCGGCGGGCTTGTCCCAGACGCCGGTGATGGCCTCGGCCAGGTCCTTGACGTCCGTGAAGCCCGCGAACTTCGCGTTGGGGCGCTCGGCGCGCATCGCGTCGTGCACCAACGCCTTCACCACCAGGATCGCAGCCGCCGACGTCGGCCCCTCGGGGCCCCCCGCCTTGCGGAAGTAGTCGGCCATCGCCATCGTCCACGCCTCGGCGGCGGCCTTGGCGGCGGCGTAGGCGGCGTTGCCCGCGCTGGGCTTGGTGGCGCCGGCGGCGCTGATCAGGACGTACCGGCCGCGTTCGCTGCGCTGCAGCGCCTCGTGGAAGGCGAGGGAGGTGTGCTGCACCGTGCGGATGAGCAGCAGTTCCAGGAAGTCCCAGTCGTCCAGGCTGGTCTTGGTGAAGGTCTCGCTGCCGCGCCAGCCGCCGACGAGGTGGACCAGGCCGTCCACCCGCCCGAAGTCCTTCTCGACGTGAGCCGCCCAGTCCTGGGTGGACTTCAGGTCGAGCAGATCGACGGTGTCCCCGGTGACGGTGGCGCCGCCGCAGGCGTAGCGGGCCGCGTCGACGGCCTGGGAGAGCCGCTCGGGGTCGTTGTCCGCCCCGACCACGGTCGCGCCCGCCTCGGCGAGCCTGAGCAGCGTCGCCCGGCCGGCGGGTCCGCCCGCGCCCGCCACCGCGATCACCGCACCGCTCAGCGGCCCGTTGCCGTTCCCCATGTTCTCCTCCTGAGCAAGCTTCTCGGTGCGGTCGCTCACGCGGCGACCCGCTCGGCGCTGTCCGCGGTGATGCCCTTGGTGGAGGCAATCACGTTCTTCAGTTTCTTGGACAGGGCCTCGTAGAACATGCTCAGCGGAAACTCGTCCGGAAGCACGTCGTCGACGAGCTTGCGCGGCGGCTGAGTCAGGTCCAGGGCGTCGGGGCCCTTGGCCCACTTGGAGCCGGGGTGCGGGGCGAGGAAGCGGGAGACCAGCTCGTAGCCGGCGAACCAGTGCACCAGCTTCGGGCGGTCGATGCCGTCGCGGTACAGCTTCTCGATCTCGGCGCACAGCTGGTTGGTGACCTGCGGGGCGCGCTCCCAGTCGATGGAGAGCTTGTTGTCGGTCCAGCGCACCACGTCGTGCTTGTGCAGGTAGGCGAAGAGCAGCTGGCCGCCGAGGCCGTCGTAGTTGCGCACCCGCTCGCCGGTGACCGGGAAGCGGAACATGCGGTCGAACAGCACCGCGTACTGCACGTCACGGGCCTGCGGGACGCCGTCCTTCTCCAGCCGCACGGCCTCCTTGAAGGCGGTGAGGTCGCAGCGCAGCTCCTCCAGGCCGTACATCCAGAACGGCTGGCGCTGCTTGATCATGAACGGGTCGAACGGCAGGTCGCCGTGGCTGTGGGTGCGGTCGTGGACCATGTCCCACAGCACGAAGGCCTCCTCGCACCGCCTCTGGTCGTGGACCATCGCGGCGATGTCCTCGGGCAGGTCGAGGCCCAGGAGGCCGACGGCGGCGGCGGTCACCCGGCGGAAGCGGGCGGCCTCGCGGTCGCAGAAGATGCCGCCCCAGGAGAAGCGTTCCGGGGCCTCGCGCACGGCGATGGTCTCGGGGAACAGGACGGCGGAGTTGGTGTCGTAGCCGGCCGTGAAGTCCTCGAACGTGATGCCGCAGAACAGCGGGTTGTCGTAACGGGTGCGCTCCAGCTCGGCCAGCCAGTCCGGCCAGACCATGCGCAGCACGACCGCCTCCAGGTTGCGGTCCGGGTTGCCGTTCTGCGTGTACATCGGGAAGACGACCAGGTGCTGGAGGCCGTCCTCGCGGCGCGCGGCGGGCTGGAAGGCCAGCAGCGAGTCGAGGAAGTCCGGCACCTGGAAGCCGCCCTCGGCCCAGCGCCGGAGGTCCTTGACCAGGGCTTCGTGGTAGGCGGCGTCGTGCGGCAGCAGCGGGGACAGCTCCTCCACCGCGTCGATCACGCGGTCCAGGACGGTCTCGACGTCCCTCCGGGCCGGGGCGCCCTCGGCCTCGAAGTCGATGGAGCCGTCCTTCGACTGCCATGGCCGGATCTGCTCCACGGCATCCTTGAGCACGGGCCATGACGGGTGCTCAACCACCCTGCTCACCGGAGGAACCTGCCCCTCCGTACCCACTTGCACAAGAATTTCCGTCATGACCCATCCTCCACGGGAGAAGCTCGCGTAAGAAGACCGTATACATGCGGGGTTTCTCGCAGCAAGGGCGCCCTCCGAAAATTATTCTGCGGGCGCCCGTCGTCGCCGCCCATTTTCCTGTCAGCCACCCCGGACGCGCCCACTTCCACTAGGCCGGTCGGGTGAGGCGCCACCCCCAGAGCGGGGGTCGCATTCCGGCCTGCGGCGACGGCGGAACGGCCCTCGGGTCACCGCGGTCAACATCCGCGGGACTCGCCCACGACGGAGTGACCGCCCAGGCGGCCACGGGCCCGTCGCGTCCCGGCCGTCACCCCACTGCCCCGTGTACGCACGGGTTCATCGCGGGCCCGGGCCATTAGGCTGCGGCACTGCCGCGTGGACTACGAGGTCCCTGAAGGTCCGCGTGCGTGCCGAGCCGCCGTCGACGGAAGCGAGTTGAACCTTGAACTTCCTTACCATCGGTCACCGCGGAGTCATGGGTGTCGAGCCCGAGAACACCCTCCGTTCCTTCGTCGCCGCCGAGCAGGCCGGCCTCGACGCCATCGAACTCGATCTGCACCTGAGCAAGGACGGCGCGCTCGTCGTCATGCACGACGCCGACGTGGAGCGCACGACCGACGGCAGCGGTCCGATCGCCGACAAGACCCTCGCCGAACTGCGCGCGCTCGACGCCGGCAAGGGCGAGCGGATCCCGGTCTTCGAGGAGGTCCTCGACGCGGTGCGGGCGCCGCTCCAGGCCGAGATCAAGGACGTGGCGGCGGCGCGGGCGCTGGCGGAGGTCATGCACCGGCGGGACCTGGTGTCCCGGGTCGAGGTGCTGTCCTTCCACGACGAGGCGATCGCCGAGATCGCGAACCTGGTGCCGGGCGTGCGCACCGCGCTGGTCGCCGACCACTACGGCAAGGAGGTCGTCGAGCGCGCCGGCGCGGTCGGCGCCGCAACCCTCGTCCTCAACATCCGCCGGCTCACCCTGGAGATCGTCGAGCACGCGCGCGCGGCGGACCTGAGGATCATCGGCTGGGTGGTGAACACCCTGGCCCAGCTGCGGTTCGTACGCGCCCTGGAGCTGGACGGGGCCACCACGGACTTCCCGGAGATCAAACGCACCGGCCGCTTCACCGCGTGACGCGGTCGGGCGACGCGGTGACTACACGAGCTCCTTGACCAGCAGCTCGAACTGGAGGTCGTCGCGCTGCGGGACGCCGAAGCGCTCGTCGCCGTACGGGAAAGGGGTCATCCGTCCCGTACGGCGGTAGCCACGGCGCTCGTACCAGGCGATCAGGTCCTCGCGCACGGAGATCACCGTCATGTGCATCTCCGTGACGGCCCATGTCTCGCGGGCCTGCCGCTCCGCCTCCGCGATGATCAGCTTGCCCAGGCCGCCGCCCTGAAGGGTGGGGCTCACCGCGAACATGCCGAAGTAGGCGTGGTCGCCGCGGTGCTCGAGCTGGCAGCAGGCGACCACGCGGCCGTCCCGCTCCACCGTCAGCAGCCTGCTGTCCGGCGACTTGATCACGGCCCGCACCCCCTCCGGGTCGGTCCGCTGCCCCTGGAGGATGTCCGCCTCGGTGGTCCACCCCACCCGGCTGGACTCCCCCCGGTACGCCGACTCGATCAGCGCGACCAGGGCATCGACGTCGGCGTCGGTGGCGTCGCGGAAGGTCAGTCCGAGGGCGGCGGTGTCCATGGGCGATACCTTTCGGTCTCGGGCGCGGCCGAAGGTGCTCGGGCGCGGCAGGGCGGGGGTGAAGGCAATCCTGCCACCAGGGCCTGTCCGGCGGATCACGTCGCAGGGAATTCACGGCACCTGATCGACCCAGGTGAGCGGGGTCTGGTGCGTGCAGCCGCAAGGCGGAGGAGGGAGTCGACGCGATGGGGTGCCCCCGCGCGAGCTCGTTCGAGCGTGGGGGAGTCGGTGAGTGACGACAACGCCGCTGGGGGTCCCCCCACGCCGTTGAGGCAGTGGGGGAGGGCGTGCCAGACCCCGCGTCTGCGGCAGGATCCGCCGGACAGGCCCTAGGCTCCGGGTACATGGTGCACGTACTCAGCAGCCGGACGCTGCTCCAGCCCACCGACCCCGAGCGTTCCCGCAGCTTCTACGGCGAGCAGCTCGGTCTGGCCGTCTACCGCGAGTTCGGCACGGGACCGGAGCGCGGCACCGTCTACTTCCTCGGCGGCGGCTTCCTGGAGCTGTCGGGCCGCTCCGAGGCCCCGCGCTCCCCCGCCGTGCGGCTGTGGCTCCAGGTGGCGGACGTGGGCGCGGCCCACGAGGAGCTGCGCGAACGGGGCGTCGAGATCGCACGGCCGCCGGTGCGGGAACCGTGGGGACTGATCGAGATGTGGATCGCCGACCCGGACGGCACGCCGATCGTCCTCGTCGAGGTACCGGCGGACCATCCGCTGCGGTACCGGGCGGGGATCTAGGGCCGACGGGGCTCCGGGACGACTCCCACTGGCCACCGAGGGTGACCGGGGATAGCGTGCTTGTGGTGGGGGCGGAGCCTTCCCGGAGGAATGCCATGGAGTTCGACAAACCGGTGATCGGCGGCCCCTCCTGGGCGGAGCTGGGAACCAGCGATCTCGCGGCGGCGCAGCAGTTCTACGGAGAGGTCTTCGGCTGGCGGTGCGAGACGGACCCCCGTCCGGAACTGCGTGGATACGCCATCGCCCGACTGGGGGACGCGGCGGTCGCGGGCATCGGCCCGCTGTACCGGCCCACCCAGCCGGTCGCCTGGAACGTCACGTTCGCCGTCGCCAACGCCGACAAGGCCACGAACAAGGTGGTGGAGGCCGGCGGGACAGTGATCCGCGGTCCCATGGACATCTTCGACGAGGGCCGCCGGACCGTGGCGCTCGACCCGTCCGGCGCGGCCTTCCAGATGTGGCAGGCCGCGGACTTCCCGGGCGCGGGGGTGTTCAACCGGCCCGGCGCGCTGGGCTGGGTGGAGCTCGCGACCCGGGACGTGAAGCGGGCCCGCGACTTCTACACCAGCGTCTTCGGGTGGAGCGTCAACGCCTCGGAGTGGTACACGCAGTGGGGCTTGCGCGGCATGGACTTCGGCGGCGTGACGGCGCTGCACGAACGCTTCCCGGCCGACGTGCCCCCGCACTGGCTGCCGTACTTCGCGGTCGAGGACGTCGACGCGACGACCGAGGTCGCCGTGCGGGCCGGCAGCAAGCCTCTGCAAGAGCCCACGTCCGTCGAGGGCGGGCCCCGCATCGCGGTGCTGCGGGATCCGCAGGGCGCGGCGTTCGGGATCTACGTGGCCGGGCAGGAGGAGCCCCGACCGGAGGGAATCTGAGTCACCCCGTCGGCCGTGCCAGGCCCTGGCGGCCCTCCAGGCGGCCCAGCAGCATGCACAGCAGGCCGGCCAGCTCGCCCTGCCGCTCGCCGTCCAGTCCGGCGAGGACGGTCCGCTCGTAGGCGAGCTGCTCCGGCAGGATGCCGTCGACGAGGTCCCGCCCGGCGTCCGTGAGGTGGACGTGGGCCACGCGGCGGTCACGGGTGTCGCCGCGGCGCTCCACCAGACCGCGTTCGGTCAGCTGCTTCAGCCGCTTGGTGACGGCGGCGCCCGAGGAGAACGTCTCGCGGGCCAGTTCGCTCGGCGTGAGCTCGTGTCCGGTGCGCCGCAGCGCGCCGAGCAGGTCGAACTCGGCCCGGCTGAGCCCCGCGCGGCGCAGTGGCGCGTCCTCGGCCTGCTGGAGGAGGGCGGCGCAGCGGTTGATGCGGCCGATGATCTCCATCGGGTCGGTGTCCAGGTCGGGGTGGACGGCCCGCCACTGGCGGACGACTCCGGCCACGGTGTCGTCGCGGGCGGCGCCGGGGACCGGCTGCGACGTCCGCCCCCCTGCCGCTTCCCCCGGTGCCGGCCGTCCGTTGTGCGCCGTCATGGCCGTACGTCCTCCGTCGTCCTGCCCGTGCTCGCCACCGGGGCGTCGAGGCCCAGGCGTCGTACCGTCGCGGCGAGCGTACGGTGTGCGGACTGCTCGGTGAGCACGACCCGCTCCTGGGGCAGGGCGCGCTGCCACCACTCGCCGGACGCGGCGTCGACGGTGGCGCGCAGCTCGACCAGCGCGGCGGCCAGGTTCCGGCGGGCGGACTCCAGCGCGGCGGGCGTGGGCCGCTCCTCGGCGAGCAGGCGCGCGGCCCGCTCGCGGGCCCGGTCGGCGGTGGTCAGGGCGTGCTCGACGCGGTCGCCGGTCCGGCGGTTGGTGACGGCGACGGCGGCCGCGAAGCCGACCAGGGCGCCGACGACGGTGTCCACGGCCCGCTCGGTGATCAGCTCGCCCGCGGCCTGCCGTCCGGCGAACTCGGTGATGAGCAGCGCCATCGGGGTCACGCAGATGGTGCCGAGCCAGTAGTTCCGGCCGATCAGCGCCTCGGCACCGAAGTTGAGGGCCGCGCAGCACAGTACGAGGGCGAGGCCACCGGAGTGTGCGAGCGGGGCGATGGCGGCGAACACGAGGACGCCGACGAGGTTGCCGACGACGCGCTGGACGCTCCGGCTCCAGGTGAGGACGAGGTTGGTCTGGTAGAGGGACGCCGCGGTGACCAGGGCCCAGTAGGGGCGGCCGATACCGAGCGCGAGGGAGGCGTACCCCGCGAGCGCGCAGCCGAGGGCGGTGCGCACGGCGACCGGGGCGAGCGGGCCGAGCCGGCTCCACCAGGGGCGGTGCGGGGCGGCGTTCTCGGCGTCCACGCCGAAGAGTTCCTCCGTGGCCGCCGCCGTCTCGCCGGCACTCGGGAGCGGGCCGGTGCCGCGCAGCTGCCGCGCCCAGCCGCGCAGCCGCTCCGGGTCGGTGTCCGCGGGGGCGGCGAGCGCGACCTCGGCGCGGACGATCAGACGCTCCAGGGCGCGCCGGGGCCCGGGGCGCGCGCCGGTGGCCGCCAGGGCCTGCCAGGCGGCCTGGACGGCGATGGCAGCGGCGACGCGGGTCCGGGCGTGGCCGGCCGAGGTTCCGCGCGTGGCGGCGTACGCAGCGGCGGTGTCCAGCGCCTGGGCGGTGGCGCGGCGTTCCGGGCCGTGCGGGCGGAGCAGGCCGGGCGCCATGCCGACCAGCCACGCCCACGCGGCCGCGGCGGCGGCCAGCGCCAGATGGCCGGGGACCTGGCCGAGGGTCTGCGGTACGAACAGGGAGGCGGAGCTGATGAAGGTCAGGACGACGTTGCCGGGCGGGCCGATGCGGGTGGCGTCGCACAGCGCCTTCTGCACGGCGGCCATGAGGGCGCCGACGGCGACCAGGACGACCGCGTCCGAGGTGAGCGAGGCGGCGACCAGGGAGAGCGCCAGACCGCCGAGCATGCCCAGCACCACCCAGGCCAGGACGCGGGCCCGTGCGGCGTAGGGGCGGTTGTGGGCGTACAGGGCGCACAGCGATCCGGCCATCGTGTACATGGCCAGGTCGAGCCTGCCGAGGGCGAGCAGCGTGAGATTGGGCGGGGCGACCGAGACGACGACGCTCAGGGCGGGCTTGAACCAGATGTCCGAGGGGCGGCCCAGCCGCAGCACGCTGGTGAGCGGGAGGCGGCGGACGGGGCGTGTCGTGGGGGTGAGGGTGGGGTCGGGGGTGGGGGACGCACTGCTCATGGAACAAGCTTAGCAGGTGTTTTACTAGTAAAAAATATCGGCGGGTACGCGCCTGTGGGCGCGAGGTGAGGCTCGCGCCCCCTGGAATGCTCCCCTCGTACACCCTTGCGCTCGTGTGCGCACCGCGTGCCCCGGGCATCGCAAGAGCGACCGACCGGATCGCCGCCCAGCGGCCCGGAACCGTCGAACGGGGAGGTGGCGGGTGCACGGACCGGCTTCGCCCGGCTGGCTGCTGGTCGCGCTCTGCGTGGCGACAGGCGCCTACTGTCTGCTGCGGATGCGCAGCCCCGTGGAGGAGCAGCGCCGCGCCGCGGGCGGCGAGGCGCTGATGGGCTTCGGGATGGCCGCCATGGCCGTGCCCGCGGCCGCGTTCACCCCGCCGGTGTGGGCCTGGCCCGCCTACGCGGCCGTCTTCGGCGCGGCGGCGCTGCGCGCCCTGTGGTCGGCGCGGACGAGTCCGCACCATCTGCACCACCTGGTGGGCGCGGGCGCCATGGTCTACATGTCCGTCGTCATGGCCGCCTCGCCGGAGTCCCACCACCACGGTCACGGCGGATCCGGCATACCCCTGCTCACCGGCGCCCTGCTGCTGTACTTCACCGGCTACGTCCTGCTGTCGGGTGCCCGGCTGGTGCCGGCGGTGACCGCGACGGCGGGGGCGGGTGCGGCCACGGGTGTGCCGGGAACCGGCGCCCCGCGGTGGGGCGACCGGCCGGAGCTGGCGCGGGCGTGCCGGCTGTCGATGGGGATGGCGATGGTCGCCATGCTGCTGACCATGTGAGCGCCGGCCCCGTGAACATCGTGCCGCCGACCGACCCCGAGTGAGACCGCGAGGCGGGACGGGTGGTACGCGGGCCGGGGGTACGGCGCGCCATGGGCCCGTGGTCTGTGTCACTTCGGAGCGGGGAACCGTGTTCCGAGCGGTCGGCCGCTCATAAGGTGCTCGCATGATGGTGCCCGCGGTCCTGCTGCTGCTCGGCGCGCTGACCGCCGTAGCCGCTCCCCGGCTGCTCGCCCGGGCCGACTGGACGGACCGGGAACCGGTGGTCGCCCTGTGGGCCTGGCAGTGCGTGGTGGCCGGCGTCCTGCTGTGCTGCGCGCTGTCGATGACCCTCAGCGCGGCGGCCGCCTGGCAGGCGGTGCGCGGCCATGTGTTCGCCACGGCTCCGCATGCGGTGGTCGAGGCCTACGCCTTAGGCGCGGCCGGCGCCTGGGCGCCGACGACCGCAGTGGCGCTGGCGTGCGCGGGGGTGTGGAGCGCGGCGATGCTGGTCCGCGAGGTCGTACGGGCCCGGGCGCGCCGCAACCAGCGACGTGCCGAACTCCTCGTCCGGGCTCCGCTGTTGCCCGGCGAGCAGCCCGGCTCCGACCGGCTCGTGGTCCTGGAGGGCGAGCGGCCGGAGGCCTGGTGGCTGCCCGGCGCCCCACCGCGGCTGGTCGTCACCACAGCCGCGTTGCGCCGCCTGAAGGGGCGCCGGCTGGACGCCGTCCTCGCCCATGAGCAGGGTCACGCGCGGGCCCGGCACGACTGGCTGCTGCACTGTTCGGCCGCGCTGGCGGGGGGCTTTCCCCAGGTGCCGGTGTTCGCCGCGTTCCGCGACGAGATGCACCGCCTGGTCGAACTCGCCGCCGACGACATAGCCTCGCGCCGCTTCGGCCGGCTGACGACCGCGCTGGCGCTCGTCGAACTCAACGAGGACCGGGGCGTGTTCGGCCCCTGCCCCACCGCGCAGGCCCATGTTCCGCAGCGGGTGCACCGCCTGCTCACTCCGCCGGACCGGCTCACCGCGGGCCGCCGGCTGCGTCTGACGGCGTTGGCCTCGCTCGTCCCGGTGATCCCGGTCCTTGTGACGCTGATACCGGGGTTGCGGGCGCTGGGCTGACCGGGCGGTAGCGACGTTCGGTGTTTCTCCGTCCGCCCATGGGCGAGGATCGAGTCATGCCGGCCGCTCCCGTCGACTCCCCGCCCCGTCCGCCCGTCCGGCGCACCGTCGCCGCCCGGGCCGCCTCGGTCCTGGTCCTGTGCTCGGCGGTGCCGGCGGCGCTGGCCGTCGTCCGATGGCGGCCCCTGATGGTGTTCGACGGCGCTGTCGCCCGCACCACCCACCGCTGGGCGGTCGACGAGCGCGGCCTCACCCACGCGTTCCGTGTCCTCACCGACTGGGTGTGGGACCCGCTGACGATGCGCCTGCTGTGCGCGGCGGCCGCGGTGTGGCTGCTGTGGCGTCGATCCGCCTGGTGGACGGCGTGCTGGCTGGTGGGCACATGTGCGCTGGGCGCCGTGCTGCAACAGGGACTGAAGGCCGCGGTCGGCCGGCCCCGCCCCGTGTGGCCCGACCCGGTGGACTCCGCCCACTACGCGGCCTTCCCGTCGGGTCACGCCATGACCGCGACGGTGGTGTGCGGCCTGCTGCTGTGGCTGCTGCGCCGCGGGGGCGCCGCAGGCATCCTGTGGGGTGCCGCCGTCATGCCGGCCGTGCTCTCGGTCGCCGGGGTCGGCATGACCCGCGTCTGGCTGGGCGTGCACTGGCCCTCGGACGTCCTCGGCGGCTGGCTGCTGGGCGGGGCGGTGGTGGCGGGTGCGGCGGCCGTCCACACACGGTGGCCGGCATCGTCCGAATGAGCGATGATCACCTCCATGGCTGCCGTTCTTTTCGACTTCTCCGGGACCCTCTTCCGTGTCGAGTCCACCGAATCCTGGTTGCGAGCCGTGCTGGACGAGGCCGGTCTGGTGCTCGGGGAACGGGAGCTGACCGAGGCGGCGCAGGCGCTGGAGGAGGCGGGGGCGTTGCCGGGCGGGGCGTCCCCGGGGCGGATCCCCGACGAGCTGGCCGGGCTGTGGGAGAACCGCGACCGCAGTGCCGAGCAGCACCGGGCCGCCTACACCGGTCTGTCCCGTCAGGTACCGCTGCCCGACCCGGCACTGCACGACGCGCTGTACGAGCGTCACAGGACTCCGGCCGCCTGGTCCCCGTACCCGGACACGTCCGAGGTGCTGCGCACCCTGCGTGAGCGCGGGATCGCGGTCGCCGTGGTGAGCAACATCGGCTGGGACCTGCGCCCGGTGTTCCGCGAACACGGCCTGGACGCCTACGTGGACACGTTCGTCCTGTCGTACGAACACGGCATCCAGAAGCCGGACCCGAGGCTGTTCGCGGTGGCGTGCGAGGCGCTCGGCGCGGACCCCGGTGACGTGCTGATGGTCGGGGACAACCGCCACGACGACGGGGGTGCGGCGGCCCTGGGGTGCGCTGTGCACTTCGTGGACCACCTGCCGGTGGAGAAGCGGCCGGACGCGCTGCGGCCGGTGCTCGACCTGGTGGCCGGGGCGCCTGAACAGCAGGCCTGAACGGCCGGGGCTGAAGCCCTTCGGTTCGACGGCCGGGGTTCGACGGCCGGGGCTCAACGGCCTGCGTGAAGTCGGGGCTCAACCGCGGGGGATCAACGGCCTGTGTGAACCCGAATCCGATATGCCGCCCGTCACGCAGTGCGTGGCAGGCGTGCGGGCAGCCGGTGCGCGCGTACGGGTATCGACCCGCCGTGCAGGGCCGCCCGCAGCGCGGGGGCAAGGATCCGCCGTACGCCGGCGGCGTCGAGGGCGACGACGGGGCCCAGCGGATTCAGATAGCGGGTGAAGATCAGTCCGCCGAGCACGGCCACCGCGCCGGTGGCGCGTTCCCTCGCGTGCCGGCCGCCGAGGTGGTCGGCGATCCTGCCGAGCACCTCGCGCTCCAGGAACTCCCGGAACACCCGCATGACGTCCTCGTCCCGCATCGCCACCGGCTCCAGCGCCGCGAACCCGGCACCGTCCGCGTCCGGCTCCTCCCAGAGCGCCGTGACCGCGTCGATGAGCCGTTCGGCCAGGTACGCCGGATCGCCGTCCAGGGCCCGGACGATCGCGGTCGAACGGCCGCAGTCGATATTCATCGCCTCGCCGAACAGCCCCTGCTTCGAACCGAAGTGGTAGCCGATCAGCGCCACGTCCACGTCCGCCGCCGCGGCGACGGCGCGCAGCGTCGTGCCCTGGTAGCCGTGGGCCAGGAAGAGGGCGCGGGCCTTCTCGGCGATCCGGGCCTTGGTGGCGGGACGGCCGCGCGGGCGGCCACGGTTTTTATTCATCAGCGTTGAATATCCAGGCCTCCGGGCGGCACCGTCAAGGCGTTCCGCGAACCTCGACGAGGAGAAACCCATGCGCATCGCCGTCTTCGGAGCCGGCGGCCCCACCGGCCGCGAACTGCTCACCCAGGCCCTCGACAACGGGCACGAGGTCACCGCGGTCACCCGCAGACCGCTGCTCGTCCCCGCCCGCGAGGGCCTCGTCGTGGCCGAGGCCGACGCGCTGGACGCGCGGGCCGTCGACGCCGTGGTCGCCGGCCAGGACGCGGTCCTCTCGGCGCTCGGCGTCCCTCCGGGGAAGGGGCCGGTCACCCTCTACTCCGACTCGGCCGCCCATATGGCCGCCGCCATGGAGCGGCACGGGGTGAAACGGCTGATGGTCGTCAGCTCCAGCGTCCTGGACCCCGGCTGGCGGCCGAGCGGGGCGTTCTTCTTCAACAACGTCCTCGACCCCTACGTCAACCGGGTGATCGCCCGCGCGGCCCACGAGGACATGCGGCGCATGGAGGACGTGGTCCGCGCCCACGGCCTGGACTGGACGATCGTGCGTCCCTCGGGCCTCTTCGACCATCCCCGCCCGACGCCCTACCTGCTCGCCGAGGACAGCGCTGACGGCGTCTTCACGGCCCGCTCCGACCTCGCCGCGAGCATGCTCGCCCAGCTGGCCGACGACCGCTTCGTGCGCCGGGCGATGGGGGTGGCCACCACCCGGGTACGACCCAGTGTTCCGCGCATGATCTGGCGTGAGATACGGAAGAACACCCGTGCCGGACGCCCCGAAAGGTAGCCTCAGGACACCAGTCGGACACAGATGAGCCCGTCTCGGACGATCCCCCGCGTCGCCCGAGACGGGCGGCAGCACGACCTGACCCCGAATCGGGGGCCGGTCCGCTCGCGTTGAGTATAGTTGGCTGGCAGCCAGTCAACGCAGGAGTTTCAGCATGTCCCCGCGCAGCGCCTCGGTCAATGAAGAATTGCGGCGGCGTTCCCGGGAACGGCTCCTCCAGGCGGCGGTCGAACTGGTCGGCGAGCACGGGTACGACGCGACGACGCTCGGCGACATCGCGGACCGGGCGGGATCGGCCCGGGGCCTGGTGTCGTACTACTTCCCCGGCAAGCGCCAGCTCGTGCAGTCGGCCGTGCACCGGCTGATGCACCGCACGCTGGAGGAGGCGCTGGAGCGCGAGCCGCGCACGGAGGACGGCCGGGAGCGGATGGCACGGGCCATCGACGCGATTCTGGGGCTGGCCCGGGACCGGCCGGTGCTGATGCGCCAGCACATGGCGGGGATCCTCCAGGCCGAGGGGTTCGTGCAGTGCCCGGAGCAGCAGCGCCTGTCCCACCTGCTGCGGGACACCGTGGCCCGGCGCGGCTCGACGGACGTCGACGCCGACTACCCGATGCTGCGGGCGCTGCTGATGGGGGCGGTCTACGCGGCGCTGGTCCCCGGAGCGCCGATGCCGGTGCCCGTGCTGCGGGCCGAGCTGTTCAAGCGCTACCGGCTCGACTGGGACATGGGGCTCCCACCGGACACCGAGTCACCCGCCGGCTCGTGCCGCACGGACATCTCCCGCTTCTTCGCGACCGACCAGCACCCGGCGGACCGGAAGAAGTAGCCGGTCGGGGAGTCCGTGGTACGGCCGGGGGCCCGGCCCGGGTTCGAGGTTTGCCCGGGGCCCGGCCCGGGTTCGACATTCGGCTCGGGGGCCCGGCCCGGGTTCGAGGTTCGGCTCGGGGGCCCGGCCCGGGTTCGAGGTTCGGCCCGGGGGCCCGGTCCCGGGAGCTGGCGGCACGGGTCCGCAGGGCCGGGGCCGGCGCGGGTTCGCGGGCGGGAGCAGGTGGCACGGGGTCGGGGCCCGGAGCAGAGCGGCACAGGTCACCGGGCCGGGGCCCGGCACGGATCCACAGGCCCGGAAGCAGAGGCCACGAGTCCGCATGACCGGGGCCCGGTACGGGGCCGCGGGACCGAAGCCCGGTACAGGTCCGCGGGCGCAGGAGCGGGGGGAACGGATCCCCGGGGCCCGGGACAGCCGGAGCCGCTGAGCACTTGAGCACCTGAGCAGCTGAGCCGGAGCGGGTGGACCGTCCGGCGGGTCGTCGGACGGCTCGGGAGGAAACGGGCGGGCGACACGCCGTCCGGTGGCGTGTCGCCGCACTCCCCGGACGGGCCGCTTGCTGCCATGCTGGAGTCATCAGCGATCTCCTCCGACCACCGGGGTAAGGAGTTCCGCCGTGCTGCGTGTCGCCGTCGTCGGCTCGGGTCCGAGCGGGTGCTACACCGCTCAGGGCCTCGTCCAGCAGGACCCCTCGGTGTGTGTCGACGTCCTCGACCGGCTGCCGTGCCCGTACGGGCTCGTGCGCTACGGCGTGGCGCCGGACCACGAGAAGATCAAGTCGCTGCAGAACAACCTGCGGACGGTCCTGGAGCACGACCGGGTCCGGTTCCTGGGCGGCGTGCAGGTCGGCGGCCCGGGCGGGGTGCCCGCCGGGCGGCTGCGGCAGCTGTACCACGCGGTCGTGTACTGCGTGGGTGCCGCGACCGACCGCCGCCTCGGGATCCCGGGCGAGGATCTGCCGGGCAGCTGGTCGGCGACCGAGTTCGTGTCCTGGTACAGCGCCCACCCGGACGCCGTGGACGACGGGTTCGTGCGCGGGGCGCACAGCGCCGTGGTGATCGGTGTGGGCAACGTGGCCGTGGACGTCACGCGCATGCTGGCCCGCGGTGCGGCGGAACTGAGCCCCACGGACGTGCCCGAGGCCGCGCTCGCCGCGCTGACCGCGAGCCGGGTGTCCGAGATCCACATGGTGGGCCGGCGCGGCCCCTCGCAGGCCCGTTTCACCACCAAGGAACTGCGTGAGCTGGGGGCCCTGCCGGACACCGAGGTCGTCGTCGATCCGGAGGAGCTGGCGCTGGATCCGGGGTACGCGGACCCCTCGGCGCTGCCCGCCGCCCAGCGCCGCAACGTGGAGGTGCTGCGCGAGTGGGCGGCCACGCCCCCGCGGGGCGCCGCCCGCCGGATCCGGCTGCGCTTCTTCCTGCGTCCCGTGGAACTGCTCGCCGCCGACGGCCGGGTGGCGGCCGTGCGGTTCGAGCGGACGGTCCCGGACGGCCGCGGCGGTGCCATGGGCACGGGGCGGTACGAGGACGTGGCGGCGCAGCTGGTGCTGCGGTCCGTGGGCTATCGCGGGGTGCCGCTGGAGGGGCTGCCGTTCGACGCCGACACGGGCACGGTGCCGCACCAGGAGGGGCGCGTGCTGCGCGACGGGACGGTCGCGCCGGGCGAGTACGTGGCCGGCTGGATCAAGCGGGGACCCACCGGCGTCATCGGCACCAACCGGCCGTGCGCCAAGGAGACGGTGACCTCACTGCTCGCGGACGCGCCGGCGCTCGTACGTACGCGGGTACCCGACGATGCCGTCGACGCGTTGCGCGCCGAGGGCGTCGAGCCGGTCGAGTGGGAGGGATGGCAGGCCATCGAGCGGGCCGAGGCGGAGCTCGGCGCCTCGCTCGGGCGGAGCGTGGTCAAGCTCCCCGACTGGGAGTCGCTGCGAGCGGCGGCGCGCACCTCGGTGCCGTAGGGGTCGTAAGGGGTCGCAGGGGTCGCAGCCCGCGGACGGAAGCACGCATGTCACCCGGTGTCACCGGCGTCCGGGGATGGCACACGTGGGCCGGCCGGCTGCCTCACCGGTCCTCGTCGTGACCGGCGGTTTCGCCCTCCCCGTGGCGGGCGGCCTGCCGGGTGGCGGCAGCGACAAGACTGTCGAGCAGTCCCGGGAAGAGGTCGTCCAGGTCGTCGCGGCGCAGGCCGTTCATCTTCGCCGTGCCCCGGTAGATCTGCCGGAGCACGCCGGCCTCGCGCAGCACGCGGAAGTGGTGCGTGCTCGTCGACTTGGAGACGGGCAGGTCGAACTGGGAACAGGTCAGCTCCTCGGCCCCGGCGGCCAGCTCCCGCACGATCTGCAGCCGCAGGGGATCGGACAGCGCGTGCAGCACGCCCTCCAGGCGGATCTCCTCCCGTGCGGGGTGCGGAAGATCACGGCTGCCGGCGGCGGTGGCGGTGGCGTTCACGGCGGCTCCACTTCGTACGAGTTCCTCATCCTACGAGAAACATCGTAGTTTGACAGCCAACGTACTACGAGAGTTATCGTACAAGTCGCGATCGGTTCGGTGACGAACGTGACCGGTCCCCCCGTGACGAAATGGAGTCCGCCATGAGTGCGCTCTTCGAGCCCTACGCACTGCGCGAAGTGACCCTCCCCAACCGCGTCTGGATGCCCCCGATGTGCCAGTACTCGGCCGAGCCCGAGGGGCCCGGGGCCGGCGTCCCGCGCGACTGGCACTTCGCCCACTACGCGGCGCGGGCGACCGGCGGCACGGGCCTGATCATCGTGGAGGCCACCGCGGTGTCGCCTCAGGGCCGGATCTCGCCGTACGACCTCGGCATCTGGAACGACACCCAGGCCGAGGCGTTCCGCCGGATCACCGGCTTCCTGAGGAGCCAGGGCACCGTGCCGGCGATCCAGCTGGCGCACGCCGGCCGCAAGGCGTCGACGGACCAGCCGTGGAAGGGCGGGGCGCCCCTCGGACCGGAGGAGCTCGGCTGGCGGCCGGTGGCGCCGAGCGCTGTCGCCTTCGCCGACCGGCACCCGGTCCCCGACGAGCTGAGCGCCCACCAGATCCAGGAGGTCGTCGGGCAGTTCGCGGACGCGGCGCGGCGGGCCCTGGCCGCGGGCTTCGAGATCGCCGAGATCCACGGCGCCCACGGCTACCTGATCAACGAGTTCCTCTCCCCGCACTCCAACCACCGCACCGACGCCTACGGCGGCTCGTACGAGAACCGGGTGCGTTTCGCCCTCGAGGTCGTCGACGCGGTGCGCGCGGTCTGGCCCGAGGACAAGCCGCTCTTCTTCCGCATCTCCGCGACCGACTGGCTGGAGGACGCCGGCTGGACCGCGGACGACACGGTGCGCTTCGCGGCCGAGCTGCACGCGCACGGTGTCGATCTGCTCGACGTCTCCACCGGCGGCAACGCCCCCGGCGTGAGCATTCCGACGGGGCCCGGCTACCAGGTGCCGTTCGCGACGCGAGTGAAGACCGAATCGCCGATGGCGGTCGCCGCCGTCGGACTCATCACCGACGCGGAGCAGGCGGAGAAGATCGTCGCCAATGGCGAGGCCGACGCGGTCCTCCTGGGCCGCGAACTGCTGCGCAACCCCTCCTGGGCTCGGCACGCGGCCCGCGAACTGGGCGGCCAGGTACACGTACCCGACCAGTACCACCGCTCCGTCTGACGACCGCTCCGCGCAGCGCCCGTCAGCCCCGGAGCGGCGCCCGCCCGGCTCGGAAGCTGCCTCCGGCCCCGCTCCCCCAGCGCGGCGGCAGCAGGCGGGACACGGTCTCCTCCAGGCGGGGCAGTGTCCGCTGGCCCGCGAGGGCGAGGGCGATGGCCGCGGCGACGCCGGCCCAGGCGACCGGTCCCAGGGGAGTGCAGCCGAAGAGACGGCTGACGCCCGGGGTCTGCACCACGGCGACGAGGACGACGGCGGAGCCGAGGGACGTCACCCGGACCAGCGGGCTGTCGCGGCGGTCGAGAAGCGTCTGGACGAGCTGGGTGCCGACCACACCGCACAGGGCCATCGTGCCGGAGCGGCGGGCACTGCCCGGTGTGAAGCGTCCGATCAGCCAGGCCGTGACCGCGCCCAGACAGGTCGTCAGGGCGCGGTGGCGGATCTGCCGGATCAGCGGCTCCCCGAGGACACCGCCGGCCGCGTCCTCGGGCGATCCGGCCCGGGTCTGCTCGACGTCCTCCTTGGGCGTCACCGCGACCGCCATCGCCGGGAACAGATCGGTGAACAGGTTCACCATCAGCATCTGCCGGGTGGACAGCGGCGCCCTGCCCGACATCAGGGTGCCGAGGATGCCGAAGCCGACCTCGCCGGCGTTGCCGCCGATGAGGATGGCGATGGCGTCCGCGACGCTGTGCCACAGGGCGCGGCCCTCGCCGATCGCGTCGATCAGGACGGTGAGATCGTCGTCGGTGAGGACGATGTCCGCGGCGTTGCGCGCGGCCGCCGAGCCCCGCGCGTTGATGCCCACGCCGATGTCGGCGGCCCGGATCGCCGCGGCGTCGTTGGCTCCGTCGCCGACCATGCCGACCACCCGGCCCGCGTCCCGCAACGCCTCGACGACCTGGAGCTTCTGCTCGGGCGCCACCCTGGCCACCACGCCCGCGTCGCGCAGCATGCGGGCCCGGGCGGAGCGGTCGGCGGCGGCCAGTTCGTCGCCGGTGACCACGGGGGTGTCGGCCGGCCAGCCGAGTTCCATGGCGATCGCCCGCGCGGTCTGCGGGTGGTCACCGGTGAGCATGACCGGCCGGACGCCCTCCTCGTACAGGCCGTGGACGAGCGCCGTGGAGGTCTCGCGCGGCACGTCCGACAGCGCCAGCAGACCGGCGAACTCCAGTCCCGCCAGAGGTTCTTCGAGTACGTCCGTCTCCTTCTCGCGCGCGGCGAGCCGCCGCCGGGCCACCGCCAGGACCCGCAGCCCGTCGCCGGCCAGCGC
The DNA here is from genome assembly GCF_032658145.1 of Streptomyces sp. MK7. Taxonomy (NCBI): domain Bacteria; kingdom Bacillati; phylum Actinomycetota; class Actinomycetes; order Kitasatosporales; family Streptomycetaceae; genus Streptomyces; species Streptomyces sp. MK7. The sequence continues at coordinate 100,831 of NZ_JAVACL010000025.1, forward strand.
GTGCGCGGCGTCGGAGGCGTGGGCCGGGAGTCCGGAGCAGGCGGGCAGGACGGTCTCCGGGGCGCCCTTGACCACGAGCACCCGCGGCCCGTCCGCGCTGCGGCCCACGGCGGCCGCGTAGCCGCGGGCGGCCTCGAAGCCGAGGCCTTCGAGCTGGGTCCACTCCGGGTCGGGGCGGGCCGCGTCCAGGACGGCCTCGTCGGTGGCGTGCACCGGCCGGTCGGAGCCGCCGTTCACCCGCGGGCAGGCCCGCGCGGCCGCGCGCAGCGTCTCCGCGGCGGCCTCGTCGCGCACCGCGTGGACCGTGCCGCCCGTATCGCAGACGCGCACCAGGCGCAGCCGGTTCTCGGTGAGCGTGCCGGTCTTGTCGAAGCAGAGGGTGTCCATGCGGCCCAGCGCCTCCAGGGTGCGCGGGGTGCGCACCAGCACGCCGCCCCGGGTGAGCCGCCTGGCCGCCGCCAGTTGGGCCACCGTGGCCACCAGCGGCAGGCCCTCGGGAACGGCGGCCACGGCGACGGCCACGCCGCCGCTGACCGCCTCGTGGACGGGGGTGCCGCGCAGCAGCGCGATGCCCGTCACCGCGGCCCCACCCGCCAGTGTCAACGGCAGGGCCTTGCGGGTGAGTTCCTGGAGCCTGGCCTGGACTCCGCCGGCCGGGGGCGTACGGGCGGCGAGGTGCACGGCGCGGGCGGCCTCGGTGTGCTCTCCGATGTCCACCACGACGGCCCGGGCGCGTCCGCCCACCACGGTCGTGCCCTCGAAGACCATGCACCGCCGGTCGGCGACGGCCGCGTGCGGGGTCGGGGCGGTCTGCTTCTGCACCGGCAGGGACTCCCCTGTCAGCGCGGACTCGTCGACCTCCAGGCCCTCCTCCCACAGCAGGCGCGCGTCGGCGGGCACCACGTCGTCGCCCTTCAGCTCGATGACGTCGCCCGGGCGCAGCTTGCCGGCGTCGACCGTACGGGTGCCGCCGGCCGGCGCCTCCGCGTCCGGGGGCGCGATGCGCGCCTTGCGCTTCTGGTCGGCGAGCAGCCCGGACAGCGCCCGCTCGGCGCGCAGCCGCTGCACGCCGCCGACGAGGGCGTTCAGGTCCAGGGCGCCGACGACGAGCAGGGCGTCCAGCATGGAGCCGAGGATCGCGGAGGCCGCCGAGCCGACGGCCAGCACCGGGGTGAGGGGGTCGTGCAGTTCGCCGCGTACGGCCGCGCCGAGCTCGTAGGTCCAGCGCACGGGGGTCATGGCCGGGTGCCGGGCGACGCCGTCGGCCGCCTTGCGGAGGCGGCCGGTGGCCCGCTCGAACGTGGTCGGTACGGCGGCCGGTTCGTGCTCCAGTTGCTCGCGCGCCTCCTCCGAGTCCAGTTCGTGCCAGTGCACGCGCGGGCTCGGGTGCGGGGCGCGGGCGGCCGCGACCCCCAGGGCGGCCCGCGCCCCGGACAGCAGGGCGGCGGCCGCCGCCGCGTCGACCGGTGCGTGCCGCAGCCCGGGCAGTACGGCCCGGCGCCCGCGTCCGCCCTTGGACTCGCCGATGGCGACGAGCAGCCCGGACAGCGCGGCGCCGGACCGGGCCAGGGTCTGCGCCCGGTGGCCGACGGCGCGGGCGGCCGTGACCGCGGTCAGCACCCGCCACACGTCGGGCAGGCCGTGCACGGCCAGGATGTCCGCGCTCCAGACGACGGCGCTGTCGTGGTCGGCGAGGGCGACGGCGATGTCGCTGCCGCGCAGTCCGGCCAGGAGGCCCTGCTCGTCGGCCGACCGCATCCGGGCGACGGTGAGCACCACGCCCTCGTCCTCGCCGCCGCGCAACCCGTACACCACGTCGTCCAGGGGCCGCCGGGCGTCGACGACCTCGTCGGCCAGGCCGGTGAGGTCCTCCAGGGCCGGGTCGTCGACGAGGACGACCTTGAGCCGGGCCCGGCGGGCCGCGTCGAGCACGGCCTCCGCCCACGGATCGACATCCCCGGTCTCGGTGCGCAGGGCGCTCGGGTGCAGCACGACGGTGCCGGTCATCCCCAGCTGCCGCAGCCGTTCCGCATCGCGCACCAGCACGCCGGTGCGGGCCAGCGACGCGCTCAGTACGGAGTGGAACAGGGCGGGCCCGTAGCGCGCGGCCTTGGGCGAGCCGGCCAGTACCGCCTCGGCCGCCTCCGCCGCGTCGTGCTTGACCAGCAGGGTCACCGCCGCGCCCAGCAGACTGCCCGCGGAGGCGTGTTCGGCGTACTCCTGGGCCGGCGTCAGGCGCAGCGGCGGGCGGGGGAAGGCGCCGGCGGCGACGCTGACCCGGTCCGGGGCGCACAGCCGGTCGTGGACCGTGTCGAACGCGGCCGAGCGGGCCACCGTCTCGGCCAGCTGGCAGGAGCGCAGCACCCCGTCGAGCACGAGTGAGGTGGGGGTCTGCCCGGCGCCGTGGACGGCCGCGTTGGCGCAGGCCAGCAGGAGGTCCATCCGCTGATGGCCCAGCCGGGCGCGCAGCCGCGCGCGAAAGCGCGGGTTCTCGCGCAGCAGCGTCAGCGCGGCGGTCACCATGCGCGGTGACGGCGGCAGCCGCAGGGCGTAGGCGGTCAGTCCCGCGGCGATGCCGACGACGTCGGCGGCGAGCGTGGCCGCGGCGAACCGCACCCCCGCGGGGTCGGCCGGATGGGTCGTCTCCTCGGGGTCGCCGCCCGCGAGCGTCAGATCGTGCTGGGCGGCCAGCTCAGCCGCGCGATCCGTCACCCGTTCGGCGGCCTCCTCCTGGGTGGCGGTGACGACCAGACGCCCGAGCCCCTGGTCCCAGTAGGCGAACAACACGTCGGGGTGCTCGGCCAGGGCGGCCGCGACGCGGCGCGCAAGGTGCTCGGTGCCGCCGGCGCGCCGGACCCGCTCCGGCTCGGCGGGGCGCAGCGCGAAGTGCGCGCGCCTGCCGGAGCGCCAATGGACCCCCGCGCCGGGCAGCGCGTTGCGCGCGACCCGCGTCACCCGCGCCGCCGCGTCCAGGCCGTGCACGCCGGCGCGAGCCGTACCGGCCACCGCCCCGGCGGCCACCCCGACCGCCGGGGCCGCCGCCCGCGCCAGCAGCCGGGGCGCCTCGTTCAGCCGCCGCGCGGCGGCCGCCGGAGCCGTCAGCAGACCGAGCACCATGACGTTCCTCAGCGGGTGGTACGGGCGCGCCGCGCCGTCGGGCCGAGGGTCCCGGTGGTGGACCCGCTGGAGGACGCCTTCGCCGTGGCGGCCTTGCCGCCGGCCGTCTTACGAGTCGCCTTGCTCGTGGCGGATGTGGTGGCGGTCCTGGTGGTGGCCGCCTTCACCGTGGCGGCCTTGCGTGTGGACGCCTTGCTGGTGGCCGTCCCGCCCGTCGGCGCCTTCGCGGTGGCGGCCTTGGCCGTCGCCGACTTGGCCGCGGAGGTCCTGCCCGCGGGCGGCCTGGTCCGGCTCCGGGTGCCGGGGGACCTGAGGGCCGCGGCGGCGACGTCCTCGGCGCCTTCGCGGGTGGCGGCGGCGCGTTTGCGCGCGGCCTGCCGGGCGGCGGCCGTGGTGCCGGTGGGTCGTGCGACGTTGCGGGCCGCCGGTTCGCTGACCGGCATGGCCTCTCCGGTCTCCGGGCCGCCGTCCGGTGCGGTGCCAAGGGCCTGCGGCGGCTGTCCGGCTCGTTCGGGGTGATCGGGCCTCGGCTGGGTCAGCCAGGCCACGGCCGCGCCCGTGAGGGCGACCGGCCACTCCACCACTCCGGCGACGCCGAGCACCCCGGCCCCCGTGTAGACCGCGATCCGCCGGCCCCTCGGCGACACGGCGCCGACCTTGTCGAGCGTTCCCTGGGCGGCCCTGCCCACGAGCCCTGCGCCGGGTACCCGCCGCAGCACCGAGGCAGCGCCGTGCAGGGGCGCCGTAAGGATCGACGACGACTTCTGCTCAGCCATGACTCTCCTCGCCTGGGGGTGAGATCCCTTTCCGTGGCCGGGTGCCCGCGACAGTGCTGGTCATCCCGCCATTTCTCAGGGAACGTCAGGGGCTGCGCGCGCGCCACCCGACTCCCGGCTCCCCGGGCTCTTCGAGTGCCTCGTCGGGCACGTCGGGGGAGCGCTCCCACGACCTTCTGCGCCGAGCGTGGCCAGAAAGTGCTTACACTCCACGCTGTCATGATCATGACAGACATGGCCCTCTCCCCCGCGAGCGCCGCCATCATCGGCTCCCCCGCCGCCGACGGCATCCACTGCCTGGGCAGCCGCACGCCGCAGAACGTGAGGTGGGAGGACGTCGGCGAGGACGCGGCCACCTTCCTCGGCAAGTCGTCGTCCTTCTCCTACAGCGTGATCGGGGGCGGTGCGAGGAAGGCGTCGGACAAGGTGTTGCAGTTCAACGGCGCGGGCAAGCTGGCGGTCTCTCAGTTCCAGGTGGAGGACTTCGGCCAGCTGGTCCGCTCCTGCGGCAACTGCAGGACGCAGTACAAGCGCACGATCGCGGTCAGCGGCGTCGACTGTCACGGCGCCCGGCAAGGCGATCGTCGGCATCAACCAGAACTACGGTGACGCGGCGCCGCTGAGCAGGATCCGCATCCATGGCGACAGCTCGAAGAAGATCAAGCCGTGCGTGCGCTATCAGGGCAACAACGCCGGCGCGGAGCCCACGGAGACCGGCAGCGGACCGGACGGCACGTACTGCCGCTACTCGGCGTCGGACATCACCTGCAGCCGACGCGTCACGCGCGCGGCGTCCACGGCGGCGGAGGGCTCCCGGCCCCCGTGGACACCGCGATGGTGTCGTCGGGCCCGGTGGCGAAGCGCAGGTTCCGGCGTACGCGGCGTAGGGGGGTTCGCCAGGTCCCGCGGCGTCACCAGGTCTTGCGGCCCCACAGCGGATCGAAGCGGGCCCACTCGGCGTCCCACTGGTCCAGACGGCGGCGTTCCAGGCGGCCGCGCAGGACGCGGCTGCCGGCCAGGGGGACGGCGGCGGCGCTCATGCCCGCCAGCCCGCCGATCAGCAGGGCGTGTGTGTGGGCCTGGGTGGGTGTGGCGGGCCTGGTGACCAGCCCGCCGTCAGGGTCGGTCCACACTGTGACGCGGGTGCCGGGTGCGCTGCCGGAGGGCACCCGGGCCTGACCGGTGTGCGCGGAACCGTCGGGCGCGGTCCAGCGCACCTTCGCCCACACCCTGAGCGTGTCGGTCCCCTGTGTGGCCCCACGGCCGCTCCCGTCGCCCGTCGGGTCCGGGTCACCGGGCCGCGGGCGTGACGCCTGCTGGGTCACCAGCGCCGCCGTGGGCCGCCACTCGAGCCGTTCCCGGGCCATGACGCCCTCCACTCCGCCGGCGGCGGTCCACCCGGTGAGCACCCCGGCGGCCACGGTGAGCACCCACGCCCCCAGCACGACCCAGGCCTCCACCGTGTCGGAACGGCGTTTGAGCGGATTGCGGCGCCACCGCCACAGCCACACCTCGGGACCCCGGAACGCCATCGACGGCATCCTCCTCACAAGCTCACGGGCCACACGGACCTGCCCCACCGCCCTTCCTTACGGCAGAGGGCTCCTCGACGCTCATCACGGGTTCCCCGGCCCGGCGCTGCCATGGGTCCGGCGGCGGCGCGAAACCGTCCCTTCCGCACGCCCCGGCTCGCGGGGCACGCCCACCATGCCGGTCCGACCTGCGACGACGTCATCGCGGGGGTGACTGTCAGTGGTGGGGTGCAGACTGGCCGGTGTCCGAGACAAGGATGTCCGGACGAAGACCTCTCGGAGGTGATCGGCATGACCGAGGTACTGCTCGCCGTGGGCACCCGAAAGGGCCTGTTCATCGGGCGGCGGCGGGACGGCGCCTGGGAGTTCGACGACAGCCCCTACTTCAACGCGCAGGCCGTGTACTCGGTGGCCATCGACACCCGCGGCGCCGTTCCGCGGCTGCTGGCCGGTGGCGACAGCGCGCACTGGGGCCCGTCCGTGTTCCACTCCGACGACCTGGGCCGTACGTGGACGGAGCCCGCCCGGCCGGCGGTGAAGTTCCCCAAGGAGACGGGCGCCTCGCTGGAGCGGGTGTGGCAGCTGCACCCGGCGGCCGCCGAGCCCGACGTGGTGTACGCGGGCACGGAGCCGGCCGCGCTCTACCGCTCCGAGGACCGCGGCGAGAGCTTCGAGCTGGTCCGCCCGCTGTGGGAGCACCCCACGCGGTCGAAGTGGGTGCCGGGCGGCGGCGGTGAGGGCCTGCACACCGTGGTGACGGACCGGCGCGATGCGAGGGCCGTCACGGTCGCCGTGTCCACCGCCGGGGTGTTCCGTACGGCCGACGGCGGCGCGAGCTGGGAGCCCTCCAACTCCGGGGTGTCCGCGGTGTTCCTGCCCGATGCCAACCCGGAGTTCGGCCAGTGCGTTCACAAGGTGGCGCAGGACTCGGTCAACCTCGACCGGCTCTACCTGCAGAACCACTGGGGGGTGTACCGCAGCGACGACGGGGGCGCGCACTGGACGGACATCGGCGAGGGACTGCCGTCGACGTTCGGCTTCGCGGCGGCCGCCCATCCGCACCGGGGCGACACGGCGTACGTCTTCCCGATCAACGCCGACGCGGACCGGGTGCCCGCCGAACACCGGTGCCGCGTGTTCCGCACGGCCGACGCCGGCAAGAGCTGGGAGCCGCTCACGGCGGGCCTGCCGCAGGAGGACCACTACGGCACGGTGCTGCGCGACGCGCTGTGCACCGACGACGCCGACCCGGCCGGCGTGTACTTCGGCAACCGCAACGGCGAGGTGTACGCCTCGGCGGACGACGGCGACAGCTGGCAGCAGCTGGCCGCGCATCTGCCGGACGTGCTGTGCGTACGGGCGGCGGTGATCGGCTGAGCATGACGGCACTTGCCGGCCCCGAGGCGCAGTCCCGGCCGTCCCCCGTGACGGCCGGGCCCGGGTTTCGGCCACAGCTTGATCAACGGCCGGTGTCCGGCAGTAGGGTGACGCCCGTGGCACCACGACCGTTGCATGAAATCGTCGAAGCAGGCTGGGCGAAGGCCCTGGAACCCGTGGCCGGGCGGATCGCCGCGATGGGTGACTTCCTGCGCGCGGAGATCGCCGCCGGACGCACCTACCTCCCGGCCGGCGCGAACGTTCTGCGCGCCTTCCAGCAACCCTTCGACGACGTACGCGTCCTGATCGTCGGCCAGGACCCGTACCCGACCCCAGGGCACGCCGTCGGCCTTTCGTTCTCGGTGGCGCCCGAGGTGCGTCCGCTGCCCGGCAGCCTCGTCAACATCTACCGGGAGCTGAACGGCGACCTGGGGCTGCCCCAGCCGTCGAACGGCGACCTGACGCCCTGGACCCGGCAGGGCGTGCTGCTGCTCAACAGGGCGCTCACCACGGCCCCGCGCAAGCCGGCCGCCCACCGCGGCAAGGGCTGGGAGGAGGTCACCGAGCAGGCGATACGGGCACTGGCGGCACGCGGCAAGCCGCTGGTGTCGATCCTGTGGGGCCGTGACGCCCGCAATCTCCGTCCGCTGCTCGGCGACCTGCCCTCGGTGGAGTCGGCCCATCCCTCTCCCATGTCGGCCGACCGCGGCTTCTTCGGCTCGCGCCCGTTCAGCCGGGCCAACGACCTGCTGGTCCGGCAGGGGGCGCAGCCCGTGGACTGGCGCCTGCCGTGACGGGCCGGACGGAGGCCGGCGCGGACTCGGCGGCCGGCTTCCTCGCCGTGGACTCGGGCGGTTCCGGAATGCGGGTCGTCATCGGTGTGCCCGGGGCCGGGCCGCTCGCTCAGCGGGCGTCGGAGGAACCGGTGCGCACGGGGGACCGGGGGATCGATCCCGGACACCTGGTGGAGCAACTCGTGCCGATGGCGCGGGCGTTGTCCGCCGAGGCCGGGGTGGGGCGGCTGGAGGCGGCCGTCGTGGGAGCGGCCGGACTCGCCACCCTGGGCGACGCCCTGCGCGCCGAACTCCCCGGGGCGCTGGCGCGGGAACTGGGGGTGCGCAGGGTCGCACTCGTCGCCGACGCGGTCACCGCCTATGTCGGCGCCCTGGGCCCGCGGCCCGGGGCGGTGATCGCCGCCGGGACGGGCCTGATCGCGATCGGCACCGACCTGTCCGGCTGGCACCGTGCCGACGGCTGGGGTCATCTCCTCGGCGACTGCGGCAGCGGGGCGTGGATCGGGCGGGCGGGTCTGGAGGCCGCGCTGCGCGCCCACGACGGACGGGACGGCGGCTCGGCGGCGTTGCTGGCGCGTGCCGAGGAGGCGTTCGGGCCGATGCCGCGGCTGCCCGGCATAATCTATCCGCGCTCGGACCGCGCCGCCGTCCTCGCCTCCTTCGCGCCCGAGGTGGCCGCCTGTGCCGCCGAGGACCCCGTGGCGGCCGGCGTGCTGCGCGCGGCGGCCCGGCACATGGCCGAGTCGGCCGCCGCCGTCTGCCCTCCCCTCGGCGAGCCCCTGGTCGCCCTCACCGGAGGCCTGTTCAAGATGGGCGACCCGCTCCTCGTGCCGCTGGAGCAGGAGTTGGCCGTACGGCTGCCGCACGCGCGGCGCGTGGCCGCCGAGGGGGATCCGCTGCACGGCTCGGTGCGCATCGCCACCGACCTGGCCCGAGGCACCTTCGCCCTGCCCGGTGACGAGAAGCTGCTCTACGTGCCACCGGCACAAGGGGATTGATCCGCTCACGTCCGCCACGTCCGCATGTGTCCGGCGTATGTCGGACAAGTGCGCCCATGTCGCGGGCGAGTTGCCGTATCCGACCCCTTGCACACATCCACCGGTTCGGATCACCGCGTCACGCATCCGACAAAACCGGACGGATACCGCTCACCTGCACCCTCCCCGAACAGCAGGACCCGGAAAGCCAGTAACATGCGGCGCCATGAGCTCCCCCACTGGGCCCGCGTCCGGCCTGCCAGTACGAATGCCGCGCCCCCGCCAGCCCGGACGGCACCGCCGACCCGAACCGCTGGCCGCTCCCGAGGGCGCGCCCGCGCTCGTCCTCGCGGTGCCGGGCACGCCCGGCGCCGCCACGCGCAGCCTTGCCGAGGAGGTCGTGAGCATCGCCCGCTCCGAGCTTCCCGGCCTCGACGCCCTGATCGGGTACGTCGACGGGGACGACGAGGAGTTCCCGACCCTGCGGTCCGTGCTCGCGCACGCGGCCGACCAGCGGACCGCCCGCTACGAGCAGGCGCTGGCCGCCGGTGCCGAGGTCAAGGAGCCCGACGGCCCGGTCGGGGTCGTCGTGCCGCTGCTGGCCGGCCCGGACAGCGCGCTGCTGCGTCAGATCCGCCAGGCCGTGATGGACAGCCGGGTCGCCGCCGAGCTGACCGATGTGCTCGGCCCGCACCCGCTGCTCGCCGAGGCGCTGCACGTGCGCCTGTCGGAGGCCGGCCTGGCCCGCGCCGACCGCGCCCGCCTGTTCACGGTGGCCACCGCCGCCGACGGCATCATCCTCGCGTCGGTCGGCGGCGAGGAGGCCGTCCAGGCCGCCGGGATCACCGGCATGCTGCTGGCCGCCCGCCTCGCCGTGCCGGTGATGGCGGCCGCCCTCGACCAGGAGGGCTCGATCGCGGCCGTCGCCGCGCAGTTGCGTTCCTCCGGGTCCCAGCAGCTGGCCCTGGCGCCGTACCTGATCGGCCCGGAGATCGACGCGGAGCTGATCGAGGCGGCCGCCAAGGAGGCGGACTGCCCGGCCGCCGAGGCGCTCGGCCCGTACCCGGCCATCGGCAAGCTCGCCCTGGCCAAGTACACGACCGCGCTGGGCATCGCCCCGCAGCAGTCGCAGGGGACGCCGGTCCGCTGATCCGCGCGTCGCCGACCTCCGGCGGCATCGCGAACCACCGAACGACCGGCACTACCCGCATGACCCGTACGACCCGCTCGACCCGTACGACCTGTACGACCTGTACGACCGCACGAAGGGCCCGCTCCGGACAGCCGGGGCGGGCCCTTCGCCGTGCGGCGGCGGTGCGTGGCGGTGCGGGAGCGGGTCGGGGGCGTCAGCCGAAGACCACGCAGGACGCCGCGGCCACCCGCACCGCGCCGGTGCGCTCCGGGAGCCCCGTGTCCGGGTCCACCGCGAACCAGGTCACATCGCCGGAGCGCTCGTTGGCGACGTAGAGGAAGCCGGCGGACAGGGCGAGCGCCCGGGGCCAGTGGCCGCCGCAGGGCACCGTCGCCACCAGTTCCAGCCGCTCCCCGTCCGCCTCGACGGCGAACACGGACAGCACGTCCTCACCGCGGGTGGCGGTCCACACGAACCGGCCGTCAGGGGCGGCCACGACGCCCGAGGGGTAGGCGTCACCGGCCGGGGCATGGGGCAGGACCGGCGTCTCGGCCAGCGGCTTGAGGGCGCCGCTCGCGGCGTCCCAGCGGCAGGCGGTGACGGTGGGCGTGAGTTCGTTGACGACGTAGGCGTGCCGGCCGTCCGGGTGGAAGGCCAGATGGCGGGGTCCGGAGCCGGGCCGCAGCGCGATCTCGCGGTGCACGGTGAACTTGCCGTCCGCCAGCGCGTACACCCGCACCGAGTCCGTGCCCAGGTCGACCCCGACGGCCCAGCGTCCGCTCGGGTCCGGCTGCACCTGGTGGGCGTGCGGACCGCGCTGCCGGCGTTCGTGCGGACCGGACCCGGTGTGCCGCAGGACGTCGGAGGGGGCATGGGCGAGCCGGCCGTCGGCGCGGACCGGGACGGCGCTGACGCTGCCGGAGCCGTAATTGGCGGTGAGGACGTGCCCGTCGAACACGCTCAGATGGGTCGGTCCGCTCCCGCCGACTCGCACCGGGGCCCCGGTGAGCTCGACGGTCTCCTCCTTCACCCGGTACGCGGCCACCGCGCCCTCGGCGGTCTCGCTGACCGCGTACAGCGTGCCGCCGTCGGGCGACAGGGCCAGGTACGACGGGTCCAGCACGCCGTCCACGTCGCTCAGCACGGTCAGCGCGCCATCGCTGTGGGCCACGGCCGCGGTGACCACGCCGGGTCCTCCCGCCGCCGTGAACGACCCGATGAACGCCCGCCGCCGCCCGCCGCCCTCGCCTGCCACCACTGTCCCCTCTCGCCCGCTCGACCCGTCTCGGGCTGACGGTAGCAGTCGATCATGTGCGGTCTAGACCAAGGCCGGAGAATCTCGGGGTGTCCCGGCGCTTGGGGGTGGGGCGGGTGCGCCGTGGTGGTCAGGCGCCGACCAGGGGGGACCCCGAGGGGGCTCGGAGCGGGGCGGCCAGGTCGGTCAGGGCCCGCTCCAGGCCGTGGAGGTGGGCGAGGGCGCCCGCTTCCGCGGTCGGGCGGGCGGTGTCGGTGGCGGGCGTCGCGGTGAAGGGTTCGGCGCCGCCGGTGAGCGCCTCCACGGCCGCCTCCACTCGCCAGCAGGCGGCGGCCAGGCGCGCGTCGTGGGAGGCCTCCGGGTCGGCGGCGACGGCGACCAGACCGCGGATCTCGCGGGCGCAGTCGTCGAGCAGCGTGAGTACCCGGCGGGCGCGCCGCTTGCGGCCGAGCATCGGGTTCAGCGGGTGGACCAGCGGAGCCACGGAGAGCCGTACCCGGCCGAGCAGCTGCTCCAGTTCGGCCACGCGGGGCGTGGGATCGGCGTCCGCGACGCCCGCGAGCCGGGCGGCGGCCTCGGCGGTGCACGCGTGGACGCAGCGCAGGGCGCGCTGGATCCAGGCATCGGTGACGGAGTGGGTGGTGACGGGCAGCACGAACAGCACGGCCAGCCCGGCACCGAGTGCGCCGACGGCGGTCTCGCCGAGCCGCAGGGCGACCAGGCCGGGGGTGAGGACGCCGAGGAGGCCGTAGAGCGACTCGGCGAGCAGCGTGACCCAGAGCATCATCCAGGTGTAGGACACGGCGGCCGTGTAGAAGATGCCGAAGACGCTGACGGCGACGAGGGCGAGGGTGGGCAGGACGGCGCCGTGCAGCGGGACGACGAGGAGGGCGCCGAGGCCCAGGCCGAGCACCGTGCCGAGGACGCGGCGGAAGCCGCGCACCAGGGTCTCGCCGCGCGAGACGGTGTTCACGAAGACCCACCAGGTGGCGCCGACGGCCCAGTACCAGCGCTGTCCGGAGACCATCTGCCCCACGACGAGCGCGAAGGCGGCGCCGGAGGTGGCCTGGACGGCCTGCCGGGTGATCACCCGGGCCAGTGCGCTGCCGGCCGGCGGCACGGGCACGGCGGGGGGCAGCCGGTGTTCGTAGCACCACAGCCCGAAACGGACCGCTGCCGCGCTGAGCACGGACAGGAGGAGGGCGGCGGACAGCTGGGGCAGCTGCCCGCTGGTCGCGTGCAGGAACTGCGCCACGAAGAAGGTCATGAACGCGAACACGCCCAGGCTGTGGCCCCGCGGTCCCCAGCGGCGCGCGTACACGCCCGCGCCGACCACGGCGAGGAAGGCGAGGTCCCGGGCCACGGGGTGGTCGTGCAGTCCGGCCGCGGCGGCGAGGACGGGGATGCCGACGACCGGCAGCAGCGCGGTGGTGACCGCCTGCGCCCGGACCGTGGGGTCGGTGACGGTGAACAGGGCGAGCAGCGCGGCGAGCCCGCCGGTGACGGCGCCCGGAAGGGAGTGTCCGGCCAGTCCGCAGACGGCGACCGCCAGGCCGATGCCGAGGACGGCACGGGCCGCGAACCGCAGCCGCGCCCGTCCCGGGTCCGGAGCCGCGAACACCCTCTTCAGCACTGTTTACCGCCCCCTTGGCAGACCTGGAACACCGGCATGGGACGCCGGTACGGAACACCGGCATGAAAAAGGCGCCGCGGGGGTCCGCAGCGCCATCGACGTGTCCATAACACCATCCACTCGGCCCGTGGCTCAAGTGACGTCCGATTCACTGAGCCATTGGCCCAGCCGGACACCGATATCCGGTACCGGCGGAGGGCCAATGGACGACGACGCCCGACCAGGGCGGGCCGCACCACACTGGGCCATTGGTACAGTCGGCGTCGATCGACGAACGCAGAAGGGCACGGGCGCCGCCATGGCCGTGGACGAACTCGACACCCGTATCCTGCGGCTGCTCCTCGAACAGCCGCGCACCAGCGTGCGCGAGTACGCCCGCGTTCTCGGCGTCGCCCGCGGCACGCTCCAGGCCCGCCTGGACCGCCTCGAACGCGACGGCGTGATCACCGGCACGGGTCCCGTCCTCTCCCCCGCCGCCCTCGGCCACCCGGTGCTCGCCTTCGTGCACATCGAGGTCACCCAGGGGCATCTGGACGACGTCGGGGACGCGCTGGCCGCGGTGCCGGAGATCGTCGAGGCGTTCTCGATCACCGGCGGCGGCGATCTGCTGACCCGGGTCGTCGCGCGGGACAACGCCCACCTGGAGGACGTGATCCAGAAGCTGATCAGCCTGCCGGGCGTGGTCCGCACCCGCACCGAGGTGGCCCTGCGCGAGCGCGTCCCTCACCGGCTGCTGCCGCTGGTGGAGTCGATCGGCCGGACGGCGAAGAGGTGACCTAGGAGCGGCGCGGCCTGCCGCGCTTGCCGCCCTTGGTCTCCTTGGTGGTCCTCACGCCCTTCGCGCCCCTGCCGCCGCGTGATCCTCCGGAGCCGCCCGAGCCGGCTCTCGTGGTGGTGGCCTTGCCGGCACGTCCGGTCGACTTGCCCGCCGTGGGCTTCCGGCGGGCGTCCGCGCCCCCGGCCCGGTCGTCCTGGGACCCGCCCGGGGTCCGGACGCCGCCGCGTCCCCGGGTGCTGTTGACCGTCCGGCCCCGGACGATCCCGATGAAGTCGTCGACCAGGTCGGTGGTCCTCTCCTCCGGCCACGCCAGCGCGACGCTCGACTGCGGGGCGTCGACGACCGGACGGTAGGTGAGGTCCCTGCGGTGGTAGAGGCGGGCCAGCGACTGCGGGACGACGAGCAGGCCCACGCCCGCGGCCACCAGCTCGACGGCGTCCTCGGTGGTGGCGGGGCGCTCGAAGGCGGGCTCCCCCGGTGGCCGCTCCCAGCCGATGACGTCGTCCAGGGGGTGGAGGACGACCTCGTCGGCCAGGTCCTCGACCGATACCTCGTCCGCGGCCGTCACCAGATGGCCCTTGGGGACGATGACCACCGTCGTCTCGGTGTAGAGCGGGATCGCGCTGAAGAACGTACGGTCCACGGGCAGCCGTACGAGGCCCGCGTCCGCCGCGCCGTCGCGCAGCACTCCGGGCACGTCGGCGGCCGGGACCTGAACGAGTTCGAGGGGGATGCCGGGCAGCCGCTCGTTCCAGATCCGCGCCCACTTGGCGGGCGTCGCCCCGGGAACGTACGCGAGCCGGAACGAGGGGGATGCTTCCGAGCCTGTCACTCCGCCTAGGTTACCCGGCGTGGTCGGACCACCCGCGACCGGTCGATAGTCTGGACACCATGAAGTCGCACCGCAGCACCCAGACCATGAAGCCCGCCACCGCGGCGAAGAAGCTGGGTGTGTACCTGCCCGCCACGCCCGCCGATTTCCAGGAGGGCGTCGTCTCGCGGGCAGAGCTCGACGAGCTCCAGGCCGATCCGCCCGAGTGGCTGCGCGACCTGCGCCGCAACGGCCCCCACCCGCGCCCCGTGGTCGCGGCCAAGCTGGGCGTCTCCATCGCGGGCCTCGCGCGCGGAGGAATCACCGAGGCGCTCACCACGGAGCAGATCGACACCCTGAAGCAGGACCGGCCTCAGTGGCTGGAGAAGGAGCGGGCCACTCAGGCCGAGGTCCGCAAGGAGGCGGCGCGTCTGAAGAAGCGGAACGCCGAACGCGCGGCGCGGGGCGCCGAACAGAGCGGCACATCTCGCGCCTGACACCGGAGACCACCGGCTGACTCAGCACACACAAAGGCGGTTCCCCGCACGCCTCTGCACGCTCCTTTGCGCCCCCGTTGATGGGCGGACCGGAGTCGAACGCGCAGTGAACTGGGCAGGACATGCATCGGGCGCCAGGCCCTGAAGAACCGCCCGACTTTCGTGTGCCGACCGAGGCAGGTGGTTCCAAAGGCATCGCGGAGTGCGTGAGGAAGGGCTGGCGGGGTCCCGTCTGGCCGTCGGCCAGACCCTCTTCGCCCACATCCGCTACCACCGAGGCTCCCTCGCCGAAGCCGAGGAGCTGGTCCGGGAAGGGCTGCGGATCGCGGACAAGGTGGAGGGGGCGGTGCCCGCGCAGTGGTTCGCGATCGGGGTGCTGATCCAGACGCTGCTGGCCCGGGGGCGGACGGAGGAGGCGCGGCGGATCGCCGATGCCCACCATGACGGCGAGGGCGTGCCGAACGCGGTCATCTACCCCGATCCGCGCACGGTGTACGCCGAGTTGCTGCTGGCCGAGGGCCGGTAAGCCGATGCGGTGGCGCTGCTGACCGACGTCGGTGAGTGGTCGACGGCCGGGCCCGGCGCAATCCCGCCTGGTGTCCGTGGCAGCTGGACCTGGCGTCCGCGCTGGCCTCCACGGAGCCCGAACGGGCGGCGGACCTCGCGCGGGATGCCGTCCAACGGGCCCGGGAGTTCGGTACGGCGTCGGCGACCGGGCAGGCCCTGCACACGCCGGCCGAGGTGACCGGGGGCCGGCGGCGCTGGATCTGCACGCGGAGGCGGTGGAGCAGCTGGAACGGTCGCCGGCCGCGTACGAGCTGGGCCGGGCGCTGGTCGGGCACGGTGCCGCGCTGTCCCGCAACGGCCGGCTGCAGGAGGCCGCCGACCGCCTCTACCAAGGGCTGGAGACCGCGGTGCACTGCGGGGCGGAGGCCCTGGCCGGCCGGGTCCGGGACGAGCTCTCCGCGGCCGGGCTGCGGCCGCTGCCCCTGCGGTACGCGCAGACGGACACGCTGCTCACCGCTCAGGAACGCAAGGCTGCCGAGCGGGCCGCGCAGGGCCGTCCGGTGGCGGTGGTCGCCAAGGAGCTGCGTCTCCCGGAGCAGGGTGTGCGGCAGCTGCTCTCCTCCGTGTACCGCAAGGTCGGCACCGACGCCGCCGATCTGGCCGCCGCTATGGAGACGTTCCCCAGGCCCCGTTCGTGACCTCCCCCCGGCGGGGCCCGGCGTCCGGGGTGGTCGGCCGGCGCTCAGGCCGCGCGGGTGCCGCCGTCCTTTGTCTCCTTCTGTTCCTCCCGGTGGATCGGTTTCTCCGAGCCGGTCAGAGGGACGCCGGTGCCGCCGCGGCGGATGGCCACGATCTCCGCCATGATCGACAGGGCGGTCTCCTCGGGCGTCCGGGCGCCGAGGTCGAGGCCGATCGGGGATCTGAGCCGGGCCAGTTCCCCCTCGCAGAGGCCTGCTTCGCGCAGCCGCCGCTCACGGTCGGCGTGGGTGCGGCGTGAGCCCATCGCGCCGACGAACGCCACCGGCATCCGCAGGGCCTGGGTCAGCAGGGGTATGTCGAACTTGGCGTCGTGGGTGAGCACGCACAGCACCGTGCGCGCGTCGGTCGTGGCGCCCCGCAGATAGCGGTGGGGCCAGTCGACGACGATGTCGTCGGCCTCGGGGAAGCGGGCCCGTGTGGCGAAGACGGGGCGGGCGTCGCACACCGTCACGTGGTAGCCGAGGAACTTGCCCGCCCTGACGAGTGCGGCGGCGAAGTCGACCGCCCCGAAGACGATCATGCGCGGCGGGGGCACGTTGCACTCGACGAGCAGGGTCAGGCCGCCCGGGCAGTGCGATCCGTCCTCCGACAGCTTCCGCGTGCCGGTGCGGCCTGCCTCCAGCAGGGCGCGGGCTTCGGCCGCCGCGGTGCGGTCCAGCTCAGGATGGCCGCCGAGGCCGCCCTCGTACGTGCCGTCGGGCCGGGCCAGCAGCGTGGCGCCGAGGAGGCCGGCCGGTCCCCGGACGACGCGGGCGAGGGCCACCGGCTCGTCGCCGGCGGCGGCCGCCAGTGCCGCCCGGAACACCGCCCGCAGCGGACTGTCCTCGCGGACGGGGGTGACGAGGATGTCGATGACCCCGCCGCAGGTCAGTCCGACGGCGAAGGCGTCCTCGTCGCTGTAACCGAACCGTTCGAGGACACTCTCGCCGTCCTGGAGCGCCTGCCGGCACAGCTCGTAGACCGCTCCCTCCACACAGCCGCCGGAGACCGAGCCGATCGCCGTGCCCTCGCTGTCGACGGCGAGGGCGGCGCCGGGACCGCGCGGTGCGCTGCCGCCGACGGCCACGACGGTGGCGACGGCGAAGTCCCGGCCCTCCTCGATCCAGCGGTGCAGCTCGCCGGCGATGTCAAGCATGCGGTTCCCCGGGCAGGCTCTGCAGGACGCGGTCGGGGCGGATGGGAAGGTCGCGGTGGCGGACGCCGGTGGCGTGCCACACCGCGTTGGCGATCGCGGCGGCGGCGCCGACGATGCCGATCTCCCCGATGCCCTTGATCCCGACGGGGTCGTCCGGGTCCGGGTCGTCCACCCAGTCGGCCTCGACGAAGGGGACGTCGGCGTGCGTGGCGACGTGGTAGCCCGCGAGGTCGGCGCCGTAGAGGCCGCCGGTGGCGCGGTCACGGACCGCCTCTTCGTGCAGGGCCATGGAGATGCCCCAGGTCATGCCGCCGACGAGCTGGCTGCGTGCGGTGAGCGGGTTGACGATCCGGCCGGCCGCGAAGATGCCCAGCATGCGGCGCACCCGTACCTCGCCGGTGGTGACGTCGACCGCCACCTCGGCGAACTGGGCGCCGAAGGAGTGCCGTTCCTTCTGCGCGAGGGCGCCGAGCGCGGCGGTGGTGTCGGACCGTACGGTGATGCCCTCCGGCGGGATGTCGGCGCCCAGCGCCAGCCGCTCCCGCAGTTCGGTGGCCGCGGTCATGACCGCCCAGGCCCAGGAGCGGGTGCCCATGGAACCGCCGGCGATCATCGCCGGTCCGAAGTCGCTGTCGCCGATCCGGACCTTGATCCGGTCCGGTGAGACCTCCAGCGCGTCGGCGGCGATCAGGGTGAGCGCGGTGCGGGCTCCGGTGCCGATGTCGGCGGCGGCGATCCGCACCGTGAACGTGCCGTCCGGTTCGGCCGTGGCGACCGCCGTGGAGGGTCCGGCTCCCGCGCCGAAGGAGGCGCCGGCCGTACCGGTGCCGAGCAGCCAGCGCCCTTCACGGCGCACACCGGGGCGCGGATCCCGGTCCGCCCAGCCGAACCTGCGGGCGCCCTCGCGGAAGCAGGCGGGCAGGTTGCGGCTGCTGAAGGGCAGTCCGGAGACGGGGCCCCGCTCGGGTTCGTTGCGCAGCCGCAGTTCGATCGGGTCGAGCCCGCACTTCTCGGCGAGTTCGTCGAGCGCGGACTCCAGCGCGAACGAGCCCGGTGCCTCGCCCGGGGCGCGCATGAAGGTCGGGGTGGGCACGTTCAGCCGGACGACACGGTTGGCGGTGTGGTGGGCGTCGGCGTCGTACATCACCCGGGCCGGTCCGGCCGCGGACTCGACGAAATCGTGGACGGCCGAGGTGAGGTTGACAGAGCTGTGGTCCAGTGCCCGCAGCCGTCCGTCGGCGTCCGCGCCCAGCCGGACGCGCTGCGCGGTGGGACTGCGGTAGCCCGTCAGGGAGAACATCTGACGGCGCGTCATGACCACCCGGACGGGGCGCTGGAGGACGGTTGCGGCCATCACGGCGGCCACTTGGTGCGCGCGGACGCCCTTGCTGCCGAAGCCCCCGCCGACGTGTTCGGAACGCACCCGCACGGAGGCCGGGTCGAGCGAGAACATCTTGGCGAGTTCGCCGACGACCCAGGTGGTGCCCTGGTTGGAGTCGACCAGTTCCAGCCGGCCGCCGTCCCACCGGGCGGTCGCCGCGTGCGGCTCCATCATGGCGTGGTGCTCTTCGGGGGTGGTGTACTCCTCGTCCACGACGGCGTGGGACGCGGCGAGTTCGGCGTCCAGGTCGCCCTTCTCCGCCACCGCCGGCATGTAGCCGTCCACCGGGTGGGCGTCCGCTCGGGCGGCGGAGAAGTCGATGTCGTGCGGCTCCTGTTCGTAGTGCACGACGAGCGTTTCGGCGGCCTCACGGGCCTGTTCGGACGTCTCGGCGACGACCAGAGCCACCGGCCAGCCCAGGTGCGGCACCCGGTCGTGCTGGAAGACGGCGCAGGTGGGGTCCGGGACGCCCAGCATGCCGACGTAGTCGGTCTCCACGCGCGGGGCGTTCTGGTGGTGGAGTACGGCGAGGACGCCCGGCCGGGCGAGGACGGGGGCGGTGTCGACGGACCGGATCCGGCCGCGGGCGACGGTGGACAGCACCAGCCAGCCGTGGGCGAGGTCGGCGAAGGGGATCTCGCCCGCGTACCGGGCGGCTCCGGTGACCTTCTCGCGGCCCTCCACGCGGGTGTGCGAGGTCCCGGTGAAGCCCTTGGTGGACGTACGAGTCCCGGTCGTGGCGGTGGTCATCGGGCGGCCTCCTCGGTGAGTTCGGTGAGCACGGCCACCACGAGGTTGCGGATCAGGGTCACCTTGTACGCGTTGTGGGGCAGTGGTTCGGCCGCCGCCAGTTCGGCGTCCGCGGCGGCGGCGAAGGTCTCGGCGTCGGCCGGCGCACCGGCCAGCACCTGTTCGGCCGCCCGGGCCCGCCACGGCCGGGACGCGACCGCGCCGAAGGCCAGGCGGACATCGCGTACGGCACCGTCCTGGACGTCCAGCGCGGCGGCGACCGAGCCGATCGCGAAGGCGTAGGAGGCGCGCTCGCGGACCTTGCGGTAGCGGGAGTGGGCGGCGACCGGCGCGGGCGGCAGGCTGACGCCGGTGATCAGCGCGCCCGGCGGCAGGGCGGTCTCCAGGTGCGGGGTGTCGCCCACGGGCAGGTAGAAGTCGTCGAGCGGCAACTCGCCCGGCCCGTCGGCCGTCTCATAGGTGACGACGGCGTCGAGGGCGGTCAGTGCCACGCCCATGTCGGAGGGGTGGACGGCCACGCAGTGCGCGGAGGCGCCCAGGATGGCGTGGTTGTGGTGCTCGCCCTCGATCGCGGGGCAGCCGCTGCCGGGGTTGCGCTTGTTGCACGGCTGGGTCACGTCGGTGAAGTAGCCGCAGCGGGTGCGCTGGAGCAGGTTGCCGCCCACGGTGGCCATGTTGCGCAGCTGTCCGGAGGCGGCGGCCAGGACGGCCTGCGTCAGCACCGGGTAGCGGCGACGGACCTCGGGGTGGGCGGCGAGGTCACTGTTGGTGACGGTCGCGCCGATGCGCAGGCCGCCGTCCTCGGTGGCTTCGATCCCGTCGAGCGGCAGTTCGCGGACGTCCACGAGGCGGGCGGGCCGTTCGACGCCGGTCTTCATCAGGTCGACGAGGTTGGTGCCGCCGCCGAGGAAACGGGCCTCGGGGTCGGCGCCCAGCAACGCCACGGCGCCGGCGACGTCGTGGGCCCTCTGATAGCCGAACTCCCT